>NZ_QUFH01000006.1:0-165714 GCF_003478415.1 Clostridium sp. AF27-5AA
AATCCGAAGAAATATGCCGGACAGCGGGTGGTCATCGGTTCTGTGACAGATGGCTACAATCCACAGGAGGAGCAATTCGGGAATACCAGAAAACTTCTGGAGCAGCTGATCGGCAGTGACGCAGATATTCTGATCTGCACAAAGTCGGATCTTGTGGTACGGGATATTGATCTGCTGAAGAAGCTTGGACGTGTAACCGTTTCATGGTCGATCAACACACTAGATGAAAATTTCAAGAACGATATGGACTCTGCTTCGAGCATTGAGCGCCGTATCTCTGCTATGAAGCAGGTATATGAAGCCGGTATCCGTACAGTCTGTTTCGTATCCCCGGTATTCCCCGGTATCACGGATTTTGAAGCAATCTTTGAGCGGGTAAAGGATCAGTGCGATCTGTTCTGGCTCGAAAATCTCAATCTTCGAGGCGGTTTCAAAAAGACAATTATGGATTATATCGCCGGAAAATATCCTGATCTTGTACCACTTTACGACGAGATCTATAACAAGCATAACCGCAGCTACTTTGAAGCACTTGAAGTAAAAGCTGAGGAAATGGCCAAGAAGTATGAGTGCCCATTTGTGGATAATGAAATGCCTTATGGCAGAGTCCCGCAGGGACATCCGGTGATCGTAGATTATTTCTATCATGAGGAAATCCGAGGGACAGAGAATACAGGAAAAAGAAATCGTTAATCTAAACGAAAATTAAACTGATGATGGTGGAGAGATTTATTTATCGCCATTTGAAATCGAGAAGTTCTTGTTTGAAAAATAGAGAAATTGTAAAATTGAAGAAAAAAGAAATGCACAGTTCTTAGCTTATCGGGAACTGTGCATTTTTGTAAATAAATACTTTTAATTAGCCGATACACACAAAAGATTGGAAAGTCATTTGGAAAAGCAGAGGATAACGCACTTACTATAAGGCATTTACTCATGCTCAAATTGGAAAAACATTGTTTCACCAATTCAGGAATCTTTGGGCAATCAGTATAGAAAGAAAGTTTATTTATGAGCACACAACAAAAAGTAATCAAAAAAGCAATCGTAAAAAAATACAATTGCTTTTTTGCGCATTTCTGCATATAATATATAAGACAGAAATGGAGGCGATTGATATGCGTGAAACAAGAACATTAGAGTTCAAGGAAACGATTACCAACACTTTTTTAAAAACAGTCAGTGCTTTTTCAAATTATGACGGCGGAACCATCTTTTTTGGAGTGGATGATGATGGAAATATAAAAGGTTTGCCGGATGTAAAACAAGCCTGCTTGGATATTGAAAATAAAATCAATGACAGCATTACACCGCAGCCGGATTATACGCTTGAGGTACAGAATAATGACCAGACGATAAAGCTTACTGTGAAAAGCGGATTACAGAAGCCGTATCTATATAAATCGAAAGCATACAAGCGGAATGATACAGCAACGATAGAAGTAGATACTCTGGAATTTTCAAGGCTTGTATTGGATGGAAAAAATATTCGATTTGAAGAATTGCCTTGCAAAGATCAGGAGCTGTCCTTTGAAATTTTACATCGTAAGCTGAAAGAGACTGTCCGGATTGAAAATTTTGATAAGGACACACTGAAGACATTGAACTTATATGACGATGTAAATGGATTCAATAATGCAGCAGGGCTTTTGGCAGATAAAAATCATTTTCCGGGAATCGATATTGTCAAATTTGGAGAAAATATCAGCATCATTCAAAAGAGATCGACTTTTGAAAATATATCGGTTTTAGAGGTTTATGAAAAGGCAATCGATGTATTCAGAGACTATTACCAATATGAAGTAATACAAGGTGCTGATCGAAAGAAGATGGAAAAAGTACCGGAAGCTGCTTTCCGGGAAGCAATCGCCAATGCTCTGATTCATAGAGTGTGGGACGTGAATTCGCAAATCAGAGTTTCGATGTTTGATGATCGAATTGAAATAGTTTCTCCTGGCGGATTGCCGTCTGGAATCACAGAGGAAGAATATCTGTCTGGTAAACTTTCTGTTTTAAGAAATAGAAATCTTGCCAATGTATTTTACAGATTGGGATTTGTAGAGATATTCGGAACGGGAATTACAAGAATAAAACAACTGTATGCAGAAAGTTTGATAAAACCGGATTTTGAAGTTTCAGAAAATGCGATAGAAATTGTGCTTCCGATATTTGAAAAAAATGCGGATCTGACAGAAGACGAAATCGTGATCTATAAACTTTTAAGCAAGACGATGTTGAAGCCAATCAGCGAAGTTGCACCATATGTACCTTTCGGTAAATCAAAGACAATAAAGCTGCTAAAAGAAATGTGTCAAAAAGGTGTGATTGCAGTGGAAGGAAAAGGCAAAGGCACAAAATATATCATTAGATAAGACTTTAATTTCCAAAGTAATGTTTCGGAAATTAAAAAAGCAGAAGGTTCATTTGCATTAGGTGCAGTTAATTGTGCAATGGCTTCCTGCACAAATCATGAGAGAGATTGTACTTCTGGATAATTTGCGGCGGAACTTATGCGTTTACAAATGGTGTACTTACGTTGACTTCGTGCCATAGTTGGGCACCTCCTTATTCTCTTGATTATACTATGAAATCCTTGAGAATAGGCTGTCAACTTTATTTATACACCATCAAAAAGAGTGAGTGCGGTATAACACTGGGAGAAAAAATAGGGCTGCTGTACGAGTGGTAAAATTTACAGCCATTTGTACAGCTTTTACCTACTAAGAGTAAGAAATAATATGCTAAGATATATCGAGATAGGGTTCTAAGGAGAAATAGATAGAACCCTTGTAAATACAAGGAAAATAGAGGTTATACCAAGCTATGCGAGAAAAAATAAAAGTGCTCATGGTTTGCCACGGCAGTCTATAATAAAATGGTTAGAATGTAGTAAAATAGGGCTTTTGAACATTTTGTAATTAAGTTTTTACCTATGATTTACTTATTTTGTTTTAATAAGTATATGAAAAGAGGAATTTAGAGAGATGAAAGAAATTTTACTAAAGATATTTGATAGTGAGATAATGTATTATGTGGTAATACCTATAGTTATAGTTCTGTTGGGATGGGTAAAAAACGAGCGTGATCTTAAGGAAAAGAATAAAGAATTGGGGTATTGGATGCTGAAATGTAGAAAAATACCAACTTTTCCAGATATTATAATAAAAATTTATAAAATGATGGCGATAAATTTGCTGATTACACTTGTGGCTAAAAAAATGCTTTGTTATTGGAAAGGTGTGGTTTTTTCATATATTATTTGTGGAATTTGGTATTTAGGAATCAATGCTATAATCACTTTTAGAAATTGCAAAAGTTATAATAGTAAAATTGAGTTTTGGCAGGATGGTAAGCTAAAGAGGAAACTTGTAATTACACTTTACTTAATATATGCAATTTCTTTGTTGGCAGATGTTTCGAAAAAATACTCTTGGATAGTAGAGGGTATATTTATTATATTGTTAATGGTTTGGATAATCTGTTTGCTCAATTATTGTGATGTGGCTTTCATTTTGGATAATAGATATGCGGATATTTATGTAAAGGGGAGTGAAAGGGCTCAATTTGCCGAGGCTGGAAGTATAAGGAAGCATGGAGAATGGATAATTGTAAACAGATATGTAAATGGGTATGATGAAGAAATAAGAATTAAAGAAAGTGATATAGTTAGGATTGATTACTATGGTGAACCAATGATTACGGTTGAGAAACGTAATTTATTTTCCAAAAGACGGAGTAGTGAATAAATGGAATATACATATAAGAAATTTTGCTATTAAAAAAAGTATCTATGAAAGTTGATGGTTTCTAGTTATTTTAAGAGGGGTTAATAAAATAGTTGTTATCCAGTTTAATAACCGGAAATGAAATTGCTGTTATAAAATAAATTTTTATAACGGAGGTTCGGTTACATGGAAAATGTATATGGCTACATAAGGGTGTCAACAGAGGGACAGGTCAAACAAGGATATTCCCTAGCGGAGCAACGTGCGGAAATTGAAAAATATTGCAGTTCCAAAAGTTACAACTTGGTAGGAATATTCAAGGACGAGGGTATCAGCGGAGCGAAAGCCAACGAGGACGAAATGAGCATTGAGCGTGGCGGTCAGACTTGGTAAAGGTTCTGCTACACAGAGAACTCAAAAAGAACAATGTGGATATTAAAGCGATTGACAGACCGAATTATTCAATCTACACGCAAAATCCAAACGAAATTTTTGTAAATGGGATGTTTGAACTTTTGGATGTGTATGAGCGGTTGGAGATAGCATTGAAATTAAAACGTGGACGATTGCAGAAAGCCAAGGGCGGTGGTTATGCAGGTGGTGGCGCTCCGTTTGGTTATGAGAGTCTGCGTGGTGACAAAAAATTATATGTAAATGCAACAGAGGCAAAAGCGGTACGGAGAGTATTTGAGATTAAGCAGAGTTTTCCAGATATGACGCTGAAAAGCATAGCAGAGTTTATGAAAATGGAAGGACACAAGGGCAGAAAAGGTGCTGACTTTAACGCTATGCTTGTGAAGCGTATTCTTGATAAAGAGAATTTTTATAGAGGATATTACAATTACGACGGTATTGAGAGCGTGGGAGAGTATGAACCGTTACTTTCATAGAAAATAATATGTGTCTTGACATTGCTATCATTTTGGAAAGATTGCAGTTGTTATATGATAAATTGTAGGAGCAGAAAAAACGTGGAACGGACTGTTGATAGGAAATTGTACTGACAGCAAAAGTAGAAGAATAGCAGTGGGCAGGAAAGAAACAGCATTCAGAAGGGCATGGATGGTATTACATAGTAATTAGAAATTTTGAAAAAAATGTGAGCAGGAAGGAACGTGCAGCGAATATGGAAACATTGGAAAAGGTTTGGGTTCTATATGACGAGATGTTTTGTGACGAATTATCCATAAAGCTACTATATCAGAAGAAAGATTCAATTAGCGAGTTCGTGGATGAAAATGAAAATCCCATTAGCAAAAGTGTAGTAGCAGTCTGGATTATGGAGAACTATTACAATGACAGAAAATTTGTGGAGTACTGCAAAGAGAGAAAAGGGAAAATACTCGAAACAGCGGAGCAACTGTATCAATATAATGAGGAATACAGAAAGAGCGTAGATGAAGAAAGATTGTATCTGCTGTATCTGATTGGCATAGCGGTTACAAAAGTTGCAAATACTTTTGGAGTAAGTCGGCAGACAGTATATAGCAGAATTAAAAACTTTGAAGAAAACAGATATATAAAAGTTTTCACATTACTCCGACTAATCTGTAATTGGATTAGCCGGAGCTTTTTATATTCCAGTATTAAATGCTACAAAAGAACGCCTGTTTGTGCAACAAAGTATTGACAATGACATACTATAGAAGGTAGAATGATGAGTAGTCGGAGGTGTCAAATAGTGAAAAAATCAATATCAATAAGCATACGAGTGAGCGAAGAAGAATTAGATAAATTCAAGCAGGCAGCTAGATTAGAGGCATATGCTTCGTATAGCGAATTTGTACGAAGGACAGCACTTATCGAGGCAGCGAAAATAATAAAAAAGAACGAGAATGAAGGAGCAAAATTCGATGAATGTAATTAGCTTGTTTAGTGGTTGTGGAGGACTTGATTTAGGATTTGAGAAAGCTGGATTTAATATACCTGTAGCGAATGAATTTGATAAAACAATATGGGAAACGTTTAAGGTCAATCATCCTAATACACATTTAATAGAGGGGGATATCAGACAGGTTACAAGAGATGATATAGCACAATATATAGATGGAGAAGTGGATGGCATCATAGGGGGACCGCCTTGTCAGTCATGGTCGGAAGCAGGATCTCTTAAGGGAATTAAGGATGCAAGAGGTCAGTTGTTTTTTGATTATATAAGAATATTAAAAGAATTCCAGCCAAAGTTTTTTTTAGCGGAAAATGTAAGTGGAATGCTTGCAAATAGACATTCAATTGCGGTTCAGAATATTTTAGAATTATTTGATGAGGCAGGATATGATGTTTCTTTTACATTGGTTAATGCTAAAGATTATGGTGTTGCAGAAGAAAGGAAAAGAGTATTTTACATAGGGTTTAGAAAAGATTTGAATATAGACTTTGGTTTTCCGAAGGGGTCCACTAAAGATGATTCTAAGAAGATTACCTTACGTGATATAATTTGGGATTTGCAGGATATGGCAGTTCCTTCAGGAGAAAAGAATCGACATAATCCAAAAGCGATAAATAATAACGAATATTTCACAGGTGCTTATTCACCTATATTTATGAGTCGTAATCGTGTTAAAGGCTGGGATGAACAAGCGTTTACAGTTCAGGCATCTGGACGTCAATGTCAGTTACATCCACAGGCTCCTAAGATGGTAAAAGTTGGAACTAACGATTGTAGATTTGTAGAAGGAAAAGAACATCTTTACAGAAGAATGACAATTCGTGAAGTTGCAAGAGTACAGGGATTTCCGGATGATTTTAAATTTATATACAATGATACAAATACTGCATATAAAATGATTGGTAATGCTGTTCCAGTGAATTTAGCATATGAGATTGCTACAGCAATAAAATTGTATCTTGAGGGAAAGGGTACGGCTGTTGAAATTGATAGAGATGCTATTGATGCTAAGGAGGTTAATGAGAAAAAAGTGAGTACAAAGAGTAATGATCAGGGTAGAGCATATGAATATGCATGGATTCAAACTTTATATAAGGCAATAGCTGAGTTAAGGAAAACAAGAATTGTTGAAAATTCAAGTTTGATAGCAAATGAAAAAGCATGGTCTTTAATGGATGAAGATATGCAAGAAACATTTATGATATCTGCTGGAGCTGCAGTTAATACAGTATTAGAACTTGAGCCAAGAATGGCTGAAATGGATAATGATGAGCTTACTCTTGAATTCCAAAAGGATGGTCAAGGCATAAAAGGTGATGTTAGAGATATTGTAATAAAGAGAAAAGATATTGAATGGGAGATTGGCTTAAGTATTAAGCACAATCATGATGCGGTTAAGCATAGCAGATTAAGCTATAAATTAGATTTTGGAAATGAATGGTTTGATATGCCTTGTTCTGATGAATATTGGAATGCAGTTGAACCAATATTTAACTTTTTAAAACAGGAAAAAGATAATGGCACAAAGTGGTCTGAAATTGGGAACAAGAGTCAGAATGTGTATATCCCATTGTTGCAGGCTTTTATTGATGAAGTGAATCGAGCAAATGAGAAAGACAATACAATGCCAAGAAAAATGATTGAATATTTAATTGGAATTGAAGATTATTATAAAGTTGTGAGTAAGGATAGCAAGAGACTTACAATGATTCATACATTTAATATGCACGATACGTTGAATAAGCCTGCAAAGAACAAGGTATCTGCAATCACAGTACCTATTGTGAAATTACCTACAAGACTTGTAGCACTTGAATTTAAGCCTAACAGTGATAATACAGTAGAAATGTATCTCGATAATGGTTGGCAGCTTAGTTTCAGAATTCACAATGCAAGTACAAAAGTTGAACCAAGTCTTAAGTTTGATGTTCAGTTTATTAGTATGCCAATAGAAGTTCTTAATATAGAATGTAAGTGGAATTAAGGCGGTAGCGTAAATGAGAAAAATGCTTTTAAGCTTCAAGCCGGAGGTATACGAGAAAATAAAGTCTGGGAAGAAAATATTTGAACATAGAAGAAATTTCCCGGATGAGCCAATCATGGCATATATGTATGTTAGTTCGCCCGTTAAGGCAGTTACAGGTATAGTATATTTAGGTAAGCGACATCTATTATCTGACTGGAGAGAAGAGTTTAAAAATGATAAAGATGCTGTTGCACGTATTGAAAAATATCAAGAATCATATCGATACGCTATGGAAATTGATGAATTTCAAGAAACCACAGAGATTTCACTTGATGATTTAAGACATGCCGTTCCGGGATTTGTTGCACCGCAGATGTACATGTATTTGGATGGGACGGAATTATTGGAATATATTAATAAACATATAAAAATACAAAAAGTGCATTTGATACATAGCTTTAATAGAATTGCATCTGAGCAGATTTGTGTTCATTAATTATAAATAGGAGAATGTGATATGTCGATTAACATTGGTGATAATAATAAAATTAAAAATGCTAATATTGCGGAAAGACTTGAGATTAATGATGATCAATCTGTTAAGAAATCATTTTATGAAAAGCATCCTGTAATATGTGGATTCCTGATTTCTTTAGTGGCGGGGATTGTATTATTATTTTCATTCTGGGATAGAATTGTAAATTTGATAGAGGGGGTGTTTTAATGCCAAAAAGTAAAATTATCAAGGAACTTGCAAACGGGACTGTGGATACGCTTATAGCACTTAAAAGAACAAAGGTGTTATTAACTGGGTTTGATAATGTTGAATTAAATACTTGGATTAATAATGAGATAACAGGATATCCTAAGGATGCAAAGATACCTACATATAGAATAGTACGTGGAAGTCTTATGGGGTCATATTTTAAAGGTTCAATGGCATCACATATGACATGGAATCATGTTTCAATTCCATTAGGAAAGATGCCGGAAGATTTACAGGATTCTTTGCTAAATGTTAGTTTTCGAGAGGGAGTAGAAGCATTAAGACAACTTGTGGAAAAATGTGATTCATCAAGTATACAATTAGGAAAACAGATTAATGCAGATTTTTTTCCAGTAATAGTACACTATAATAAAGATCCATATATGATGATTACATCGGCAATGGTTGAAATCTCAAGTCAATGTATTCATAATATTTTATCTACCATAGAAAATAGATTACTTGATGCTTTGATTCTTTTGGAAAAAGAGTTTGGAGTATTAGATGATTTAGACATAGATATAGACTCAAAATCTAAAGATGAGAGAATAGAAATAGTTAAGCAATTACAAGTAATAATATTTAACGACAATAGCGTAAATATTGGAGATGGAAATAGAATAAAAGAATCTAATATCGCATCCAGTATACAAGAATAATATAGTTTGATTGGAACAACTGTAAATAAAATTTGTCAGTTATTTAAGCCAAGAAGAATGTGAGGAATATTTTAAAAAATAGTGGGGTATCCAAATCTCTACAGTATTTCTGCCTGAAGACCGATGGTCCCCTACGTGCGAATTTTCGCAGAATTAAACAGGGGGATACCCACAGAATCCATATTATATGAAAATTCCCATAGAATACCGCTTCTTTAGCCGATTTTGTTTTGCCGGATAGTACCGAAATACGCATAAAAACCGTGTGTAAAACAATAGAAAAAACACAGTTTTTATGCGTATTTTTTTGCAGAAATATAATCAGAAATACCTTGCTATTCGTAAACGCTCCATACCAAGTACCCTATAAGCTAAAAGCCGCTTCCGCGGCTCTACTTCATTGCTTTTTCGGTTTTCTGACAACGTCCGGCAACTTTTTCGACCATGGAAGCAGGTCATCTAAGAATGACCGGTCGCTGTCATCCATGCGCTTGGGGATCCCTGTCAGAAGGTGTTCAAAGTATTCGTATGGTTTTAGGTTATTCGCTTTTGCCGTCTCTGCGATGCTGTAAATAATCGCGGATGCTTTCGCACCATTGATCGTATCGATCATCTGCCAGTTCTTCTTTCCAACACAGAATCCGCGGATCGCGCGCTCAGAGGCGTTATTATCCATAGGGACATCCCCATCTGTCAGGAAAACCCGGAGATATTTTTCCTGATTTAGAGCGTAACTGAAAGCATCCTTCAGCTTTTCTGTTCCGACCTCGCTTTCATGCTGCTTTAGGTACACGAACAAAGCGTCTACCAGTGGCTTTATAGCCACCTGACGCTGGGAAAGCCGTTCTTCCGATGAGAGCTCCTTTAGCTTTCCTTCTTTTCTGTAGATCGTCTGGATCTGCTTTAAGATCAGATAGGATGCGGATTCTTTTTGGCGTTCTTTCGGTACTACTGCAAGCGCTTCATCAAAGCGCCTGCGGGCATGGACCCAGCACCCGGCTATCGTCAGGTCTTCATGCTCTTTTTCCAGTGTATGGTAGACCTGATAGCCATCCGTCACGCAAATGCCGGAATAATTCTTTAGGAATTCCCGGGGATGAGAGGCATTTCTTGTCCGCTGATACTCATAAAGGATGATCTGTTTTTCCGGATACATGTGGTCAGAACGGTACACCCACATATAACTCTTGGAACCGGCACTGCGACCATCCCGTTTTACCAATACCGGTGTCTCATCAGCCTGGATGACATGATAGCTGTAAAGTAGCGAATGAAGGTGATCATACAAAACGGCGAGATATTCTTCTCCCAGCCGGATCATCCAGTTCGCCATGTTCTGCCTGGTTATGGCAAGGCCATATCGAAGGAATTCCTGTTCAAGGCGATAAAGAGGGACCGCGTTTACGTATTTTCCATTCATGACCGCAGCAGCGAGCGAAGCGGATACGGGGCTTCCATGAAGCAGGCTTTTGGGATGCTTTGCTTTTATCATGTGCCCGTCTGTTTTGCTGGCATATACACCAACATGGTGCTCATCCACCTCGACTTTTGCCGGAATGAAACGATATCTGCGTGTAATAGCATCTGGAAGCTGTTTCCAGCCGTTTTCACCGAATTCTGCTGTTAATTCTTCTTCGGTCATGTAGTGGTCGATCCGATTTGTAGGAAGCCCGGACATATCCTGTGCTTTCTTACCGGTTGCTTTTTTTCTGCGTTCCGGTGCCGGCTCCAGAGTCTCTGGTTCCGGTGCCTCCAGATCACAGACAGCTTCGGCTTCATTAAAAAACACAATGGTTCCATCCACTTCAGCAAAACGGAGCTGCTGGGCATCCTCCATTTTTTCAGAGGAACGTCCAAACCGGTTCTTATTAGCCAGGATCAGCTGTTCCATCATTGCCTGCATCTTCGTATCCAGGGAATGCAGGTCGGCACTGACCTTTCCTAACTGTTCCTGTTGATTCAAAAATAACTGGATCAGCATAGATTTATCAAAGCTGTTTAACTGTTCTTCTGTGAACTTCATCGTCATGGCAGGAACTCCTTTTCTCAATGAGTCCATTGTACCAGATCTGTACGTTTTCTGCCACTTGGCGCCTGTTTTCCTTTCGGCATAATGACGGTGGATAACAGTACAGAGCACCTGGGATAGCTTTTCAGGATTCCAGATGTTCTGTACTGCTATCCACAGATTCAGAACGATTTTTCTGCCCGAAACCGTGTGGTTTGATTCCTGCGGACTGAATTCTGTGGATAAGCTTTATGAAACGGAAGAGATTCTTTTTTCTTCTGTGAAATATGGAAATTTTTTCTCCATAATGCACAAATGTTACATCAATCTTTTAGGCGGATCATTTGGCCTGATCGGATGTTTGGGGAGAATTTCAAGCCCTTGCATCAGCATCGTATACTGTTCCGGGGATATTTCCAACGCCTCTTCTACGGAACGTGGCCAGTTGAAGGCACCGTTGCTCAGTCTCTTGTAAAGAAGTAGGAACCCATCCCCTTCCCATAAGAGTCCCTTGATCCGGTCCGTCTTCTTCCCGCAGAAAAGAAAGAGCGTATTTTTATCATACGGATCGAGCTGAAACCGGAACCGGATGATCGTTGCGAGACCATCCATTCCTCTCCGCAGATCGGTATAACCAGCTGCAAGATAGATCTTTTTCAGACCTGTGGCGTCATTCAGCATTAGACAGAACCTCCAGGATACACTGAAGCATATCTTTAGAGACAGGATTATAAATTTCAAGTGCCAATCCTCTGGAATTTCGCAAAATAGCTGTCGGTTTTAAGCTGCTGTCTTCCTGGGGCAGAGCTTTCTCTGTCGGCTGAGGAAGTTCCACAAACGCCGGTTCTGGATTGTAGACCTCCAAACATGCTTTGCGGACTCTTTTCAGACGATAATAATAATTCGCTTTTGTGATGCCATGCTCACTGCACCAGGTTTCTACTTTCATATCTGCAGGGCGGTTTTTACAATCCTGGATCTGTGCCGCCCATTGCTGCAACCGAACCTGTTCAGCAACTAAACTTGTTTGACTGCTCATAGCTAGACCTCCATAGGCGGTCAAAAAAGTTGAGTACTTAACTTTTTTGACTCTGTATAGTGTGAGACTATTATGGCAGAAAAAGGAGTGGAGGAACAGGTACTTGCTATGGAGCGTTTACTGCTATTCTGTGCCGTCAGAGTGATATATGTACTACCGAAAAAGAAAGGCAGGTACATATTATGAAAAATGGAATCAGATTTACACTGAAACCAAAGCAAAGACCGAAGCTGGCACAGAAGATTGGCAAAATACTTGGAACAGCACCGAATTATGAGCGGGTGCCAAGCTGTGCATACGATATTGCAGGATACCGACTGGACAAAGAGGGCGTGCTGCACATCCCAGAGGGAGTAGCGGTAGAAATGGTAGAACACTTAATTCGGCAATTACGAGAGTGTGGTTTTCAGGATGATGCGGAATTTACTGAAGAAGTCCCAATGCAGCAGGACAAGCTCACAATAGCAGTTCCGAGAGCATGCCTTACGGATACGGCATTGGAAAATCTACAGAAGATCATAACAAATAAGCAGACGCTTTTCCAAAAGGCATTTCAGACGGACAGCACCGAGGTTGAAATCACAGAGGAGAAAATTAACTTTGCATGGTTTCCATATACGGAAGATGGTGACGAGATAGCAGCATACACGCAATTTATCACAGGACTGTGTGATATGGCAAAAGATGCAAAAAGAGTATCATCAAAGCCGACCGAAACAGACAATGACAAATATGCTTTCCGATGTTTTTTGCTCAGGCTTGGCTTTATCGGAAATGAATATAAGACAGCAAGGAAGATTTTGCTTAGAAATCTGACTGGAAATTCAGCATTTCGTTATGAGAAATAAGGATAAAATCACACTGGGGTGTCGGTGCGGACCAATGCCCTTTTTCTATGAAAAATCAGTTGGGGCAACTTGTGGCAGATGATTTAGCTTATTCTTATAGAGCCTATATAGAAAATAACCTATATTACTTGCCACATCTTGCCCCAGTGTGAAAACAGCCGTGGTCACGCCCAGAGGTTGTCATTTTCTTCCTGTATTTTTCTGTGATAAGCTGTGCGGGATTTTCTGCGGTTTCGTTCCTTTTTACATTCTGGATTGTCACAGTATTTCTGACGGTTTCCGTTCTTGATGAATAGGCGGCCACAGCACTCACAGGTGGCAACACCAACCCGGTCCGCATAAGCAATCGGATAATCCGTAGGGATAGATACATATTGCGACAGGGCGAATCGGGCAGCATCGAATACAGAGTGAAAATCCGGCATGACCTTCAATTCTCCATTCTCATCTAATCCGAGCTTCATGGTTACTCCACTCATTTCATTCAGGTAAGCAGATATTTTACCGAGATGTTTCTGCATAGGAAATGAATTAAAATCTGCAAATTTATTTGTCCATGTGATCTGTGCAAGTTCTGCAGAAACATCAAGCTGTTCCAGACATTTTTTGAACATAAGGACAACAAGAGTGTCACGGTACAGTTTTTCTAAATCATCTCTCATCTCTTTTACAGCGAAAGTAAAACTTCCAAGAATATTGGTAGACACATCCCAATATTCTGCATCTTTATCTATACCCCATTTATACACATATCGGATTTGACGATGCTGAGGAAGAACTGAAGCGAATGGAAGACTTCGGAAAGGCACAGGCGGAGGTTGAACAGAAGAAGGAGAAACCGATGTCGCAGAAGATGTTTAAGGTAATTTGATATAGAAGATAGATAATGCTCCGGCTTGGCTGGGGCGTTTTTTCTATGGAAAAAGAAATAATCTATTGGTATAATATAATTGGAAGTTTATATGAAAAAGAGGTGAGAATAATCAAAATTCTATTTTGGAACATATATAATAAAAATCTAATTAGTCCACTAATTGATATGATAAAGGAAAATCAATTAGATATAGTTTCTTTGGCTGAAGCTGAAAATTTGGATATAACTGCAATATTGAATCATCTCAAATTAAGTGGTAATGAATGGAACGATATTCAGATTAGCCCGCAAAATGATATTAGAGTGTTGGCAAAGAAAGAAATTAAGATTATTCCATATAAAGAAGATGGGCATTATTCCATTTATAAGATAAAAAAATATGATAAAGTTGATTGTCTATTAGTAGTTGTTCATCTTTTGAGTAAAAAGACAAAATCTAATGAGGCACAATATAACCGTGCGAATGACATAGCTAGGGAATTGAATAAATATGAACAAGAATTTTTTGAAAATAATGAAAAACGGACAATTATAGTAGGGGATTTTAATATGCAACCATATGAGGCTGGAATATGTAGCGGTTATGGTTTTAATGCAACAATGTCAGCTAGTCATGCGGCTAAGAAAACTAGAAAAATTGATGGGAGAACAACATATCTTTATTTTAATCCTATCTGGGCTTTAATGGGTGCAAATAAATTAGTTCAAGGTTCTTACTATAATTCAGGAGACAAAGATGACCATGCAATATACTGGTATTCATTTGATTCAGTATTATTAAGACCATGTTATATTGATAAGTTTAACTGGGACTACTTTGAAATAATAGAAAAGACAGAGAATCACAACTTTGTTCCCAATACAACAATTGATAAAGAAAAATATTCTGATCATTTGCCAATAAAATTTGAAATTATAGGAGGATGAAAATATGGCTATAGATTTATGGGGATTTAAAAATGTAAAAGATTTGGAAAAAAATACTAGCGACTTTCCAGAAACAATCTTAAAAGAGCAGATATCTGCATTAGGAGATAAAACGGGATTTGTGCTTTATGGAAAACCTATTTATATGAAAGTGACAAATCATGAAGTTGAATATGGTGCAGCAACAATATTTAATGTAATAGTTCCGGCATTGGATGACTATAGTAAGACAGTGCTAATTATGTATTCTAATTTTGAACAGAATTATCCAGTTGCGATTTCAGTAGGGAAATCTTTCTCTGAGGATATGGATTTTTTTTGCCCGCAGTATGAATGTAAAAATATAGATGAATTTAAAGATGCATTGAAGAAAATCCTCAGTTCAGATGAAGTTATGGAAACCATTAAAACATTATATTCAAAGGCTAATATGTTGGGAAATTAAGCAGCATTAGTTAGCTCATTTATAATGGCTGCAGATAGGAGGTTATCAAATGTCACTTCAAGATATTTTACCATATAGATTACCGAATCATGTAGGAAAGCGTTTGATAGATCCGCATGTGGTCATTGTAGGTGCAGGTGCATCTATTGCTGCTTGTGAGATAGATAAAAATGGAAAGAAAGTTCCATTATTAAAAAATATACACAACATTCTTGGCCTTACGGATGAATTGAAAAAATATAATTTTTCGGATGAACAGATGGAGGATTTTGAAAAATTATTTTCTGATATAAATGGAAAAACTGAGTATAGAGATTTACAGAAAAAATTAGAATATGAAGTGTGCGATTATTTTAGCAAATTGCAGATTCCAGATGAACCAACATTATATGATTATTTGATTTTGTCGTTGACTGAAAAAGATGCAATAATATCATTTAACTGGGATCCATTTTTGATGCAAGCATATAAAAGAAATATATGTGTTGGGAATTTACCTGAGTTAATATTTCCGCATGGTAATGCTGGAGTCGGTTTGTGCTATGAGTGCAAAATAAAAGGGTATGCAAATTGTCTTTGTCCGAAATGTTTTAAAGAACTTGAGCAAATGCCATTGCTATATCCTATAGGAAAGAAAGACTATAATAGCAAGCCGATAATTGTTAATGAATGGAATTTGGCGAAATCTGTGTTGTCTAGGGCGGCGGGGATTACAGTATATGGTTATGGTGCTCCTGTTACGGATGTTGAAGCGGTGGAATTGATGAAATCAGCCAATCATTTAAGCCAGATGAAAGATATTGCTCCATTTACAATTATAAATTTGGCAAAAAATGAAGGTGAGCAGAGAAAAAAATGGTCTGAATTTTATGATGTAAAAATGTTTCTGTATTGTAATAAATTTGAAGAAACAATGCTGTGGAAAAATCCTAGAGTGAGTTTGGAAGCCTTGTTTGATGCGATTCTTCAGCAACAACCAAGAAGTGAAGAAAAGTCATTTAGAGAATTTTCAACGCTAACAGAGTTACAAGAATTTGTTAAGACCATTACAGAGTTTGATATGTGTATTTAAAATCCTTAGTAGTAAGCCTACCTCGTTTTACTACTAATTTTACTACTAACAGCCCGCAACAACTTGCTCCATCTTGCCCTATTTTGCCAAGATGCCATCCCAAACACACATTCTACAAATCCCCGGAATCCCTTGCAAAACAGGGCATTCCGGGGAAAATCAAGGAGAAATAAAACAATGATAAAAGTATTATTCATCTGCCACGGCAGGATTTACCGGGCATGATGAAAAGTCTCAAATCGTCTCATAAGCCCCGTTTTTAAGCGTTTTTTGTGCTTCAGTCTCAAATTTACCAAAGATTTACCAATATTTCTGGAGAGCCAGACTTGCAAAAAAATGAGCCAGAATGAGGAGATTAAAACATGAGCGAATTGAAACCAAGAATAACGGAAAACGGAATTGATTATATCTTTGTTGGAGATTACTACATCCCAGACCTGAAACTGCCGGAAGAACACCGCCCCATTGGAAAGTATGGACGGCTGCACCGGGAATATTTAAGGGAAATCCATCCAGCCCGATTGAACACATTGACCTTGACTGGGGAGTTATGGACATATCTTTCAGACCTGAACGAACAGGCACAGGAACGGTTAGACACCATCATGGAGCAGATGAAAATTGCCGAGGGCGTAACCGAGGAATTAAAGTGTACCCGTCAAATGGAATGGGTGCGGCGGTGCAATAATATCCACAATCGGGCAGAAGAAATTGTTTTGCATGAGATAATTTATTCATAATAGTATGGTGTCAGGATTATGACAAATCAGAGGTTAAAAGGTGCGTTATGTTAAAAAGCATAGGGTTATATTTTAGAAAAATAGACTTTCTGAATTTTGCAGTTGGAGCTATAATGCCAATCATTGTATTGTTTATAGTTTATTCATCAGTCAAATCAAATATAATTCTTCAAGACACTGATTTTTTATCACTGTTGATGAATCATAAAGGGAAATTCATATTTTACTTTTTCGTGTCCTTTATTGAAGAAGTTATTTTTAGAGGAATTATTTTTGGGCTGTTGCTGCAAAAATGTAAAAATAAGTATTTGAGTTGCGTAATAGCTGCACTTATTTTTACACTACCACATATTTTTAATACCGATAATATTTCTGTTCTGGTAATGTTTATTTTTCCTTTTCTATATGGAATATTTGCTAATGAAATGTTTTACACTACAAAGAGTATTTGGATGCCCACAGGATTTCATTGGTTATGGAATTATACAATAACAAGTTTGTTTCTTGTTACAGGAACACAAAGTTTCATATATGTACATATCATAGCAGCAATGATTATAATGATACCGTTGTTTTACATTGTTATTGGGAAAACACGCGTAGAATGATTATGACAAATTAGAAGTTTTGGAGGTAGAAAAACGTGTATAGAATATATAGTGCACTTATCGAAATTGTTGCGGCAGCTGTTTTTATAATTCCTATTTGGTGCATATATAACAAGTTATGTTTTCATAGCTGGAAACGAACTATTATTTATATGGTATTTGGGTTTTATTTTACTGCAGTCTTAGCACTTGTAGGCTTTCCTAATATAGCATCTCTGAAAATTGATTTTGCAGTGAACATTATCCCGTTTTTGGATATGGTTTCGGATTTCATTAATGCTTGTTTGAATATACTTTTATTTGTTCCATTTGGTTTCTTTTTGCCGATATTGTGGGATAAATTTAGAAACATTAAAAATATTGCCTTAATGGGATTTATAGTTACAAGTTTAATTGAAATATCACAGATTTTTACTTTTAGAACGAGTGATATAAACGATATTATTACAAATACTGTTGGTACTATAATTGGATATTTTATTGTACATAGGATAACTGATAATTTTACGAAGCGAATCTTTTCAAATTCAAAAATGGGTGACTTTTACATAATATGTGTATCGGTAGCACTTATTATGTTCTTCCTTCAACCATTTATTTCATCATTGTTATGGAAAATGGTGCTGTAACTTCCAGTTTTCCACTCTGAAAACTTAACTGAATAACCCCAGCACAAACCGCTGCTACATGGAAGCCAACAAACCATGCAACAGCGGTTTTTCTTTATCGTTTTTTCCTCTGGCTGATAGGCGTTCCCATTTTCTTTGATTTTTTGAGAATCCGAATCAGCCAGCGAAATTCTTCATCTGACAGATTTTTATAGTTGATGCCGAGCTGTTTGCAGTAAAGTACAACGAGCTTTTCATCCCGGCTGCCCTTGAAATTTTCGACCGCTTCCAGATTTTCTTTCAGTTCATCGGCAACGGTGGTCTGGGGTGCACTTTCACTGTCCTTTTTGTGAGCTTCCCGAATATCCCGGATAATGAGATTGAGGTCATCCCGTACCATGTGACTGAAATATTCATCATCGCTGATATGGGCGGCTTGCAACACTTTCAAATGGGGGTCATCTTCGCCGGGGCGATACCGTTCAATGATTTCATGCCGGACGGTATCGACAAGGGCGTTGAGGTTTTGAATCTGCATGGTGGCAATCCCATCCACATAAATCTCAATGTCCGCAAGAAACTTGATAAAGTCCTTATGGGTGGCAAGTTCGCACAGCAGACGGTTGTTAATCCGACCGCTTTTCAGAAGTGCTACCATCTCATCACTCAAATGCAGCTCCCTTAATGGCGTGTTGATCTCCGCCCGGTTCTCTGTCCGGCAAAAGAGATAATCGAGGGACACCCCATAAAAATCTGCCAGCAGGATAAGGTTGCCATGATTGATTTCCTTATAGTCATCTTTTTCATAACTGCCAAGAGCCGATTTTGAAATACCCGTTTGCTCTGCCAGTTCTTCCAGTTTTAATCCTTTGTTTAATCGTAAATCTTTTAGCCGTTCCTGTATTGTAGTAGCTCCGTTCATTGAAGCAGTTCCCCCTTTCTGACGACATTTATAACCGTTGAATTGATTATACCATATCAATTCCGCAATCGTGGAAATTTCTGATTTTTACCCCTAATTCCTACTTTGTGGACATACGGCACAGGGCACAAAAATGTTCTATGATACAGGTAGTTCATCGATGGATCAAATCCAATCGAATGACCAGCCTGTGTGGGATATGCTTCCCCGGCGATGTAGTGCCATGACTTTTGGCAGGAATGTGGAGGAACCCTGACCGAAACGAGCGTACCAAAGGGAGCGATACGCCGCTGTGAGATTCAGGGGAGGAACGACACCGGGGAGAACTGGCGAACTGACACCGAAATGATACCGAAACACAACAATCTGATAGGGGGACAGTCTACCCTATCGCTGATACTTCGGGAGATTTTAAGCGGCTCTATGGCTGTAATTTTACCGAAAATCGCCCCGAAACCATACACTAAAACGGGAGGAAGCGCAATATGCCGAGAATGAGCAAAAAGAGGAAGCATGAGCTTTCTTTTTACCTCAATGACCGGGGGCGTGTCACTTACAACGAATTATGCCGGAAATGCCAGCATGGGTGCAAGCAGAGCTTCCGGGCGGTTGTGATTGACTGCCCCCGTTATTTATCCAAACGAGCAAAGAAAAAGGAGGAACACACCGAATGAATTTTGAATTTATGACGATAGACACACCATTGCCGCCCTGTATGGCTTTTCCAAGAGCGTTGACAGGGTTTCCAATCAGCAGCACCGCAAAGGTCATGTACTGCCGGATGCTGGACGCTATGCTATCCAATGGGCAGGAGGACGAGAACGGAATCCTGTTTGTCTGCTTCCCTGTCACAGCCATTGCCGCAGTCCTGTCCCGCAGCTCTATGACGGTCAAGCGTTCTTTGAATGAACTGGAAAACGCCGGACTTATCATGCGGATGCGTCAGGGCGTTGGAGAACCAAATAGGATTTATGTGCTGATACCGGGAAAGGAGGACGCTGCCCTTGCCTGATACCTCAAAGCTGGAAAAGCTCAACCGGGAGTTGGAGAAAAGCGAAAAGAAACTGCGGAAAGCCATCAATGATGAAAAGGCATTGCAGCACCAGTTAAAGCAGCTTACCCGAAAGGAACGGACGCACCGGCTCTGTACTCGTGGCGGTATGCTGGAAAGTTTTCTGCAAGAGCCGGAACGCCTGACAGATGATGATGTCATGCTGTTGTTGAAACTCATTTTTCACAGGCAGGACACGCAGGAACTATTGAAAAAACTGCTGGAACGGGAGAAGCCGGAAACCCCTTAGTTTACTAAGGGCGCAATTATACACCACCCAAAAGTTGGTGCATTGCGTTCTCCGAAGGCTCCTCGTCGGAGGGCTGTGATTTTCCGCAGTCATGGTCTGTTCCAAATCATACAGGGGACGCTACACTTCCCCTGCGCTGGCTGCCGCCAGCTACCCTTTTGTGGACTTGCCATCTGGGGACACCTTGCGCTACAAGCTGTTCCCAGCCGACAAGTTTCATAAAATATGCTATCTTTTCGATAGCCAATGAAGTATAATGAAGATGACAACAAATCGGGATTGACCGAGTTCTTTGAGTGAGATACACTTCTTGGACGAAGGGAAGGAAGAAGAAAAAAGTACTTTAGAGGTATTATGGAATGAGTAATAAATTGGTTAAGCACCAAGAACCAAAAGAAATATTAACTGGAAATCAAAAGAAAATTTTGTTTTGGATTTGTTTCATTATTTTAAGTATAGCTTTCATTACAGTCTGGATAAATATACTTTTGACATCTAAAGCATTTAATACACAAATGGAAGAGATGGTACTGGGAGAAGATTACTATATGGAGGATATTGTGATTACAGGTAAAAGGGCTGAAGCTGCTTCGGCTGATACGATATCTCGGAATTATTTCTTCTACTACAACAATGGAAAAGTGAATGATTATCACAAGCGAATGCAAGTACCGGGATTTGTATATTCGGAATATAATGTAGGAGATTCCATAGCTGCATATACCACAGACCATGTTAGTTATTCTTATTACAAGTATGGGATTCTTCCGGATACAGAGTATACAAACAATGAATTAATGAAAGTGGCTGGCGTATTGCTTGGAATTGGAATATTTTTATTGGCTTTGTTTGGGGTATTAAGTAAGAAAATGAATTACAAGAAGTAACCAACTTCCCGTTTATTGGGAAGTCGCAGAGAACGAAAAATCGGAATTTGAGGAGGTGTTCATATGAAGAGAGCATTGCTTTTTATTTTCATGACGGTTTGTGTATTAGGAATGTCCGCCTGCAGCAGCAAAGACGCCATGCCAGAAACATCAGATTCTGCCAGCAATCCGGTTCAGAATACAGATATCAGTAATCTGAATGGAGGAAAAATCTGGTCTGAACAAGATATTGTGTCGATGTTCTCTCTTGTGCAAGAAACAGATTGGGAATACATAGACTGTGTTTTAATTCCAGATCATGCTAGTGACCGTGTTGGTGCAGTACTCTTCCGGAACGATAAGGAGCAAACAAGCAATGTTGCGTTCTTTGATGCAGACGGATACTTTCAACAGTATGGCACATATGCAAGAATGTCTGACGAACCTGATTTTCAGTATCTCGGAGGTGGTGCGGTAACATTTAAGCTGGAAACAGAAGATGGTATAATCTATAACTACACGATCACAATCTCGATCGATGACAGTAATGTGAATTTTAAAGCGGAAGATGATTTGCCAAAATAAATTCAAGTTTGCCACCCACACATCGGGTCAACTTGCCCCGAACTTTTACAACTAAATACCCGCCGCCAACACAGCGGCGCACCGAGCAGGAAATCTGAAAAAGGTCTCCTGCTTTTTTCTGCCCAAAATGAGGTGGTAAAACGCCACCCCATCCACCAATTAGCGAAAGGAGGGATACAAAATGCCCTGTCCACACAACGAAATCACGATTGTTCAGCGCAGCCAGCGGCAGTCTGCGGTTGCCGCCGCTGCTTACCAGAGTGGCGAAAAACTGTTCTGTGAATATGACCAGCAAGTGAAGCACTACCCGGAAAAGCGTGGTATCGTCCACAATGAAATCCTGCTCCCACCTAATGCCCCACAGGAATATGCAGACCGCAATACTTTGTGGAACGCCGCCGAAGCGGTGGAAAAACAATGGAACTCCCAGCTTGCAAGGCGGTGGGTGCTTACCATCCCCAGAGAGATACCGCCCGACCAGTATGCTGTCCTTGTCCGGGAGTTTTGCCAGAAGCAGTTTGTTTCCAAAGGCATGATTGCTGACTTTGCCATCCATGACCCTCATCCGCCGGGACACAATCCCCACGCCCATGTCATGCTCACTATGAGGGCAATGGACGAACATGGGAAATGGCTTCCCAAGAGCCGCAAGGTTTATGACCTTGACGAGAATGGGGAACGGATAAAGCTGCCATCTGGCAGGTGGAAAAGCCACAAGGAGGATACGGTGGACTGGAACGACCAGAAATATTGTGAAATCTGGCGGCATGAATGGGAGGTCATCCAGAACCGCTATCTGGAAGCCAATGACCGCCCGGAGCGTGTGGACTTGCGTTCCTATGCCAGACAGGGGTTTGATATAGTCCCCACTGTCCATGAGGGAGCGGCTGTCCGGCAGATGGAAAAGCGTGGTATCCAGACGAATATCGGAAACCTGAACCGGGAAATCAGAGCCGCCAACCGCCTGATGAAGTCCATCCGGCAGCTTATCCACAACCTCAAAGGCTGGATTGCCGAGCTGGGAGAAAAACGGAAGGAGTTGCTTGCACAAAAAGCGGCGGAGGAAGCGACACTTCTTCCCAATCTGCTGATGAAGTATATGGAGATACGAAAGGAAGAACGGAAGGACTGGACAAGGGCTGGACAGAACCGGGGGACTTCACAGGACTTAAAGGCAGTCAGCGAAGCCCTGTCCTATCTCCGTCAAAAGGGGCTTTCTACTGTGGAGGACTTAGAAGTATTTCTGGAATCTTCCGGGAAATCAGCCGCAGATTACCGCAATCAGATGAAGCCAAAGGAAGCCCGCAGCAAAGTGATTGACGGGATTCTTGCCAGCCGGACAGACTGCAAGGAATGTAAGCCTGTCTATGAGAAGTACCAGAAGATATTTTTCAAGAAAACAAAGGAGAAATTCAAACAGGAACACCCGGAGGTCGCCCGGTATGCGAAAGCCGCCGCCTACCTTGCCAAGCACCCGGACGATAAGGACAGCACCCAAAAGGAACTGCAACAGGAGCAGGAAAAACTTCTCAGCGAAATCGCAGAGCTGAAAGTACCGCTGACAGAGGTGCAGGAGGATTTGAAGAAGCTGCGGGATATCCGCTACTGGGTACAGAAAGCCACCCCCGGCACAGAGGAAAGCAAAGAGCCGCCCAAGAAGCAGCCCATCAAGGAAGTCTTGCAGGATAAGACAGACGAGAAAAAAGCACAAAGAACTGCCCAGGAACAGACGAAACACAGACAACAGGATATGGAACTTTAACAGGCACTTGCCATTTTCAATCAGAGAATGTCAGGTGCTTTTCTTTTTTCAAGGAGGGATAGATTTGAATGTATTTGAAGCTGTGAAGCAGTCCGTCACAACAAGACAGGCTGCGGAGCATTATGGAATCCATGTAGGTCGGAACGGGATGGCTTGCTGCCCGTTCCATAACGATAAAACCCCAAGCATGAAGCTGGATCGGCGTTACCACTGCTTCGGCTGCGGTGCGGATGGGGATGTGATTGATTTTGCCGCCACCCTGTATGGGCTGAGAAAGAAAGAAGCCGCCGTACAGCTGGCACAGGACTTCGGGCTTTCCTATGAGGACTGGAAACCGCCGGGAAAGGAAAAAAAGCCAAAGCCCCGGCAGAAATCCCCGGAGGAACAGTTTCAGGAAGCAAAGAACCGCTGCTTCCGTATTCTTGCCGATTATCTCCATCTGCTTCGGGCATGGAGAACGGACTACGCCCCACACTCCCCGGAGGAAGCCTTTCATCCCCGGTTTATAGAAGCCTTACAGAAGCAAGACCAAGTGGAGTATCTGCTGGATGTGCTGCTGTTCGGGGAAACAGAGGAAAAAGCGGCTTTGATTACGGACTACGGAAAGGATGTGATACAGCTTGAACAGCGAATGGCAGAGCTTGCCGCCGCAGACGCAGCAAGAACTAAAAAACACCATGAACGCCATGCAGCCACCCCAGAGCATTGAGGAAATCAAGGAGGGGCTGGAAACTACCGAGAAAGGCGGTGTCCGTCAGAGCATACGGAACTGCCTGACTGTATTCCAGCGTGACCCGCTGCTTTCCGGGGCTATCGCATACAACATCCTGACTGACCGCAAGGACATCATAAAGCCCATCGGCTTCCACAGGGAAAGCACCGCCCTGAACGATACAGATATGAAGTATCTGCTTCTCTATCTGGAAGAAACCTACGGGCTTACCAATGAGAAAAAGATTGATAACGCCATCGGGATTGTGGCGAATGAAAACAAGTACCACCCCATCCGGGATTATTTAAGTTCCCTTGTGTGGGACGGGACAGAGCGAATCCGCTTCTGCCTGCGGCACTTTCTGGGGGCTGACGCAGACGATTACACCTATGAAGCATTGAAGCTGTTCCTGCTGGGTGCAATCTCACGAGCCTTTCAGCCGGGGTGCAAGTTTGAAATCATGCTCTGTCTGGTCGGCGGTCAGGGGGCTGGCAAGTCCACTTTCTTCCGTCTGCTGGCAGTCCGGGACGAGTGGTTCTCCGATGATTTGCGGAAGCTGGACGATGACAATGTGTACCGCAAGCTGCAAGGTCACTGGATTATCGAAATGTCGGAAATGATGGCAACCGCCAACGCCAAGAGCATTGAGGAAATCAAGTCATTTTTAAGCCGACAGAAAGAGGTTTACAAGATACCCTATGAAACCCACCCAGCAGACCGCCCCCGTCAGTGCGTGTTTGGCGGCACTTCCAATGCCCTTGACTTCCTGCCCCTTGACCGTTCCGGCAACCGCCGCTTTATCCCCGTCATGGTGTACCCGGAGCAAGCCGAGGTTCACATTTTGGAGGACGAAGCCGCTTCCAGAGCCTATATCGAGCAGATGTGGGCAGAAGCGATGGAAATTTACAGAAGCGGCAGGTTCAAGCTGGCTTTCAGCCCTGCCATGCAGCGGTATCTCAAAGAACACCAGCGGGATTTTATGCCGGAGGACACCAAAGCCGGGATGATACAGGCGTATCTTGATAAGTACACCGGGAGCATGGTCTGCTCCAAGCAGCTCTATAAGGAAGCCTTGAACCATGCCTTTGACGAGCCGAAGCAATGGGAAATCCGGGAAATCAACGAGATTATGAACCAGTGCATTTCTGGCTGGCGGTACTTCCCGAACCCAAGAATGTTTTCAGAATATGGCAGACAAAAGGGCTGGGAGCGTGAAAACCCGGCAACGGACTCCGGCAACCCGTCTGAAAAAACGATGGACGGTTTTGTGGAGGTCACAGAACCGATGGAGCTTCCATTCTGAAAATGACAGCCCGTTGCATCCCCTGTTGCTATCCCGTTGCCGAGCCGGTTGCCGGGGAAAATCCCGAAACTATCGGCTTTTCTCCCCTATGACAACCAAAACAACAGAAAAATAAAAGAAAAGTATAAATAGTAACCACCGCCAGATTGAGATTGTTTGCAAGGTCTTTTGAAGCCCGTTGCCGGACTTCGTTGCCGACACCCTCTGTCTGGCTATTTTCATGTATGGAGGATAACTGCCTATGGCGAATAATAAGATGAATATTGAAGGAAAAAATTACTCGGATATTCCGGTGTGGCGTAGATATACGCTTACCATTGAGGAAGCAGCCAGATATTATCATATCGGCGAAGGAAAATTGAGAACGCTTATTGACACACATCCCAATGAGGATTTTTATGTGATGAACGGCAATCGTGCCCTCATTAAGCGTGAGAAATTTGAGAGGTATCTGGATCAGGCTACTGCTGTGTAAACAGAGCTGACAGATTTACCGATTTCACATGATATAACTATGCGGAGAGCTGGATTTGTGCTATGATAAGAGCGCAAGTCTGGCTCTCTTTTTTGAAAGGAGAGTTCACGATGAGTGAGAAAAGACGAGATAACCGTAATCGGATTTTGCGAGAGGGCGAGTACCAGCGTAAAGATGGGAGGTATCGGTTCCGCTATATTGATGAGGACGGAAAAGAGAAAAATGTATACAGTTGGCGTTTGGACAAGAATGACCCAATGCCAAAAGGGAAGAAGCGGGAGCCTTCCCTGCGTGAGAAAGAAAAACAGATTGAAGCGGATTTGTTTGACCGTATCGTAACCAACGGTGGCAACTATACTGTTTTGGAACTGGTAGAAAAGTATGTTTCATTGAAAACAGGAGTTCGTCACAATACGGTTGCCGGATATAAAACGGTCATCAATATGCTGAAAAAAGAGAGTTTTGGGAATCTGCGAATTGATAAGGTGCGTTTGTCAGACGCAAAGGCATGGTTGATTAAGCTCCAACAAATTGATGGACGAGGATACAGTTCCATTCATTCGATCCGGGGAGTTCTCAGACCAGCATTTCAGATGGCAGTAGATGATGACCTGCTTCGCAAAAATCCATTTGAATTTGAGCTGGCATCCGTCATTGTTAATGATTCTGTTACCAGAGAAGCGATTACCCGAAAGCAGCAGAGAGATTTGCTGAAGTTTATTCAGGAGGATAAGCATTTCAGCAGATACTATGATGCAATCTATATTCTTTTTCACACAGGGCTTCGTATTTCAGAGTTCTGTGGGCTGACGATTTCGGAGATTGAGTTTGGAGAAATGCGTATTAAGGTAGACCATCAGTTACAGCGTACTGCACAGATGCAGTATGTAATTGAAGAACCAAAAACTGACAAAGGTATTCGCTATGTGCCGATGACGGAAGCTGTCGCAGCGTGTTTTCGCAGAATTATTGCCAACCGAAAGACACCAAAAGTTGAACCGATGGTGGAAGGATACGCTGGATTTTTATTTTTGGATAAAAACGATATGCCGATGGTTGCCCTTCACTGGGAGAAGTACATGGAGCATATCATTCAGAAATACAACAGGATTTACCGTATCCAGATGCCGAAAGTTACCCCTCATGTATGCAGACACACCTTTTGCTCTAATATGGCAAAATCCGGGATGAATCCGAAAACCTTGCAGTATATCATGGGTCACGCAGACATCAGTGTAACCTTGAACACTTACACCCATGTGAATTTTGATGATGCAAAGGAAGAAGTATATCGGATAGCGAATAGTTAAAAAAGCCCGTTGGTAAGGACGCTTGCTTTACCAACGGATTTACCAAGATTGCAGGGAAAAACACAAGAAAATACGAGAAGATTTGAGAAGATACCTTGAAAAGAAAGGAAAACTCAAAAGTCGGAAAACCCTGAAATATCAAGCGTTTGAGAAGAAATACAAGACTTAAATGGAGATATAAAAAGATGATTAAAGTATTATTTATCTGTCACGGCAACATCTGCCGTTCCACCCTAGCTCAAAGCGTCTTCACCCACAAAGTCGCATCCCAAGGGCTTTCCGCCCACTTCCTTATCGACAGCGCCGCCACAAGCACCGAAGAAATCGGCAATCCGCCGCACCGGGGGACGGTGAATAAGCTGAGGAAGGTTGGAATTCCTCTGGTGCCGCACCGGGCGCGGCAGGTGACGTGGGCGGATTATGAGAAATTTGATTATATCATAGGTATGGACGGTGCCAATATCCGAAATTTAAACCGGATGCTGAAAGGCGATCCAGAGGGGAAAATATATAAATTCCTCACATTTGCAGGTTCAGACCGTGACATCGCGGATCCGTGGTATACGGGTGATTTTGACGCGACGTATGAAGATGTTCTGGAGGGCTGTGTGGGTTTTCTGGCATATCTGAAAGAACAGGGACAGATATAACCAAAAGTTTGATGAGTATCCATTTCAGGTTAAGATGGAAGGAACGGACTGTTTTTGCTGCAATTTATCAGTGTGCTGGAGGAACATCCGGGCGATTCGTGGATTAAAAAATATATTTTCCCGGACGTAATGGTTCTAAGTCTCTGGGAAATGATTTCTTGTGGTTCAGCAGATGGATTTTATATCCTGGATGTAGAAAATCTGCGTCTGCACCAGATTTTATTTACAAAAGGAATTAATAATGACTTGTCGATGACACGCTGGTATTAATAAGTGGAGTGCTTTTTTATTTCCAGCTGAATCCGTTCGCAGAGATCCTTGACCGTGACAAGCTCGATAAAATCCGTTTCCGGAATATCGATCTCGAAACAGTCTTCGATCTCTGTGATAAAGTATACGATCAAAAATGAATCCAGCCCCAGATCGTCGATCAGGCGGTCAGCCGGTGTCAGCGGGCGGGTGATTTCTATGTATTCTGATAGAATGTCTTTTATTTCAACCAGGATTTCTTCCTGCGTCAGTTCGTGTTTCATGAGAAGTTCCTCCTAATATATGTGATTCATGCAGCTATTTTTATTGTAAATTTAACATAGAATCTGTGTTTGAGAGATGATTCTATCTGTGTGTTTATTTTATCATGAAACTGCCCGCTTGAGTAGATATATCCCTTAAAATAGGAGGAGCCGACAGGAACGGACTCCTGTCGGCGTAGGTATGAAAAAGTATATTATGAAAGGTCTTTTGCCTTTACGCGTATTACTATATCGAAAAAATGTGATAAAAGTATGTTCGGAATGTGAAGAAATCATAAATTTCGGAAAATATTTTGGAAGTGGATGGGGAATAAAAATGACACGCAGATATAAGTTTGTGCAACTTTATTCATAAAAATGAAAATATATGCGTGAAATTTCTGAAAAAGATAGAATGTAAAAAGGTAATATGATATAATGAGCGCAAGTGAGCCAGAGAGCTGCTTGCAGATTTATGGCGAACGGCGAATGGCGATCACGATAGCTGCGTCAGCAGCGGTAAGCATCGAAGATGCGAATCGTGATATAATATGAACACTTACAGAGAACTTGTCAAACCTAGTGTGAGTTATAGGTGAACATTTGATGAATCTGAGATAAAGGAGAAAAATAATCAAAATAAAGATTCAAAAAAACATATCTACAAAGAAGAGGGCAGAACATCAGGCAGATGCAAAAGCATTTGCCGGAACGGGTTCAGAAAGGACAGGGAACGATGCGGGCGTTTACATTTGAAAATGCGACAAAGATTTATTTTGGCGGAGGCTGTGTGAAAGAGCACCTGCTGGAGGCGGTGAAGCCGTATGGGGAAACGGTGATGCTGGCATATGGCGGCGGCTCGATCAAGACGAATGGCATTTATCAGGAAGTGATGGATGTCTTAAAGCTGGCTGGAAAACAGGTGATAGAATTTTCAGGCATCATGCCGAATCCGACCTACAGCAAGGTGATGGAAGGGAAAAAAGTCGTACAGGAAAATCAGGTAGATCTGATTCTGGCAGTGGGCGGCGGTTCGGTCATGGACTGCAGCAAGGCGATCTCAATGGCGGCTGCGACGGACAAGGACGTCTGGGAGGAATACTGGATCAAAAAGGGCGAGATTGATTTTGAGCCGGTTCCGGTGGGCGTGATTGTGACCGTGGTCGGCACTGGAAGCGAGGTCAACGGCGAGGGTGTAATCACCCATGAAGAACAGAAAATTAAGACGAGCCGGAATTATCCGCGCTGCAATCCGGTGTTTGCGATGATGGACCCGAAATATACCTACACGGTTTCTCCACTCCAGACGGCAGCGGGCGGTTTTGATACGCTCAGCCATGTGATGGAGACATATTTCAGTGCACCGGATGAGGATAATCTTTCGGATGCGATCTCGGAGGCGTTGATGCGGAGTATTATTGAGAACCTGCCGGTGGCGATCCGGGAACCGGAAAATTATGAGGCGCGCAGCAACCTGATGTGGGCGTCCACGATGGCGGAGATTGGCATTATCAAATTAGGAAAACAGTGTGATTTTGAGGCGCATATGATTGAACATCAGATGGGGGCTTACACGGACTGCAACCACGGCATGGGACTTGGCGTGATCCATCCGGCGTATTATCGTCGAATTTGCCGGGACGGCATCAAGAAATTTGTGAAATTTGCTGTAAATGTCTGGGGAATGTCACCAGATGGCGGCGATGAGGAAGAACTGGCATTTGGCGGAATTGATGCATTGCAGGCGTTTATTCATGAGATTGGTTTGCCGGGGACGCTGCGGGAACTGGGGATCACAGATCAGAGCCTGCTGAAAACGATTGCTGATTCATGTATCCGCAATGACGGCGGGTATCGGCAGCTGACGCACGCGGAAATCTTGGATATTTTGGAAGAGTGCTATTAGTACAAAGGAGGAAAATCATGCCACACATTGCAATATCTATGTACCCGGGACGGAGCCGGGAAGAGAAGGCAGCACTGGCTGAGAAGGTCAGAGCGCTGGTATCAGAAGAATTAAAGAAGGATCCGAAGGTTGTGACGGTATCGGTTCATGATGTACCGGCTGAGAAATGGCAGGAACATTTGGATGCGATTCCGGGCGAGGAGAGATTCTATTAGAAGTCTAAGTCGGGGTTGCAGAAAGAGGCAAAAGATCATCCGACGATGGATAATATACCAATGGATAATATAGCTCAAGCAGTGTCGAAAAAATAAACTGCAAAAGATATATAATAATGAATAAAAAAGAACGGGCTGTTCATAAATAGACAAAAAAGCATAGGATGTAGAGAATAGATATTTGAACTGTGCCGGATTACAGAGTATCATCTGTAATCCGGGCAGAAAGAAGCACATTTACGCGCATTACTTAGTGGATTTTGTCTGTATGAACAGTCTTTTTTGCAGCATTTTATAATTGAGAAAATATTTCATTTACTCCTTTTAAATTCCCACAAATATTTCTTGACATTTCCCAGTTACATTCATATAATGAACATATGAACAATGATTCATATAAATAAAAATATTTCAAAGAAATCTTGATAAAATCCTGCAAACTGCTTTCACGAAAGAAGCAGTGAAGCAGGGCAGAAACGCGTAGCATGAAGGGAGAAATCGGATGGCAATTCATGATGTAGAGTGCTGTGAGGAGTGTGCTGTTCACGATGAGGTTGTGCAGTCGGTCCGGGGAATGCTGCCGGATGACGATGATTTGTATGATCTGGCGGAGCTGTTTAAGGTATTTGGTGATTCGACGCGGATCCGGATTTTGTTTGTGCTGTTTGAGTCGGAGATGTGTGTCTGCGACATTGCACAGCTGCTTAATATGACGCAGTCGGCGATTTCGCATCAGCTTCGGATTCTCAAGCAGTCGCAGCTTGTCAAGAGCCGACGGGACGGAAAGTCGGTGTTCTATTCGCTGGCAGACGACCATGTTTACCGGATTATCAACCAGGGCTTTGAGCATATTAAAGAATAGCAAGTTCCTTGAATGATGATAATGGATTGAATGAATGTGAAAGCGGTGCTATCTGTAAAGAAAAAAATTGCAGGTCTCGGAAAGCAAACATTAAAAATTTATAACTCAATAAAAAGAGGAGGATTATCATGAAGAAGAAATTTAAATTAACTGATCTGGATTGTGCAAACTGTGCAGCAAAGATGGAGGATGCGATCAAGAAGCTGGATGGAGTCAATGATGCGAGTGTCAGCTTTATGATGCAGAAAATGACGATCGATGCGGATGACGCACGTTTCGACGAGATCATGAAAGAGGTTGTAGAAGTGTGCAAGAAGGTGGAACCGGACTGCATTATTAATATGTAAAATTGGAAAAGGCATAATCGGATCAAAAGCTGCTTTTTAAAAGAATAAAATCAGATTGTGTAATGCACAGAAGGGCAAAGTAAAAAGATATAGGCAAATGAGCTGTGCCGGCACATTTTCCTATATCTTTTTTTCTGGGAATGTGTTTCCAGAATGAAGGGAGGCTTTATGAATCAGAAGCAGAAAACGATGCTGAAGCGGATCGTCGCGGCGGCAATCGTATATATCGCGGCGGCAGCAGCGAAAAAAATGAATGTATTTGCCGGAATGCCGCAGCCGTGGACAGAGTTAGTCGTATTTTTAATTCCGTATCTGATTATTGGATGGGATATTGTATACAAGGCGTTTCGGGGGATTAAAAATGGTCAGGTGTTTGATGAGAATTTCCTCATGACAGTAGCGACGTTCGGAGCGTTCGGTGTGGGCGAGTTTTCTGAGGCGGTTGCGGTTATGCTGTTCTATCAGGTTGGCGAGCTGTTTCAGAGTTATGCGGTCAACCGTTCGCGCCAGTCGATCAGCGATCTCATGAATATCTGCCCGGAATATGCCAATATTGAAAAAGATGGACAGATAGAGCAGGTCGATCCGGATGATGTGGAAGTAGATGACATCATCGTGGTACAGCCGGGAGAGCGGATTCCGCTGGATGGCGTGGTGGTAGAGGGTGAATCGATGATCGATACCTCGGCACTGACTGGTGAATCGGTACCGCGCCGTGCGGCAGCCGGGGATGAAATCATCAGCGGATGTGTCAATGGCAGCGGGCTTCTGCGGGTGCGCGTGACGAAAGAATTTGATGATTCGACGGTGGCGCGGATTCTGGAGCTGGTGGAGAATGCCAGCAGCAAGAAGGCGAAGGTGGAGAACTTTATCACCCGGTTTGCCAGATATTATACGCCGGTGGTCGTGATCGCGGCGGTTGCTTTGGCATTTGTGCCGCCGATTGTGCTGGGCGGAGAATTTGGCGAGTGGATTCAGAGAGCTTGTATTTTCCTGGTAATTTCCTGCCCGTGTGCGTTGGTGATTTCGGTTCCGCTTAGCTTCTTTGGCGGCATTGGTGCTGCATCCCGCATCGGTGTGTTAGTCAAGGGAAGCAATTATCTGGAGGCAGTTTCGGAGCTGGATACGGTTGTATTTGATAAGACAGGCACCCTGACGAAGGGCGAGTTTAAAGTGACGGAGCTGCATCCGGCGGGAATCAGTGAGGATGAGCTTCTGGAGCTGGCGGCGTATGCCGAGAATTATTCGACGCATCCGATCGCGGAATCGATACGGGAGGCGTATCGTGAGAGAAAAGGCAGTTTGGCAGAAGCAGAAACTCAAAAGGCGAATGCGGGAACAGCAGAAATCGTTCTGGATGCTGACAATGACACAATAAAAGAGGTGCAGTCCAAAGAGGGTGTGCAGGGAGTGGTACGCAACCCCCTGATCGACTTAACCCGCATCGGTGAAACCAACGAGATTTCCGGTCATGGTATCGAGACAACGATTGACGGTCACAAAGTTCTGGCGGGTAATGGACGCCTGATGAAGAGTAAAAATATACCGTATCAGGAATGCGACGGCATCGGCACTGTGATTTATCTGGCAAAGGACGGAAAATTTGCCGGAAGTATCCTGATTGCCGATACGATCAAGCCGGAGACGGAGGATGCGATCCGTGGACTGAAGGTGGCTGGAATCCGCCGTACTGTTATGCTGACGGGCGACCGGAAAGCGGTCGGCGAGGCGGTGGCTGCGAAGGTTGGCATCGATCAGGCGTACACGGAGCTGCTTCCGGCGGATAAGGTGCAGAAGGTCGAGGAGATGCTGGCGGAGATGACCGGAAAGCGGAAGCTGGCATTTGTCGGCGACGGCATCAACGATGCACCGGTTCTCTCCCGCGCAGATGTCGGTATTGCAATGGGAAGCATGGGAAGTGACGCGGCGATCGAGGCGGCGGACATTGTCCTGATGGATGATAACCCGGCGAAGATTGCAGGTGTGGTTAAAATCGGACGCAAGACAATGGCAATTGCGCACCAGAATATCGTGTTTGCCCTGGCGGTTAAGGCGGTTGTGCTTCTGATGGGCGCGGCTGGAGTGGCGAATATGTGGGAAGCCGTGTTTGCGGACGTCGGTGTTTCCATCATTGCAATTTTAAATGCGATGAGGGCATTAAGAACTAAATAATCGCTAATATCAAAAAGCTATGGCGGAAGGAATACTTGATGGTTCCGGAAACTGTAGCTTTTTAAACTTGCGGCTCTAAGGGATTTATATATAAAACCAATATTTGCAAGTGGTAAAAGAATAGGAATAAGAAAGAAATCAAGGCTTGGAAAAGATAAAATGCTGGGAATCATACAGGATTTCCAAAATAGTTGTAATAATCCTTAATAAAATAGTAATTGAATCTGACGGAAGAATGAAGTATGATCAAATACCATAGGATATTAGACGGAAAGGAAGGAACAGGATGAAAAAATGGATGAAAACGGCGCTTGTCCTGGCTGCAGCGGTCTGCCTGAGTGTGGCGGCTGCGTTCACAGCACTGGCGGCGCAGACGTTTCAGATAACCGCTTCGATCGGCTCCTGTCTGATTGGTTCGGGGCAGAATACAGTGGATATTTCACTTTCAAGCAACGGTGATACAACGGGGACGGACGGAAAGATTTATCTGTTTGAATTGCGGCCGTATGAGTCGGAGATTGGAAGCCGGACTGATTATGTCAGCAGCGTAGGCGCAGGGGAGACGAGGACCGTCTCGATTCCTTTAAACAAGGGAACTGCCCAGGACCGCCTTTACAGCCGGTTTGTTCCGGCAGTGTTTGACGGAACTGCATTTACGGCAGTTGGCGCGGCACATTATATCACAAATCCGGAGGTGGTTGCATCCAATCAGGATGCGTTTAAGACGCCGCTGACGAAAAAGGGCTTGAATATCCAGTTAAATATGCTCAACGATGCATTTACACTGGGTGTCAAACATGTGGCGGTCAATATCGCATTTTCCCAGTTTTTAGGAAGTGGCATTGATTATGAGTACGATGGAAAAACGTATCATTTTAATAAGTCGGTGGTTGAAAATTATGACAAGGTGATCAGTACATATATCGGAAAAGATATATCTGTGACGGCGATCGTTTTAAATGACTGGAATGACGCGCACCCGGAACTGGTTCATGCGGGAACTGCGAAATCTTCGAGCGCCAATTATTATATGTTTAACACGAAGACACAGGAAGGATTTGAGACAACGCGTGCGATCTTCGCGTTTTTGGCGGATCGTTACAGCGGCAAGAATCATAATTCAAATTATGCGAAGATTTCCAACTGGATTCTGGGCAATGAGATCAACAACCAGATTTGGAACTACATGGGACCGGCAGATTTGAATGCATATGTATCCACGTATCAGCAGGCATTCCGCACGTTCTACACGGCGATCAAGAGCACAAGTGCGAATGACCGGGTTTATTTTTCACTTGATTTCTGGTGGGGAGCTCCGTATGAGAACCTGAACGATCAGGTGCATTATACGGGCAAAGGCATTGTTGATACGTTTAACGCCTTGGCAGTAACGGAAGGCCAGATGGACTGGGGCATTGCCTACCATCCGTATCCGTACCCGATGACGGAACCGGAATTCTGGGATGATCCGGCAACGGGGCTGGTAACCGAGAGTGCAGATTCACCGATTGTCAACTTTGCAAACTTGCATGTACTGACCGATTATCTGAATCAGGATTCGATGAAGACAGCATCTGGCGAGGTGCGCCATGTCATTCTGACGGAGGAAGGATTTACTGCACAGAGTCTGACGCGCGGCGATGTGTCGGATATCCAGGCGGCGGCATTTGCATATTCTTACTATATCGTGGATAGTAACCCGTATATCGACGCGTACATTCTGAGTCGTCAGGTCGATGCGCCGTCAGAGGTAAGGGCAGGCTTAAGCTTCGGTCTGTGGTCCTGTGATATGAATCAGGGCAATGAGATTGTAGCGGTAAAGGATCGAAAGCTCTGGAGAGTTTTCCACGATATTGATCAGAAGAGATACACGCTGGAAACTTCGAATTTTGCAAAATCAATCATCGGAATTAATAAGTGGTCGGATGTGATTCCGAACTTCCGGTGGAAGTCTCTGGAACAGTAGCGGATGGTAGACAGAGATTTGTAGAACAAAAACTATAAGAAAAAAGTATAAATAAAAAAGTATAAATAAAAAAGTGCCTTTCTTCTCGAAGAAAATTTCTTGAGAGGAAAAGCACTTTTTTTAGAAAATAAACGTATCTGATGTATCGGAGAACCGGGAGTCTCAGATACCATGGATGGTTTGCTGGATTTTGTCTCCGAATCCTGCCGATTTTATCAGATCTTGAGTTCTTATCAGATCTTATTGCTCTGTCTCCAGATATGCATCTTCTCAGCTTCCTTAATCAGCTGATCGCGGAACTGCGGATGTGCAACGGAGATGATAGCCTCGCATTTCTGCCAGGTTGCAAGACCCTTTAAGTTTACTTTACCGTACTCGGTTACCAGGTAGTGCAGGTTTGCACGTGTATCGGTTACGATGGAACCCTGATTTAAGGTCGGGAGAATACGGGACTGCAGCTCGCCAGCCTTGTTCTTGAAGGTGGAGGAGCAGCAGATGAAGCTCTTTCCGCCCTTGGACAGGTAAGCGCCCAGAACGAAGTCAAGCTGTCCGCCTGCACCGCTGATGTGCTTGATTCCTGCGGACTCTGCATTTACCTGACCGAAGAGGTCGAGGTCAACCGCGTTGTTGATGGACATGAAGTTGTCCAGGGCTGCGATGGTGCGGACGTCGTTGGTGTAATCAACCGGAGCACTCATGCAGGCCGGGTTGTTGTTTAAGTAGTCATACAGTTTCTTGGTACCAGCGCCGAATGCGTATACCTGACGGCCTTTGTCCAGTGCTTTGTGAGCGCCTGTGATCTTGCCGGCTGCGGCAATATCAACGAATGCGTCAACGTACATCTCGGTGTGAACACCCAGATCCTTTAAGTCAGATTTCGCAATCAGGGAACCAACTGCGTTCGGCATACCGCCGATACCTAACTGTAAGCAGGCACCATCCGGGATCTCGTCTACGATCAGTTTTGCAACTGCTTCATCGACATCAGTCGCTGCTGCGCCGCCTCCCATCTCTGCGATGGTCGGGTTGCTGCCCTCTACGATCATGTCTACGTTGGAGATATGAACGCCGTTCTCAAATCCGCCGAGGCAGACCGGCATATTTTCATTGACCTCTACGATGACAACCTTGGAAGTCTCGCAGCAGGCTGCCATATGGGAAGCATTTGGTCCGAAGTTGAAATAACCGTGCTCGTCCATCGGAGCGACCTGGAATACAGCTACATCCGGTTTGGTTGCGGACTCACGATAGTATCTCGGAAGCTCGGAATAACGGATCGGAGCATAGAAGCTGAATCCCTGTGCGATTGCCTTTCTCTCGATACCGCTCATGTGCCAGGAGTTCCAGGTCATATGAGCTGTCGGGTTTTCGATCTTGAAGATCTCCGGTACCCACATCAGGATACCGCCGCGGAAGTTTACATTCTCCAGTTCCGGAAGACGTTTTGCGATAGCAGCATCGACTGCTACCGGAGTGCCGGTGGTCCAGCCATAGTCAACCCAGTCGCCAGATTTAACGACGGAAGCAGCTTTTTCAGCGGAAACCAGCTTTTCTGCATACAGTTTCTTGTAATCCATACTTATTCACCTTGTCCTTTTTAATAATATGAAGAAGTCCGTACAAATGCGTGATTCGGACATCCCCCGTTGTTTATCAGTGTATCATCTCCACTACCCCTTGTCAACGAAAGAGGCGGAGGACAAAATAGGGGAAAATGACGACATATTCATATTTATGAATTACAGATATAAGTGTATGTAAATGGAAGAGAAATGAGTTTGTCTATTAATTCACAAACAAAATACCATGTTGGTTATAATGCCAGAGAAGATCACTTTTATTGAGAAAACGGAAGAAAAAAATTGTGCATTCCGCCTAAAGGCGATCAAAACGATGTAGAAATAAGTGGATTGTACGCGGAAAAATGAGAATCTTAAATCTTTATAAATCCATTGATAATTATTTGACAGGAGCCGCGTGGGGTGTTAAGATACAAATACACTATCATATTTATCACTATTTTACTATTTACTGCAGTTGTGTTATTTACGTGGTGGATCATTTTCAAGGAGGATTTTTTCAATGTCTAAGAAAGTCGTAATTGCAAGTGCATGCCGTACCGCAGTAGGTTCTATGGGTGGCCAGCTCAGTACTGTTCCAGCAGCTGAGATGGGTGCCGTAGTTATCAAGGAGGCTCTGAAGAGAGCAGGCGTTGCTCCGGAGCAGGTTGATCACGTATACATGGGATGTGTTATCCAGGCTGGTCTTGGTCAGAACGTAGCACGTCAGATGTCTCTGAAAGCTGGTCTTCCGGTAGAAGTTCCGGCAGTTACCCTGAACGTGGTTTGCGGTTCTGGTCTGAATGCTGTAAACGCAGCAGCAGATATGATCCTTGCAGGCGATGCTGACATCGTAGTAGCTGGTGGTGCAGAGAACATGTCCGCAGCTCCGTATGCTCTGATGAAGGCTCGTTACGGATACCGTATGAACAATGCGACCATGATCGACACCATGGTAAATGACGCTCTGTGGGATGCATTCAACGATTACCACATGGGTATCACCGCTGAGAACATCTGCGATCAGTGGGGTATCACAAGAGAAGAACTCGATGAGTTTGCAGCAGCTAGCCAGCAGAAGGCTTGCGCAGCTATCGAGGCTGGACGTTTCAAAGACGAGATCGTTCCGATCGAAGTTAAGAAGAAAAAAGAGACTGTTATCGTAGATACCGATGAGGGTCCGCGTCCGGGTTCCACTGTAGAGGTTCTTGGCAAGCTTCGTCCGGCATTCAAGAAAGACGGACGTGTAACAGCTGGTAACGCTTCCTCCATCAACGATGGTGCAGCAGCTGTAGTTGTTATGAGCGAAGAGAAAGCAAAAGAACTGGGTATCAAACCGATGGCTACATGGGTAGCAGGCGCTCTGGGCGGTGTAGATCCGAGCATCATGGGTATTGGACCGGTTGCAGCTACCAAGAAAGTTCTGAAGAAGACAGGCTGGAAGGTAGAAGACTTCGACCTGATCGAGGCAAACGAGGCATTCGCAGCTCAGTCTATCGCTGTAGCTCGTGACCTTGGCTTCAACAAAGACATCCTGAACGTAAACGGCGGTGCAATCGCTATCGGACATCCGGTAGGAGCATCTGGCTGCCGTATCCTGACAACTCTGTTATACGAGATGCAGAAACGTGACGCTAAGAAGGGTCTGGCTACTCTGTGTATCGGTGGCGGCATGGGCTGCGCAACGATCGTTGAGAGAGACTAATTTCTGACGCAGAACCGGAGTCGTCGGGGCTTATCCCCGGCGCTCCGGCTGTTTCTGGTTTTACGTATTTCAATTCAAGAGCTTTTTAGGAGGAACTGGAAGTGGGATTTGTAGACTATGAGGTAGACGGACACGTCGCAGTCATAACTATTAATCGTCCGAAGGCACTGAACGCGTTAAACGAGGATGTGCTGAAGGATATTGAAGCTGCATTTGATGCAGTAGACCTTTCCGAAATTCGTGCAATTATCCTGACCGGCGCAGGAGAGAAATCTTTCGTAGCTGGTGCTGACATTGCTGCCATGAGCGTGATGACCAAGGAGCAGGGCGAGCACTTCGGTAAATTCGGCAACGATATTTTCCGCAAGATCGAAACCTTCCCGGTTCCGGTTATCGCGGCAGTAAACGGTTTCGCACTCGGCGGCGGCAACGAGCTTGCCATGAGCTGTGATATCCGTATCTGCTCGGACAATGCATTATTCGGACAGCCTGAAGTAGGTCTTGGTATCACACCAGGCTTCGGCGGTACACAGAGACTCGCACGTCTCATCGGACCGGGCAAGGCAAAAGAGATGGTATTTGCGTCCCGCAACATCAAAGCGGACGAGGCATACCGTGTCGGACTTGTAAATGCTGTTTATACACAGGAAGAGCTGATGCCGGCTGCGAAGAAGCTGGCAGGCACTATCGCAAAGATGGCTCCGATCGCTGTCAGAAACAGCAAGAAGGCGATGAACGACGGACTTCAGACTGATATGGATCAGGCTATCGTGATCGAGGAAAAACTGTTTGGCGGATGCTTCGAGACAGAAGATCAGAAGAACGGTATGCAGGCATTCCTTGAGAAACGGAAAGTGGAGCAGTTTAACAATAGATAGTTAGTTAAATTATAGTTGTATAATTTCAGGAGGATTTGTCATGAAAGTTGGTATTATTGGTGCAGGAACCATGGGTTCCGGAATCGCTCAGGCATTTGCCCAGGTAGATGGATATGAAGTATGCCTGTGTGATATTAACGAAGAGTTTGCTTCCAACGGCAAACTGAAAATTTCCAAGAACTTTGAGAAGAGAGTAGCAAAAGGAAAGATGGCAAAAGAGGATGCAGACAAGATCCTTGCCAGAATCCATACCGGCGTTAAGACTATCTGCAGCGACTGCGATCTCGTAGTTGAGGCAGCAATCGAGAACATGGAGATCAAAAAACAGACCTTCAAAGAGCTGGGCGCTATCTGCAAGGCAGACTGCGTATTCGCTACCAACACCTCTTCTTTGTCCATTACTGAGATCGGTGCGGGTCTTGACCGCCCGGTTATCGGTATGCACTTCTTCAACCCGGCTCCGGTTATGAAGCTGGTTGAGGTTATCGCAGGCTTAAACACTCCGGTAGAGATTGTTGACAAAGTTAAGAAGATCTCTGAAGAGATCGGCAAGATCCCGGTACAGGTAGAAGAGGGCGCTGGTTTCGTAGTAAACCGTATCCTCATCCCGATGATCAACGAAGCTATCGGTATCTACGCTGAGGGCGAGGCTTCTGTAGAGGGTATCGATACCGCTATGAAGCTGGGTGCTAACCATCCGATGGGACCGCTTGAACTGGGCGACCTGGTAGGTCTGGACGTTGTTCTGGCTATCATGGAAGTACTTCAGTCTGAGACTGGTGACCCGAAGTACCGTCCGCAGCCGCTTCTTAGAAAGATGGTTCGCGGCGGCAAGCTTGGCCGTAAGTCTGGCGAAGGCTTCTACAAGTACAACTAATATGTACATAAGTCTGGCTTCTTGACCAGATGAAAACATAATAGAGTACCAGATTTTTAAGAACCGCAACGGGGCGGCGCTTAAAGCCGCCTCTTAAGCGTATATAAGAAAATGATGGAGGAATAGACACATGGATTTTACATTAAGTAAAGAGCATGAAATGGCGAGAAAGTTATTCCATGACTTCGCCGAGAACGAAGTAAAACCTTTGGCACAGGAAGTTGACGAGACAGAGCACTTCCCGGAGGAAACCGTTAAAAAGATGCAGAAGCTTGGCTTCATGGGCATCCCGGTTCCGAAGGAGTATGGTGGACAGGGCTGTGATCCGTTAACATACGCTATGTGCGTTGAGGAGCTTTCCAAAGTTTGTGGTACTACCGGCGTTATCGTATCTGCACACACATCTCTGTGCTGCGATCCGATCCAGACCTTCGGTACTGAAGAGCAGAAACAGAAATACCTGGTTCCGCTTGCTAAGGGCGAGAAGCTTGGTGCTTTCGGTCTTACTGAGCCGGGTGCTGGTACAGATGCTCAGGGTCAGCAGACCAAGGCTGTATTAGACGGCGACGAGTGGGTATTAAACGGCTCCAAAGTTTTCATTACCAATGGTAAAGAGGCTGACATTTACGTTATCATCGCTGTAACAGGCGTTGTTGAAGTAAAGGGCAGAAAGAAAAAAGAGATCTCTGCATTTATCGTAGAGAAAGGAACTCCGGGCTTCACCTTCGGTACCAAAGAGAAGAAGATGGGTATCCGTGGATCTGCTACATACGAGCTGATCTTCACAGATTGCCGTATCCCGAAAGAGAACCTGCTTGGCCAGAAGGGCAAAGGTTTCCACATCGCTATGCATACCCTGGATGGCGGACGTATCGGTATCGCTTCCCAGGCACTTGGTCTTGCAGAGGGCGCTCTTGAGAGAACTGTTGATTATGTAAAAGAGAGAAAACAGTTTGGTCGTGCTATCGGTCAGTTCCAGAACACTCAGTTCCAGCTGGCAGATATGGCTACCAAAGTTAAAGCAGCTCAGCTCCTTGTTTACAGAGCAGCCGTTGCTAAGAAGACACAGAAAACCTATTCTGTAGAAGCAGCTATGGCTAAACTGTATGCAGCAGAGGTTGCTATGGAAGTTACAACCAAGGCTGTACAGCTTCACGGTGGTTACGGCTACACGAGAGAGTACGACGTAGAGCGTATGATGCGTGATGCTAAGATCACTGAGATCTACGAGGGTACATCTGAGGTTCAGAGAATGGTTATCTCCGCTGATCTGTTAAAATAATTCAGTCTGCAGAGAAATCAGAACAATCTCAGTCCTAGAGAAAAAAGAAAAAAATAAGGAGTGAAAATACCGTGAAAATTGTAGTTTGTGTAAAACAGGTTCCGGATACCAAAGGCGGAGTTAAATTTAACCCGGATGGTACTCTTGACAGAAGCGCAATGCTGGCAATCATGAACCCAGATGATAAAGCAGGTCTGGAGGCAGCGCTTCGCTTAAAAGATCAGTATGGTGCAGAAGTTACCGTAGTTACTATGGGTCTTCCGAAGGCTGAAGAGGTTCTTCGCGAGGCTATGGCTATGGGCGCAGACAATGGTGTTCTTGTAACTGACCGTGTACTTGGTGGTGCAGATACCTGGGCTACTTCCCAGACAATCGCAGGCGCACTTCGCAACCTGGATTATGACTTAATCATTACTGGCCGTCAGGCTATCGATGGCGATACCGCTCAGGTAGGTCCGCAGATCTCCGAGCACCTTGGCCTTCCGGTAATCAGCTACGCTCAGAAGATTCGTGAAGTAAACGAAGCTGAGAAATACATCGTAGTTGAGCGTCAGTATGATGATAGATATCATGTAGTAAAAGCACAGCTTCCGTGTCTTTTAACCGCTCTTGCAGAGTTAAACGAGCCGCGTTATATGACTCCGGGCGGAATCTTTGATGCATATGCAAAAGAGATTACCGTTTGGGGCAGAAAAGATCTGAAAGAGGTTGAGGATTCCAACCTTGGTCTGAAGGGATCACCGACACAGATCGCAAAAGCTTCCGATAAGGTAAGAAAGGGTGCTGGCGAGAAAGTAGAACTTGATCCGGCAGCTTCCGCAGATTATATCGTTGGCAAACTGGCAGAGAAACACATTATCTAATTATTTTATAGAAAAGAGTGGTGAATAAGATGAACAACTTAGAAGCATATAAGGGCGTATTTGTCTTTGCACAGCAGGTGGATAATGTTATCAGCAATATCGCTTTTGAGCTGATTGGCAAAGGTAAAGAATTAGCAAAAGATTTAGGAGTAGAGGTAACCGCTGTTTTAGTTGGTTCTGACGTTAAGGGTCTTGCAGATCAGTTAGCAGAGTACGGTGCAGACAAGGTTATCGTTGTAGACGATCCGGAGTTAAAAGAGTACCGTACAGAGCCGTACACACATGCAATCGCATCTGTTATTGAAGAGTTCAAACCGGAAATCTTCTTGATCGGTGCTACTGCAATCGGTCGTGACCTTGGTCCGCGTGTTTGCGCTAGAATCCATACAGGTCTGACTGCAGACTGTACAAAACTTGATATCGGTGATTTCCCGATGAATCCGGTTCCGGGTAGAGAGACAAAGCACAATCAGCTGCTTATGACTCGTCCGGCATTCGGCGGCAACACCATCGCTACCATCGCTTGCCCGGATTTCCGTCCGCAGATGGCAACCGTTCGTCCGGGTGTTATGCAGAAGGCTCCGAAGGAAGCTGGCAAAAAAGCTGTTGTTACTGAGTTCAATCCGGGATTCACAAAGAACAACAAATATGTTGATATTCTGGAAGTTGTTAAGGCTGTATCCAACACCGTTGATATCATGGATGCTAAGATCCTTGTATCCGGCGGTCGTGGCGTAGGAAGCCCGGAGAACTTCAAGATTCTGGATGATCTGGCAGAGGCTATCGGCGGTACCGTAAGCTGCTCTCGTGCAGTTGTAGATGCTGGCTGGAAGCCGAAGGATCTTCAGGTAGGTCAGACAGGTAAGACTGTTCGCCCGAACGTATACTTTGCAATCGGTATCTCCGGTGCTATTCAGCATCTGGCAGGTATGGAAGAGTCTGACATCATCGTTGCTATCAACAAAGATGAGTCTGCTCCGATCTTCGATGTTGCTGACTACGGCGTAGTAGGTGACTTAAACAAGATCGTTCCGATGCTGACTGAGAAGATCAAAGAAGCTAAAGCAGCAGCTAAGAACAACTAATTAAAAGCAGGAAGAGATATCTTCTTACAATAAATAAGCAGTAGAGTTTTGTATATTTTTCTCTGATAAATATATGAGACAGCGCCGGCTGGACGGATTTACTCCACCCAGTACTCCGCAGTCCCGTGCCAGCGAGTAAAGAGAACCCTGTTTCCGAGGTGATGAACCTGGGAGGCAGGGTTTTTTTGTTTCATAGGAAATTGCGTCCTATGAAACAAAAAACGCTCCGCGAGGATGCGCACTCGCGCGAAGCAGAAATATGTCGCAAGCGACCGCGCTCGGCGCGAGAATGTGCCAAGGCACATTCTTTATTCTGGTCAAAAACACTTGACAGATTAAGGTGGATTGCCCGTATAATAGAGTGTCTGGAATATAGACATGATTTATCTGCTATATAAGAAAATACAGGTTACTGTTCACGGGTAGGCACTTTTGGAACCGAAAGTGCCGTAAGAAAACGTGGTGGCGGCAGGAATTTGCCGTATTTAAAAGAGAAGCCACGGCAAATTCCGTTACTGGGCACGTATGTGTGAACAGTAACAAATACAGGATGGTATGATTTATGTTATTTAGTTCCCTTGTGTTCCTATGGTATTTTTTGCCAGCGGTATTTTTGCTTTATTTTATAACGAAAAATCTGCATATCCGCAATAGCGTCCTTCTGACTGCCAGCCTCTTTTTTTATGCGTGGGGCGAGCCGAAGTATGTGATTCTGATGCTTGTTTCGATCGGGCTGAATTATTTCTTTGGATTGTGGATTGGGAGGATGCAGAGTAAACACAGAATGCGCCTTGCTGTTACAACCTGCGTGTTTTTAAACCTCCTTCTTCTGGGCTATTTCAAATATTTTAACTTCGCAGTCGAGATTGCAAATTCTCTGTTAAGCCGCTTTGCGGGCGGCGCACATACACTTTCTTTCCGCGAGATTGCTCTTCCGGTCGGAATATCCTTCTACACGTTTCAGGCGCTTTCCTACGTGGTGGATGTGTACCGGGGGACGATTCAGGCGCAGAAAAATATCTTTCATCTGGCGCTCTATATTTCCTTCTTTCCGCAGCTCATCGCGGGACCGATCGTCAAGTATCACGATGTCTGCGAACAGATTGGGAACCGGCAGTGTACGGCGGAGGGGATGGCGTATGGAATCAAGCGCTTTTCCTACGGACTGGCGAAAAAAATGTTGTTTGCTAATACCTTTGCGGCGACGGTGGACTGGATGATGGAGAAACCGCTGGCACAGCTGGGAACGGTCAATGCGTGGATGTTGGCGGTTTTGTACACACTTCAGATTTATTTTGATTTTTCGGGATATTCGGATATGGCGATCGGATTGGGAAAAATGTTTGGATTTGATTTTATGGAGAACTTCAATTATCCGTATATCTCTACCTCGATCCGCGAGTTCTGGAGACGCTGGCATATTTCACTCTCGACCTGGTTTAGGGAATATCTTTATATCCCGCTGGGCGGCAACCGGAAAGGGCAGGTGCGGACGTATGTTAATCTGCTGATTGTCTTTTTTGCGACCGGGCTCTGGCATGGCGCTGGGGCAACCTTTATCATCTGGGGATTGTACCATGGGCTGTTTCTGGTGGTGGAACGCATGGGACTTGGGAAGCTATTGGAGAAGAACTGCTTCCGGGGACTGAATCACATCTATACGGCGTTGGTTGTAGTGGTTGGCTGGGTGTTCTTCCGCGCCGATACGCTGGCGGATGCGAAAGTGATCCTGCATCAGATGTTTACCTGGGAGAACGGCATCTATCCGGCATCGCTGTTCGTGAATCGGAAGGTAATTTTTCTTGCGGTGCTGGGCGTGCTGCTTTCGGGCATCGCGCAGAGTATATGCCCGAAGCTGCGGGAGCATTTGTATGAGAAAGAAGTGACAAAGACAGTGGATATTGTGATTATGGCTGTGCTGCTGTTTTTGTGTACCATGTATCTCGTCAGCAGCACGTATAATCCGTTTATTTATTTCAGGTTTTAGATCCAGCCGCCGTCCAGTTGAATTATCTGTCCCGTTAAATAGGAGTCCTCGCTCCCCAGCTGGTATGCCAGTTTTCCGACTTCCTCGGCACGCCCCATACGTCCTGCTGGAATTTCTTCCAGCAGGGCATTCCGTTCTTCTTCATCGAGAAACTGGTTCATTTCGGTGTCAATAGCGCCGCAGGCGATCGCGTTGACCTGGATGCTGCTCGGCGCAAGTTCCTTCGCGAGGGCGCGCGTCATGGCGTTGATGCCGCCTTTGGTGGCAGAATAGGCGACTTCGCAGGAAGCGCCGCAGACGCCCCAGACGGAGGAAATATTGAGGATGCGTCCCGATTTGCGTGACACCATCATCGGAACGGCGAGGCGGCAGCAGTTGAAGACGGAGGTCAGGTTGGTATTGAGAATGTGGTTCCACTCGTCCGGCGTCATATCCTGGAACAGACCGATGTAGGAAATCCCTGCATTGTTGACGAGGACATCCAGGGAACCGAAGCGCTCCCGGATCGCGCCAAACAGGCGGGAACAGCTCTCAAAATCGCCCGCATCGCCCATCCAGGCAAGGCAGGAAACGCCCAGCGCTTCGATTTCGCGCTGGGTCTTTTTTAATTCTTCTTCCCGCCTCAGGCAGGTAATCACGACATCCCAGCCATTCCTGGCGTAGGTTAATGCAATCGCTTTCCCGATTCCGCGGGAAGCGCCGGTTACGAGGATAGTTTTATGATTCATGGCAGTAAACTCCTTATATGCGTATATTTGATGATACCAGGGTCAAAAGGTCAGAAGTTCGACGCAAGCTTGCTTGCAGGAGAATTTTTGACCTTGGGACCCGCCAAAAACATGAGTAAGTAGCCATTTTTCAAAGAAAAATGAGCGAATTGCGAATGTTTTTGAGAATTGCGGGAGCACGCAGTGCAGAGCAATTCGGTATTAGAGGGGTCAAAAGCTTTTGACCCCAACATCATATTTGATTGAATTATAGCATGTATTTAAAATTCGTGAAATAGTTTCATTTTTCCGCCTGTCATAAAATCGTAAGAAATTTTCATCCATTTTTTGCTGTTCTGAGTGTTTTACAGCATTGTATGAAAGTGCCAAAATGTGTTATACTAAAACCAAATGGATCTGACACAGCGATAGAGCGGATCAATTACCGAACAGATTCGGAAGAAAGGAACTGTATACCATGTATGATATAATAATCATTGGTTCCGGACCAGCTGGCTTGAGTGCGGCGATTTATGCACAGCGGGCATGTCTGGACACGATTGTGATAGAGAAGAATGGAATCAGCGGCGGACAGGTGCTGAATACCTGGGAGGTGGACAATTATCCGGGATTTCCGGGTGTGACCGGCTTTGAGCTTTCCAGACAGTTCCGGGAGCATGCAAACAAGCTGGGAGCAAGAGTTGTACAGGATGAGGTCGTGCAGGTCGAGCTTTCAGGAAACGTGAAGAAAGTAGTCTGCGAGGAAGAGACGTATGAGGCACGCTGTGTGATTCTGGCATCCGGAGCACATCACAGGACGTTGGAGGTGCCGGGAGAAGAGGAACTTCGCGGGGCAGGCGTTTCATACTGCGCGACCTGCGACGGGGCATTTTTCCGAGGAAGGACGGTTGCCGTTGTGGGCGGCGGCGACGCGGCGCTGGAAGATGCAATTTTTCTTGCACGGATGTGTGAAAAAGTATATATCGTCCACCGCAGAGACAAGCTTCGCGGGGCAAAACGGCTGCAGGAGCGCTTACAGGCGCTTGAAAATATTGAATTTGTCTGGAACAGCGAGACGGTTGCGATTGAAGGGAAGGCTCAGGTGGAGGCGTTGCGGCTGAGACAGACCAAAACCGGAGAAGAGAAGCGGCTGGACGTGGATGGCGTCTTTATTGCGGTCGGAATCGCACCGGAGAGTGAGCTGTATGCGGGTCAGTTAGAGCTTGATGAGCAGGGCTACATCCGGGCGGATGAGAGCGGTCAGACGAGCGTTCCGGGCGTATTTGCAGCCGGAGATGTCCGGACCAAGGCGTTGCGCCAGATTTTGACAGCGGCATCGGACGGTGCAAACTGCGTGGCATCTGCAGAGCGATATCTTCAGGCATAACTCATTTTTAACATAGAAGAAAACAGAGTAACTGTTTAGTAGGTCTGCGCATTTACTGCGCTGACCGTACGAAAACATGGGTCAGCAGGCAAAAATCCCATTGCCGTAGGCAATTTTTAATGGATTTTTGCGCGTGACTGTGAAGGTACTGAACAGTTACAGTTTGAGATAAAACGACGGAACAGAACGGACAGAAGAGTAGGAGGTTCTTATGAGAAAAACGCTGAAATTTCTGATAGCATCAGGGGCGTGCCTTGTGATGGCAGGGACGGGACAGATGAGCGCCCAGGCGGCGATGAATCTGGAGACGGATGCCCCGGTCGCTGGTGCGTCAGTGGCGATCAATAATTACTATGCGAGCAGCTTGAACCCGGAAAAAGAGCTGGCGGAGGCATTTGCTTCTAAAGAAGTTCTGGCAGTGGCGGGAGCCGGTCGGACGGGCGTGGCAGGCGGCGCGCAGACAGCCAAACCGGCACAGGTGGCAGCAGAGACGAAAGCCCAGCCAAAGGAGACAACTGGCGAGACTGAGGCGGTTGTCCACGCAATGTCCAAGTCGATCTACGATAATATCGCGATTTCCCGTGTGACCAATTATGTCAATGTTCGCGCACAGGCGAGCACAGGCAGCGAGGTAGTTGGAAAGATTTACAATAACTGTGCGGCGACAATTCTGGACACGGTGGATGGCGAGGGCGGCAAATGGTACCATATCCAGTCGGGGTCCGTGACCGGTTATATTAAAGCACAGTATTTTGTGACCGGCGAGGAGGCGTCCAAGATTGCCAGGGAAGTCGGCACAACCTACGCGAAGGTTACAAATACCTCTACGCTTCGCCTGAGAGAGACGCCGAGCTTAGAGGGCAAGACGCTGGATCTTCTTTCTGCCGATGCAGAGTATGAGGTAATCGGAGAAGAGGGCGATTTTGCCAAGATTTCCGTCGATAATGATCTGGTCGGATATGTGTATAAAGATTATATTACGACACAGGTAGACTTTAAGCAGGCAGTTTCCGTAGCTGAGGAACAGCAGCAGAAAGCTGAAGAAGAAAAACTGAAACAGGAAGCGAATGCGGCGATCGAGAACCTGGAACAGGTAAAGAAGAAAGCCGAGGAAGAGTCGAGGGCAGCGGAAACCACGGCAGCGGCGAAGGAAACCACGGCAGCTGCCAAAGAGACGACCAAAGCATCGGAGACTTCCTACAGCGGAACAATAGAGGCGAATCCGAGCGAAAGCAAGGAAGCTGAGACGACAGCGGCAGCCAAGGAGACGACAAAGGCAGCTGAGACGAAAGCGCCGACTACCGCGGCAGCGACGAAAGCGACCACTGCAAGCGGCGTTGGACCGGGCGGCGGACCAGGCACAGGCGGTACGTCCTCTTCTGGAAATGAAGTAACAAATGCTACTCGTTCTGCGGTTGTGGCATACGCAAAGCAGTTCCTTGGAAATCCGTATGTATACGGCGGAACCAGTCTGACAAACGGCGCGGACTGTTCCGGATTTACAATGAGTGTATTTGCACATTTCGGTATTTCAACCGGACGAAGCTCGAGAGATCAGGCGGCAAAGGGCAAGGAGGTTGCGGTCAGCGCAGTACAGCCGGGCGATCTGCTTTTTTATGCGAGCGGCAATTATATCAATCACGTAGCACTTTACATAGGCAATGGACAGGTTATCCACGCAAGTACGGCAAAGAGCGGCATCAAGATTTCGCCGTCCAACTACCGAACACCGTGTAAGGCAGTTTCATTCTTAAATTAGTAAACGCAGATAAAGGAGTATATCGGTTCTTACGGAACGATTTCATATCCGTAGGGCTCGGTGGGAATACCGCAAAATTACGTTGCCAGCGGGGCAGAAGATTTCTGATCGGTGAGACAAGCAATTTTGCGGTATTTTTTCATTTTCATAGGAAAATGTATGCACTCGCGCGAAGCAGAAACATGTCGCAAGCGACCGCGCTCGGCGCGAGAATGTGCCAAGGCACATTCTTTTTCATAAAAAAGGAGAAAAATCATGGCAGAATTAAGAGAACTTTCCGTAAACCAGTTCGTAGAAGAAACTGCTTCGAAGGCGTCTGTACCGGGCGGCGGAAGCGTGTCGGCGATGGTGGGGGCGCTGGGCGCGGCATTGATGGAAATGGTGGCAAATCTGACCATCGGAAAGGAAAAATATGCCGGGGTGCAGGAGGAAATGCAGGCGCTGGCAGCTGAGGGCGCTGCGCTGCATGAGGAGCTGCTGGCGGGGATCAAAAAGGACAGCGAATCGTTCAATGGATATATGAGAGCGCTGAAGCTTCCGAAGGAGACGGAGGAGGAGAAAAAAATCCGCACTGCCGCCCTGCAGCAGGGGTTAAAAGAGGCGACCGAAGCGCCGCTTGCGATTGCGGAGTCAGCGGCAAAGATTTTTCCGATGGCGGAAGCGGTCGTAAAGAGGGGCAATAAAGGTGCCGTTTCCGACGGTCTGATTGCGGCGATGTTAGCCCGGACAGCGGTTGTGGGTGCGCTCTTTAATGTGAAGATCAATCTGGCATCGATCAAGGACGAAAGTTATGTATCAGAACTTGAGAAAAGAGTAGAAAAACTGGAATCGGATGCAATTTTTTGTGAAAAATCAATTTTGTGTCTTTCCAAATTGTCAGACACAGTATATAATAGATAACATTCACAGCCTTTCCGGGAAATTCACAGGGGGGATCTTCTTTACAGAAGATAAAGCAGATAACATTCACTGTGTGAAAACTTCCGGAACAGGCAAAACCGCAAAAACAGGGAGGTACAGGAGTAATGATGACAGATATTGAGATTGCACAGGCAGCGAATCCACTGAAAATCGGTGAGATTGCACAGGCAGCAGGCGTAGACGAGAAGTATCTGGAGCAGTATGGAAATTATAAGGCAAAGGTTGACTACAGTCTTCTGAAAGAGACCGAGGGCAAGGATGGAAAACTGATTCTGGTGACCGCGATCAACCCGACTCCAGCCGGAGAAGGAAAGACCACGACCACGGTCGGTCTGGCAGACGGATTGAAACGTCTTGGCAAAAAGGTAACCGTAGCGCTTCGTGAGCCGTCATTGGGACCGGTCTTTGGTGTTAAAGGTGGTGCAGCTGGCGGCGGATATGCACAGGTCATTCCAATGGAGGATATCAACCTCCATTTTACCGGTGATTTCCACGCGATCGGCGCAGCAAACAACCTGCTGGCAGCGATGCTGGACAATCATATCTATCAGGGCAATGCACTCCGCATCGATCCGAAGCGCATTACCTGGAAGCGTGTTGTCGATATGAATGACCGTCAGCTCCGCAACATCGTAGATGGTCTGGGACGCCGCGTGGATGGCGTGACCCGTGAGGACGGATATGACATCACGGTTGCCAGCGAGATCATGGCAGTTCTGTGCCTGGCACGCAATATTACGGATCTGAAAGAACGCCTTTCCAAGATTATCGTAGGTTATACCTATGACGAGGAACCGGTCACTGCCGGTGATCTGAAAGCAGCGGGCGCGATGACGGCTCTTTTAAAGGATGCCCTGAAACCAAACCTGGTACAGACCTTAGAGCATACACCGGCATTTATCCACGGCGGTCCGTTCGCGAACATCGCGCATGGATGTAACTCCGTCATTGCGACAAAGATGGCATTAAAGCTGGGTGATTACACGATCACAGAGGCTGGCTTTGGCGCTGACCTGGGTGCGGAGAAATTCCTGGATATCAAGTGCCGGATGGCAGAGCTGAAACCGTCGGCGGTCGTTGTAGTAGCGACGGTACGTGCCCTGAAGCATCACGGCGGCGTGGCGAAGGCTGACTTAAACGCAGAGAATCTGGAAGCACTGGAGAAGGGACTTCCGAACCTGATGCAGCATGTAGAAAATATTACCAAGGTATATGGACTTCCGTGTGTCGTAGCGATCAACCGTTTCCCAATGGATACCGAGGCAGAATTAAAGCTGATCGAGGACAAGTGCCATGAGGTCGGTGTCAATGTAGCTCTGTCCGAGGTATGGGCGAAAGGCGGAGAAGGCGGCGAGGAGTTGGCAAAGGAAGTCATCCGCCTGTGCGAGACTGAGAGCGAGTTCCACTACTGCTATGAGACCGATACAACGATCGAGGAGAAACTGGATGCGATCGTGAAGAAGATCTACCACGGCGACGGCGTTGTACTCACGGATGCAGCAAAGAAGCAGGCAAAACGCCTGACTGAGCTTGGATTTGGTAACTATCCGATCTGTATGGCGAAGACGCAGTACAGCTTTTCGGACAATGCGAAGCTGCTCGGCGCACCGAAGAACTTTACAGTAACTGTTCGCAACCTGAAAGTATCCGCGGGCGCAGGCTTCATCGTAGCGCTGACCGGCGACATCATGACGATGCCAGGACTTCCGAAGGTGCCGGCGGCAGAGAAGATCGATGTCGATGAGAATGGACGAATCACGGGTCTGTTCTAAGAAAAGAAATTGGATATGAATGGAACTTAACACAACGCAAAAAGGGGAACTGCCACATGGCAGCTCCCCTTTTTGCCAGGAAACTTGTCTACTTATAGTACGAAGCGATGAATTAAAATTCTGGTTCGATCAATCCGTAGGTGTTGCCTTTACGTTTGTAAACAACATTGACCTGCTCGGTCTCGGAATTCAGGAATACATAGAAACTATGTCCTAAGAGTTCCATCTGTACACAAGCCTCTTCCGGATCCATCGGCTTCATAGCGAATTTCTTTACTTTGACGATATCTACTTCGTCGTTGGAATCATATTCTTCGTTTATGAAGAGGTCAGAGAATGCAACGGCCGCCTGTTTCTTGTCTACGATTTTATTCTTATATTTTTTGAGCTGACGCTCGATGATTTCTTCTACCAAATCAATCGATACATACATATCGTTGCTTTCCTGCTCTGCACGGATGATGGTGCCTTTGACAGGGATGGTAACCTCGATCTTCTGACGATCTTTCTCAACCGTAAGTGTGATATTCACTTCAGTGTCCTGATTGAAGTATCGCTCTAACTTTCCGATCTTCTCCTCTACAGCTGCTTTTAACCCCGGGGTAACATTGATATTTCTTCCAGTAATCTTATAACGCATAATCATCGCTCCTTTTTATTGGGATGGCTATAGTATACCACTTTTGGATGTTAAATTCAACCTTTTTCGCAAAATTGTCAACACAATTAATTGAAAAACAGGTCGAAATACTGTGTCGTTTGATTTTTCACGAATTGCTGTTGTTTTATAAGGGATTTGCGCGCGGTTTGTGCGGCGGACAATGAAATATGAAAAAAGAGTCTTGCAGGATAGGGCAGAATGGGTGTGTTTTTGCAACAGAAAAAGGCCGAAAAAGCTAGAAAAAACGGGGGTTTGGAGGCAATGCGAGGGTTCTTCATTTGTCAATAGATCTGCTTGTATTTTTGGAAGAAATATGCAAGTTTATGAGATCTGAACAAAAAAGAAATCAAAATGCGCCGGGGAAAATGGGTGCTTCGTGAACAGACGGAAATTGTGGATAATGTGGATAAGTCGGTGCAAAACTCCATTTTCCCTAAAAAAGGGAAAAAATGGGTGTGCAAAACTTATCCACAAAACTGGGGACAAAATGTGGATAATGTGGACAACAAGAAAGTCGAACATATATTTTGTGCAACTTGTCTGGTTTACCATAAAGTTGGCGGGCTGGCAGAAGAAAAAACGTTTTACCTGGATAGGCAGGGAGGCAGCGTTTTACAGTAGGTTCCTTTGTTCGTGTATGGAGGGTCTTGTTTTATGGCTGGGATTTTCCGGGTACGGCAGGTTCGGCTTATCTCAGCCGGGCGTGTGCGCAGAATAAATGTAAAAAAATCATGAAATCATTGAATAAAATCCCTGTTAGTGTTAGAATAAATAAGATTGTATAACTATACCTATACGATCTTTTCGATCTAAAACATATCATACATTGAGCTATAAAAACGAAAAAAGAATGAGAAAGCAAGAAATAGGAGAGAAAAGCATGAATCTGATAGAGAAAGTGTTTGGTACCCACAGCGAACGCGAGCTGAAGCTGATCCGCCCGATTGTGGATAAGATTTTAGGTATGCGCGAGCAGATGGTTGCCTTATCGGATGACGAACTGCGCGACAATACGCGCAAGTTCAAAGAGCGCCTTGCAAACGGCGAGACGCTGGACGACCTCCTGCCGGAGGCATTTGCAACCGTGCGTGAGGCGGCGAGACGGGTATTAAATATGGAGCATTACCCGGTTCAGCTGATTGGTGGTATCGTCCTGCATCAGGGACGTATCGCAGAGATGCGTACTGGTGAGGGTAAAACCTTGGTTTCCACCGCACCGGCGTACTTAAATGCGCTGGCTGGAAAGGGTGTATTCATCGTTACCGTCAACGACTATCTGGCAAAACGAGATGCAGAGTGGATGGGCGAGGTTCACAGATTCCTCGGTCTGACGGTCGGCGTGGTTTTAAATTCAATGAATTCCGACGAGCGCCGGGAAGCTTACAACTGTGATATTACCTACGTTACCAACAATGAGCTTGGTTTCGATTACCTGCGTGACAACATGGCGATCTACAAAGAGCAGATGGTTATGCGGAATCTGGACTATGCGATCATCGATGAGGTCGATTCCGTCCTGATCGATGAGGCGAGAACCCCGCTTATCATTTCCGGACAGAGCGGCAAGTCCACGAAGCTCTATGAGGTGTGCGATATTCTGGCACGTCAGTTGGAAAAGGGCGAGGAATCAGCAGAATTTTCCAAGATGGCAGCCATCATGGGCGAGGAGATCGAGGAGACAGGCGATTTCGTAGTCAATGAGAAAGATAAAGTAGTCAACCTGACCGAGGCTGGTGTGAAGAAGGTTGAAGATTTCTTCCACATCGAGAACCTGGCGGATCCGGAGAACCTGGAGATCCAGCACAACATCATCCTGGCACTGCGTGCCAACTACCTGATGTTCCGCGATAAGGACTACGTGGTAAAAGATGACGAGGTTCTGATCGTCGATGAGTTTACCGGACGTATCATGCCGGGACGCCGTTATTCCGATGGTCTCCATCAGGCGATTGAGGCGAAGGAGCACGTACATGTGCGCCGTGAGAGCCGCACGCTGGCTACCATTACGTTCCAGAACTTCTTTAATAAGTTCAATAAGAAAGCAGGTATGACCGGTACGGCACAGACCGAGGAGAAGGAGTTCCGTAACATTTACCAGATGGACGTTATCTCCATCCCGACGAACCGCCCGGTACAGCGTATTGATTACGAGGATGCGGTTTATAAGACGAAAAAAGAGAAATTCCATGCGGTTGTCGAGGAAGTGGCAGCAGCCCATGAAAAGGGACAGCCGGTTCTGGTTGGTACCATTACGATCGAGACTTCCGAGCTTCTGAGCAAGATGCTGACAAGACGCGGCATTCCGCATAAGGTATTAAATGCGAAGTTCCATGAGCTGGAGGCTGAGATCGTAGCAGATGCAGGTATCCATGGTGCCGTTACGATCGCGACTAATATGGCAGGTCGTGGTACGGATATTAAGCTGGATGAGATTTCCAGAGAACTGGGCGGCTTAAAGATTATCGGTACAGAGCGTCATGAGTCCAGACGTATTGATAACCAGCTGCGCGGTCGTGCCGGACGTCAGGGCGATCCGGGTGAATCACGTTTCTACCTGTCCCTGGAGGATGACCTGATGCGTCTCTTCGGTTCAGAGCGTCTGATGAATATGTTCAACGCCATGGGCGTACCGGAGAATGAGCAGATCGAGCACAAGATGCTTTCCAAGGCGATTGAGAAGGCACAGATGAAGATTGAGACCAACAACTACGGTATCCGCGAGAACCTGTTAAAATACGACGAGGTTATGAACGAGCAGCGTGAGGCAATCTACGCAGAGCGCCGCCGTGTACTGGATGGCGAGAATATGCGTTCCGTTATCATGAAGATGATCACGGATATCGTAGAAAACGCCGTAGATATGTCCATCTCTGATGAGCAGGAACCGGCTGAGTGGGATCTGTCCGAGTTAAATTCCCTGCTGCTTCCGGTTATCCCGTTAGAGCCGATTCAGCTGACGGAAGATCAGCAGCATATGAAGAAAAATGAGCTGAAACATATGCTCAAAGAGGCAGCAACGAAGCTTTATGAGACACGCGAGGCAGAGTTTACAAGCGCGGAACAGGTACGCGAGATGGAGCGCGTGATCCTTCTGAAAGTGGTTGATGCAAAGTGGATGGCTCATATCGACGATATGGATCAGCTGCGCGAAGGCATCGGTCTGCAGGCATATGGTCAGAGAGACCCGCTGGTTGAGTATAAGATGAGCGGCTATGAGATGTTCGACAGCATGACGGCAGCGATCCGTGAGGATACCGTCCGTATTCTGTTCCACATCCGTGCAGAGCAGAAGGTCGAGCGTGAACCGGCTGCCAAGGTAACGGGAACCAACCGTGACGACAGCACCGTGCAGGCACCGAAGAAGCGTGAGGAGAAGAAGATTTACCCGAACGATCCGTGCCCATGCGGTTCCGGCAAGAAGTACAAACAGTGTTGTGGACGGAAGCTGTACGCGAAGAATTAATAGATGAAAGAAGGCAGGTTGCCGTGATTTTACAGCAGTCTGTGCAGAAAATTCCCGAAACTATGGCGAAATACCTGGTTCCGGGAATTTTTCCAAATATAAAAAAGAGTTACGGTCTATATGTGTGTGATCCGTAACAAAATATAACTGAAAGAATGCTGAACCGTTGAGGAAAATGGCAGCAGATAGATGAGAATGGAGAAGGTGAGAGCATGGTTGAATTAGATCAGTTTAAGTATACATTATCAACCTACGATGAGACGCTGAAAGAGGTCAAGGATTCCCTGGATCTGGAAAATAAGGAGCGCCGCATCACGGAGCTTGACAAATCAATGGAAGAACCGGGCTTCTGGGATGATCCGGAGCGCTCGACCAAGACGGTCCGTGAGGCGAAAAATCTCAAAGATACCGTGGATGGCTACAAGCACCTTGAACAGCAGTATGAGGATATCCAGGTCATGATTGAGATGGGCTATGAGGAAAATGACCCGGCGATGATTCCGGAGATTCAGGAGATGTTAGATGAGTTCGTCAAAGAGCTGGAAGAACTCCGCACAAAGACACTCCTGTCCGGCGAGTACGACGGCTGCAACGCGATCCTCAAGCTGAACGCGGGCGCGGGTGGTACCGAGGCGATGGACTGGTGCAGTATGCTGTATCGTATGTACCAGCGCTGGGCGGACAAAAAGGGCTTTACGACCGAGGTGCTTGATTTCCTGGATGGCGACGAGGCGGGACTTAAGTCCATCACACTGCAGGTCAACGGCGAAAATGCCTACGGCTACCTGAAATCGGAGAAAGGTGTCCATCGTCTGGTCCGTATTTCCCCGTTCAACGCGGCTGGCAAGCGTCAGACTTCGTTCGTTTCCTGTGATGTCATGCCGGATATTGAAGAAGATCTGGATGTGGAGATTAATCCGGACGATCTGCGGATCGATACCTATCGCTCGAGTGGTGCCGGTGGACAGCATATCAACAAGACGTCCTCCGCGATCCGTATCACGCATCTGCCGACCGGTATCGTCGTACAGTGCCAGAATGAGCGTTCCCAGTTCCAGAACAAGGACAAGGCGATGCAGATGTTAAAGGCAAAGCTGTACCTGCTCAAACAACAGGAGAATGCCGAGAAGTTGTCCGACATCCGCGGCGATGTCAAGGACATCAACTTCGGAAACCAGATCCGTTCCTACGTTATGCAGCCGTACACGCTCGTCAAGGATCACCGGACGAACGCTGAAAATGGCAATGTGAACGCGGTGATGGATGGAGATATTGATCTGTTTATCAGTGCGTATTTAAAGTGGATCAGCCTGAAAAACCAGAAGACAGAAGAGGCGTAAAAGAAGATAAATCAGCCTGGATTGGCGGCACAAAAGTTTGACAGAGAAGAAAACACTCTGTCGAGTGCCGTCAGTTCAGGCTGTTTTTTTACAGATACAATTCGATTATTATGAAAAAAATAGATTGCAGAGTGTCAATAAATGTGATAATATCTTCCTGGTAAACACAAATGTATTTCTGGTGCGTACATAAGCGGAGATGGAATGGAAGAAAAGACAAAGTATTATCTGTTAAAGCAGAAAGCAGTGCCGGAAGTCCTTTTGAAGGTGGCGGAAGCGAAGAAGCTCATTGCGTCGGAAAAGGCGATGACGATTCAGGAGGCGACCGACCAGCTTGGGATCAGCCGGAGTTCCTTTTATAAGTATAAGGACGATATTTTTCCATTTTACGACAACGCCAAGGGCAAAACGATTACCATGGTGCTGCAGATGGATGATGAACAGGGACTTTTATCGGATCTTCTTCATATCATAGCGATTTACAAGGCAAATATTCTGACGATTCATCAGAGTATTCCGGTCAACAATGTGGCGACGCTGACACTCAGCGTGGAAGTCCGTTCGGATACCGGAAATATATCGCATATGGTCGAAGAGATGGAAGAAAATTCGGGAGTACACAACGTAAAAATTATAGCCAGGGAGTAAAGATTATGATTCAGGTAGCAGTGATGGGCTATGGAACAATTGGTTCCGGAGTCGTAGAAGTATTAGAAACCAACAAAGACAAAATCACAGAAAAAACCGGCAAAGAGATTGCAGTAAAATATATTCTGGATCTGCGTGAATTTCCGGGTGATCCGCACGAAGCGCAGATTGTTCATGATTTTGAGATCATTGAAAAAGACGAAGAAGTAGAGATTGTTGTGGAGGCGATGGGCGGCGTCAATCCGGCATACAAGTTTGCAAAAGCGTGCCTGTTAGCCGGTAAGCACGTTGTGACCTCCAACAAGGCACTTGTAGCGGCACACGGCACCGAGCTTCTGGCGATTGCACGCGAGAAGAACTTAAACTTCCTCTTTGAAGCCAGCGTAGGCGGCGGCATCCCGCTTCTGCGTCCGCTGACCCAGTCTCTTGCAGGCGAGAAGATCGAGGAAATCAGCGGTATCTTAAACGGTACAACCAATTACATCCTTACCAAGATGGCAAGAGAAGGTCAGACCTTTGAGGAAGCCCTGAAGAAAGCGCAGGAACTCGGATATGCAGAGCGCAACCCGGAGGCAGACGTAGAAGGCTACGATACCTGCCGCAAGATCACGATTCTTACCTCACTGGCAACTGGAAAAGAAGTAAATTACGAAGATGTGCCGACCGAGGGCATCACAAAGATTACCGATACTGATTTCAAATATGCGGCAAAGCTGGGAACCTCGATTAAACTGTTTGGAACTAGCCGCATGGAAGGCAATAAAGCCAGCGTCTATGTATGCCCGATGATGATCGGACCGGATCATCCGCTCTTTGCAGTCAATGACGTATACAATGCAGTCATGGTTCGCGGCAATACACTTGGAACCGTCATGTTCTACGGCAGCGGCGCCGGAAAACTCCCGACCGCCAGCGCAGTCGTCAGCGACATCGTAGAGATCGCCGGACACATGGAAGACAACATCCCGACCGGCTGGACCGACGAAAAACAGCCAGTTGCACCGATGGGCGAAGTAACCTTCAGCTACTTCCTCCGACTGGCAGGCAAATCAGCCGACAAACTTGCCGATGTGCGTGCAGCCTTCGGTGAAGCAGAAACCATCGAACTCCCGGAGATGGACGAATTTGCGGTCATAACCGGAGAAATGACCGAAGCACGCTTCCGGAAACTGGCAGCGGCATTCGAGGAAGATATCCGCCAGACGATTCGCTATACAAAATAGGATATAAAGTAAAAAGCACGCCAAAGTCATTCATGACGCGGTGTGCTTTTTAACGCAAGAAATACACAGAAAAAGGTCCCCTTGCCAATCATTTTATTGTAACGGACCAATCAAACTCTCATACAACTCCATTGCCTGATCAAAAAACGGCGCATATTGCGGATCCGTAATCATATGGTACACCTGGATCAGACAGAAAAACTCAACTACTCCAAAGATGGTAGACATAACTCCCAGTATCAGCCCGACCACTGCGCTGCCGCGCCGCGGCTGTCCTTCCTCCTTGGATAGGACAAACAGTACATTCGCCGACATTCCGAGCAGAATCGCGGCGGAAAAACTCAAAAACAGGGAGAAAAATGCGAAGATGCCGCACATCATTGACATCGTGGCATAGCGGCGCGAACGATTGCGCCGGGTTTCATTTGTATCTGAATGTTCCTTCGGAGAAGGTGTTTCATCGTAATAACTCATCGTATATCTAATCCTTTCATAACTGTGAAAAAAGAAAACAGCTACATCCTTTTCTGAAAATTAGAGACAGCCGCTGAATAGGGCAAAACAAAATCTATGCCCATCTGGCGGATTGAATCCGATAAAAGTGTATCATGAATAAAGCCGCTTGTCCAGTTAGGCATTGACTTGCGAAATATGCGCTGGAATGGTATGATTAAACAGCGTATTGATATTGAAGGAGAGTTTTTGCATGGATATTATACAGGCATTGAAAGAAGAGCTTCAGATAGGGAGAAATCAGGTCGAAGCGGCGGTAAAGCTGATCGATGAGGGAAACACGATCCCGTTCATCGCGCGCTACCGCAAGGAGGCGACCGGTTCCCTGAATGATGAGGTGCTGCGCCAGCTAGATGAGCGACTGCGCTATCTTCGGAATCTGGAGGATAAAAAGGAGCAGGTGATCGGTGCGATCCGCGCCCAGGAGAAGCTGACTCCGGCGCTGGAGAAACAGATCCGCGATGCGGCGACGCTGGTTGCGGTGGAAGATCTTTATCTTCCGTACCGCCCGAAACGGCGCACCCGTGCCGGAATTGCCCGTGAGAAAGGGCTGGAACCGTTAGCAGTCTGGATTTACAAGCAGGAAGCGGGCGGCAGCCTGGAGGCGGAGGCGGCGAAGTATGTGTCGGAAGAAAAGGGTGTTGCAGATGTTTCAGAGGCAATAGACGGCGCGCGTGATATTCTGGCTGAGCAGATCAGCGAGATGGCAAAATACCGCAACTACGCACGTAAAAAGACGATGCAGGACGGTCTTTTGGAGGCATCCGCAAAGGATGAGAAGATACAGTCGGTGTACGAGATGTATTATCATTTTTCCGAACCAGTCAAAAAGCTGGCGGGACACCGTGTGCTGGCGATCAACCGCGGTGAGAAAGAGAAGATTCTGAGCGTGAAGCTTATAGCGCCGGAGGAGCAGATTGTCCGGTATATGGAGAAACAGCTGATTATCCGCCCGGATGGGGATGCGGCGCGCGTGATGGAAGAAGTGATTCTGGACAGCTACCGCCGCCTGATCGGACCGGCGATCGAGCGCGAGATCCGCGCGGGGCTGACAGAAACGGCAGAGAACGGCGCGATTCAGGTATTTGGCAAGAACCTGGAACAGCTCCTGATGCAGCCGCCGATCGCAGGATGCGTGGTGCTCGGCTGGGATCCGGCATTTCGGACGGGCTGCAAGCTGGCAGTTGTGGATGAGACGGGAAAAGTGCTCGATACGACGGTCATTTACCCGACTGCGCCGCAGAACCGCGTGGAAGAGTCGAAGGAGATCGTGAAAAAGCTGATCCGCAAGTACGGCATTTCCCTAATCTCAGTGGGGAATGGTACGGCAAGCCGAGAATCTGAGCAGATCATCGTGGAACTCTTAAAAGAAATTCCGGAGAAAGTCCAGTATGTCATCGTCAATGAGGCGGGCGCGTCGGTTTATTCGGCGAGTAAGCTGGCGACGGAGGAATTTCCGCAGTTTGACGTCGGACAGAGAAGTGCGGCATCGATCGCGAGACGCCTGCAGGATCCGCTGGCGGAGCTGGTAAAAATTGATCCGAAATCCATTGGAGTCGGCCAGTACCAGCATGATATGAACCAGAAAAATTTAAGCGAGGCGCTGCAGGGCGTGGTGGAAACGTGCGTAAATAAGGTCGGCGTGGATCTGAATACGGCATCGGCGCCGCTGCTCGCCTATATTTCCGGCATTAACAAGACGATCGCGAAAAATATCGTGGCATACCGGGAGGAGAATGGCGCATTTTCAACGCGCCGTGAGCTTTTGAAGGTGGCGAAGCTGGGACCGAAGGCGTATGAACAGTGCGCCGGATTTATGCGGATTCAGGGCGGCAAGAATCCTCTCGATGCGACGAGTGTGCACCCGGAGAGCTATAAAGCAGCGGAGGCACTTTTAAAGCAGCTTGGACATGATCCGAAGGAGATCGCGGCGGGCGGCATCCGCAATATCCGCAATGAGATCGCGGATACGGCAAAGCTGGCAAAAGAGCTTTCGATCGGCGAGCCGACCTTACTTGATATCGTGAGCGAGTTGGAAAAACCGGCGCGCGACCCGCGTGAGGAGATGCCGAAGCCGATTCTCCGCACGGATGTGCTGGAAATCAAGGATTTGAAGCCGGGTATGATTTTAAAAGGAACTGTGCGGAATGTCATTGATTTCGGCGCGTTTGTGGATATCGGCGTGCATCAGGATGGTCTGGTTCACGTGTCCCAGATGACAGACCGCTATATTAAGCATCCGCTGGAGGCGGTCAGCGTCGGGGACATCGTGGAGGTCAAGGTGCTGGCGGTTGATGTGGCGAAAAAGCGCATTTCGCTGACGATGAAAATCCGGGAGACGAAGTAAGCTGCGGCAGATTCAGCCGTTGGTTATAGGATGCAGGACCGCCGACTGGAATGGGGCGGCGGATAAGGCATAGAAAATTAGGGAGAAGATAAAATGGACTTACGTGTAAAAATACAGCCAAAAGAGATTTTTATTTATTCGATGTACAATTTCTGGGCGGGACTGCGTGGAATCGGATGCATCATACTGACGGTGCTCGTTATTATTGCAGCGGCAGCCAGCGAGGAACGTCTGGGAACGCAGGTGACGAATCTGGTGATTCTGGGAGTGATTGCCTTGACAGGCTTTCAGATTTTTGCAATCTGGAAACAGGCAGAGCGCACCGCCCGGGATGCGAAAACGGGAGCTGAGATTGTATTTCACATTGGAGACGAGGGCATCCGTGCCCGCCAGGCGAACGGCAAGGGTGAGATCAGCTGGGATAAGCTGGTAAAAGTGAAAAAGATCGCGGGAATATATGTGCTTTACCTGGGTCGAGACAAGGCGTACCTGATGCCGAAGCGCGTGTTCAGAGGTTCGGAGGAGCAGATTTTTCTCAGTATGCTTACAAGAAATCTGCCGCAGGAAAAGAGAAGAGGAATTCGAGCATGATGATAGAAACAAACAGCCCGGAAGAGACGTATGCGTTTGGAAAAAAGCTTGGAATGGAAGCGCAGGCAGGGCAGGTGTATTGTTTGAATGGTGATCTGGGCGTAGGAAAGACGGTTTTTACGCAGGGGTTTGCCGCGGGACTTGGAATTCAGGAACCGGTCAACAGCCCGACTTTCACGATCGTGCAGGAGTACGACGATGGGCGCCTGCCGCTTTACCATTTTGATGTATATCGTCTCGGCGATGTGGACGAGATGGATGAGATTGGCTATGAGGACTATTTCTACGGCGAGGGTATCTGCCTGATCGAATGGTCGGAGCGCATCCGCGAGATCCTGCCGGAACATCCGATCCAGATCACGATTGAAAAGGATCTGGAAAAGGGCTTTGATTACCGGAAAATTTCAGTAAACGAGCAGTAGCCGGCGACAGGAGGAAAGAGAAAATGAGAATTTTGGGAATCGAAAGCGCATCCCTGGTGGCATCGGTTGCTATTGTTACGGATGATGTGATCACGGCGGAATATACGGTGAATCTGAAAAAAACGCATTCGCAGACACTTCTTCCGATGATTGATGAGATTGTGAAAATGCTGGAGGTGCCGTTGGAAAGCATCGATGCAATCGCAGTATCCGGCGGTCCGGGCTCTTTTACGGGGCTTCGGATTGGCTCTGCGACAGCGAAAGGACTGGGACTGGCGCTTGGGAAGCCGCTGATCCATGTGCCGACGATGGATGCGATGGGATATTGTCTGTACGGGGCTTCGGCGCTCATCTGCCCGATGCTGGATGCGAGACGGCAGCAGGTGTACACGGGACTCTATCGGTATGAAGAGAAGTTCGAGATTGTGAAAGAACAGTACATTACGGATATCCATGCGTTGATTGCCGAGTTAAATGAGCGCGGCGAGCGCGTGATTTTCCTGGGGGACGGTGTGCCGGTCAACCGGGTGGTGATCGAGGAAGAGATGAAGGTGCCGTATTCGTTTGCACCGGCACAGGCGAGCCGTCAGCGAGCTTCGGCGGTGGCAGCGCTTGGCGCAGTGTATCTGGCAGAGGGAAAGACCGAGACGGCAGCCGAGCACAAGCCGGATTATCTGCGGAAATCGCAGGCGGAGCGCGAGCGCGAGGTCGCAGAGCGCCAGGGCGAGATGGATAAGCTGGCAGCCGGTATTGTGGTCGTGGAGAAGAAATAATGGCGGCAGGAACGGGAACGCAAAAAGAGCTTCGTGTTCAGATAGTGGATTTTCAGCCGGGGGATCTTCCTGCTGTCCGGGCACTGGAACTGGAATGCTTTTCGGATGCATGGTCGGAGAAGCTTTTACAGGATCTGCTGACGAGCAGCTGGGATAAAACCTGGGTGCTGAAAGAGGATGAAACCGTCCGTGGCTACAGCAATTTCCGCGTCATTGCCGGGGAAGGCGAGCTGATGCGGATCGCGGTTCACGGCGCGTGCCGGGGGCGCGGCTATGGGCGGCTTCTGATGGAACGGCTGTTAAGGGAAGCAGAGGAAGAAAACGTCGAGGATATCACCTTGGAGGTGCGTGCATCCAATGCCCCGGCGATTGCGCTGTATGAGGCGTATGGCTTTCAGAAAGAGGCGGTTCGGAAGAATTATTACAGCGGGCCGACGGAAGATGCGCTGATTTATTGGAAAAGAAGCGGAAAAAGCATTGACAGATGAAATGGAAATGAGTATACTGTTTAACAGATAAAAGCGTAACACTTTACAGTGTTAAATTAAAAGAAAAGAACGGTAGGAGGTTCATATGCTGAGTCAGGTATCTATTTTTGCAGAGAATAAGAAAGGACGTTTACAGAATATTACATCCCTTCTTCAGAAGGAGAATATTAACATCTGGGGTTCGATCACGAATGACAGTGCGGAGTACGGTATTATCCGTATGGTTGTTTCTAATCCAGAGCACGCGGAGAAAGTGCTGGCGGAAGCTGGTTATCTCTGCCGTCTGACAGAGGTGCTTGGCGTCGAACTGGATGACGAGGTCGGAGCACTCAACCGTCTGTTAATTTCCCTCGAAGAGAGCAATATCAATGTGGATTACCTGTATCTCTCCTTCAATCGTGATTCTGGCAAGCCGGTTATGGTGCTTCACACGGACGATGTGAGGGAGGTCAGCATCTGCCTGACATCGAAGGGATATAAGGTACTGTAAGTATTTCCAGCACTTTCCGCTTAAAAACCGGTATAAAAAACAGTATAATGATGGAGAAGCTGTGGAGGACATGGCTTCTCCATTTTGCGTATATAGAAGAGAAAGGCGAGGAGAGCATGAGAAAATATGGAGAGAGCGGCATTCTTCTGTCGGTTGTCTGCAACCGGTGCGGAAAGAAGCTGGCGGTGAAAGAAGGCATTCTGCGCGAAGGAGCGGCGCATTTTGATGTGGCATGGGACTATTTTTCGGAGAAAGATGGGGAGGTGCATCATTTTGATCTGTGCGAGGAGTGCTATGATGGAGTGACGCGGGAATTTCTGATTGAGGCAGATAAGGAGGAGAGGACGGAACTATTGTAGAGTCGTGAGGAGGACGGAGAAACGCGGGACAGGCGGTGCGCCATCTGCGTCTCTCCTGTGAATTGGATTGCTGAATTTCTGGCTTGCAACATAGTATTTCTTTATGATATTATTAAATGATATGGGAGTTAGGGGGAAAGCTGTTTTGACAGCTTTTTGCATGACTTTTAATTAAAAAGATTTATTATGAATCATTTATTTAATAGAAAAGAGGATGTTTCATGTTAGATGTATGTTTGCTGGGAACGGGCGGGATGATGCCGCTGCCGTATCGGTGGCTGACGGCTTTGATGGTCCGCTGCTCGGGCAGCAATTTGCTGATAGACTGCGGGGAAGGCACGCAGATTGCGTTGAAGGAAAAGGGCTGGAGCCCGAAGCCGGTGGATGTGATTTGTTTTACACATTATCACGCGGATCATATCAGCGGTCTGCCGGGACTTTTGTTGACGATGGGAAATGCGGAGCGGACAGAGCCGATCACGATGATTGGACCGAAGGGACTGGAACGCGTGGTGACGGCACTGCGGACGATCGCGCCGGAACTGCCGTTTCCGCTTGAGTTTATCGAGCTGACGGAGCCGAGACAGCAGCTTCAGATTGGACCGTATGTGATCGATGCGTACCGGGTCAACCATAATGTGACCTGTTATGGGTACTCGATTTCGATTCCGAGAAAGGGACGGTTCGATGTGGAACGCGCGCGGGCGCAGGAGATTCCGCAGAAGTTCTGGAGCCGTCTGCAGAAGGGGGAGACGATCGAGGAGGAAGGCAGAACGCTGACACCGGATATGGTGCTCGGAGGTGACCGGAAGGGAATCAAGGTGGCATACTGTACCGATACGAGACCGCTTCCGGTAATTGCGGAGTACGCGAAGGATGCGGATCTGTTTATCTGTGAAGGCATGTACGGCGAGGACGGGAAAGAAGCCAAGGCGAGAGAATACAAGCATATGACATTCCAGGAGGCGGCGCACCTGGCGAAGGAGGCCCAGCCGAAGGAAATGTGGCTGACTCATTACAGCCCGTCGCTCATCCGTCCGGATGATTATATGGATAAAGTGCGTGAGATATTCCCGAGAGCGAAAGCCGCCCGCGATGGCTGGACGGCAGAGCTGGGATTTGATGAGGAGTAAGGGCGATGCAGACGGAAGAAAAGAGAGAGAATATAGAAGAAAAGAAGGAAGAACGGATGGAAATGCCAGTTTCAGGAGCATTGGAACGGGGATCAGGGAAAGCTCCGGTATCGGGGGCAGAGATTTCCGTGCGTGATACAGAAAACGGACACCCATCAGAAGATGTTTACATTCTTGCAATCGAGAGTTCCTGTGATGAGACGGCAGCTTCAGTCGTGAAAAACGGACGTACCGTTCTTTCCAATATCATATCTTCCCAGATCGATCTTCACACGCTGTTTGGCGGCGTTGTGCCGGAGATTGCGTCGAGAAAGCATATCGAGAAGATCAACCAGGTTATTGAAGAGGCGCTGACAGAGGCACATATGAGTCTGGAGGAGGTGACGGCGATTGCAGTTACCTACGGTCCAGGGCTGGTTGGCGCGCTTTTGGTCGGTGTGGCGGAAGCCAAAGCACTCGCGTATGCGGCGAAGAAGCCGCTGGTCGGCGTACACCATATCGAGGGGCACGTATCGGCAAATTTCATCGAAAATCCGGATCTGGAACCGCCGTTCATGTGCCTGATCGTGTCAGGCGGACATACACATCTGGTGATTGTGAAAGATTATGGCGAATTTGAGATTCTGGGACGCACCCGAGACGATGCAGCAGGCGAGGCCTTTGACAAGGTGGCACGCGCGGTCGGGCTCGGTTATCCGGGCGGCCCGAAGGTCGATAAGGCGGCAAAAGAGGGGAATCCACATGCGATTGAGTTTCCACGGGCAAAAGTGGGCGACAATCCATATGATTTCAGCTTCAGCGGCTTAAAATCGGCGGTCTTAAATTATATTAACCATGCGAAAATGATGGGCGAGGAGATCAACGTGCCGGATCTGGCGGCTTCGTTCCAGAATGCGGTTGTGGAAGTATTGGTATCGCGCACGATCGAGGCGGCGAAACAGCACGGCTATAAGCGCGTGGCGATCGCCGGCGGTGTGGCATCCAACTCCGCTCTCCGGGCGGGCATGGAGAAGGCCTGTAAAGAGGCGGGCATCCAGTTCTTCCATCCGTCACCGATCTTCTGTACGGACAATGCGGCGATGATCGGCGCGGCGGCGTACTATGAATATAAGAAGGGCGCGCGCGCAGGCTGGGATCTGAATGCGGTGCCGAATTTGAAGCTGGGCGAGAGATAATACAAATTTTTTCAGGAAGAATTGTTTTGCGGTTAGTTTTTTAAAAATATTGATTTGACAAAAGGTGGAAAAAGAGTGTTTTAAGAGATTGTTCTGGCATGGAGGAGAAACGAGATGGAACATACATTGGATCAATTTGGGAAAGAGAAAATTACACCGCATCCGACCCGCACCGCCGCTATCGTTCTGGCAGCCGGACAGGGAAAACGGATGAAAAGCAAGATTCAGAAGCAGTTTCTCCTTCTGGAGGAAAAGCCGGTCATCTGGTATGCACTTCACGCGTTTGAGGAGAGCCGGGTCGATGATGTGATTCTGGTGACCGGGGCGGATGAGATCGCGTACTGCCGGGACGAGATTGTAGGAAAATATGGATTTTCCAAGGTGCGCGCTATCGTTGCGGGCGGAAAAGAGCGCTACCATTCGGTCTACGAGGGTTTAAAGGCGCTCGGCAGCCAGTTTTCCTATGGGGAGGGGGACTGCGTCCTGATTCATGACGGGGCGCGTCCGTTTGTGGACGAGCCGATGATTGAACGTATCGTATCAGATATACGAAGTTATAGCGCAGCAGTGGCAGGCATGCCGTCAAAGGATACGGTCAAACTGGCGGATGCGGACGGATTTGCCTCTGTGACGCCGGAACGGGCGCATGTCTGGATGATTCAGACACCGCAGGGATTTACTTACCCGCTGATCCGCGCGGCGTATGACAAGATGATGAGTCGGGAAGAGTACCAGCAGGGAGTGACGGATGATGCGATGGTGGTCGAGACGATGACCGATCACAAGGTACGCCTGACCGAAGGTTCTTACCGGAATATCAAGGTGACAACGCCGGAGGATATGGAGGTTGCGGCTGCATTTTTAAAAAATAAAAAAAGTTAATAGGTCTATTGACAACCCTTGACTTCTATGTTATAGTATTTATCGTGTTTAACTGCCGAAGACAGCAGGTGCCGAAAGGCATAAGGTTAATACGCCTGCCGAGGGAACTGATATCGTTGTATATTTCTATCCCCCTGTCCTGCGAGTGACGGAGGGATTTTATTTTACAGAAAACGTTTACCAGGCGGTTATAGAAATAAAACAGGAGGTAAACCAATCATGGCAAAAGTTGAATTAAAGCAGCCGGTTGTTGCTGAAATCGCAGAATTATTCAACGGCGCTAAGGGCGCAGTAGTAGTTGACTACCGTGGACTGACAGTTGAGCAGGACACACAGCTCCGTAAGCAGTTAAGAGAAGCTGGTGTTACTTATAAAGTATATAAGAACACCATGATTCGTTTCGCTGCTAAGGGTACCGCGTTCGAGGCTCTGGAGCCGAATCTGGAGGGTCCGACCGCTCTGGCTGTATCCAAAGAGGATGCTACAGCTCCGGCAAGAATTTTAGCTGAGTTCGCTAAAAAAGCAGACAAGCTTGAGATCAAGGGCGGCGTTGTAGAGGATACTTACTACGATGCAAAGGGCATGCAGGTTATCGCAACCATCCCGTCCAGAGAAGTTCTTCTTGGAAAACTTCTTGGAAGCATGCAGTCTCCGATCACAAACTTCGCTCGTGTTATCAAACAGATCGCAGAGCAGCAGGAGGCATAAGACCCTTACCTGCAAAGCAGGGTGTAAGGTGCGTGAGAGCCGCATAGTAAAGCAAGAGGCCGCATAAGGTCGATTTAAAATTCAATCACAGGAGGAATATTAAAATGGCAAAGTTAACAACAGCTGAGTTCATTGAGGCAATCAAAGAATTATCCGTATTAGAGTTAAACGATTTAGTAAAAGCTTGCGAGGAAGAGTTCGGTGTATCCGCAGCAGCAGGCGTTGTTGTAGCAGCAGCAGGTGCAGCTGAGGCAGCAGAAGAGAAGACTGAGTTCGACGTAGAGCTGACAGAGGTTGGCCCGAACAAAGTTAAAGTTATCAAGGTAGTTCGTGAAGCTACAGGTCTTGGTCTGAAAGAGGCTAAGGAAGTAGTTGACGGTGCTCCGAAGGTAGTTAAGGCTGGCGCTTCCAAGGAAGAGGCTGAGGAGATCAAGACTAAATTAGAGGCTGAAGGCGCTAAAGTTACCTTAAAGTAATTTAAGTAATTTCGCATAGAGCTAATTGCATTACAGATGGAGAGTCTGGCGTGTGCGTGAGCGCATGCCGGGCTCTTTTTATTTCATGGGAAATTGCGTCCTATGAAATAAAAAACGCTCCGCGAAGATGCAGACTCTTTTTTAAACGGGGGAATCAAATCAAGATGGCAGAGAAGACAAGAAATGAAACGGCAGCAGATGAGGAACTTAAAACGCTTCGGGAACGGCTTAAGGCGTGCGAATTTCTGCTGATTGGGCTTGGAAGCGAATGGGAGAAGGCGGGAGGCGCGGAGGTACAGGAGGCATACCGGGCGCTGGCATCGATGACAGAGGGGAAGGATTATTTTATCGTGACAACCGCAAAGGATGCGCGCATCTTTGAAAGCCCGTTGGATGAGACGAAAATCACGGCGCCGTGCGGTAATGTGAACTGGCTTCAGTGTTCGAAAGGCTGTACGAAGGATATCTGGGAGCGCGGCGAGGTGGCGGATGGTATCTGCCCGCACTGTGGGGCGCCGCTGACAGAAAACACAGTTCTGGCGAATCCGTATATCGAGGAAGGTTATTTGAAAAGCTGGAATCTCTACCGGGAATGGCTGGCTGGAACCTTAAACCATGCGCTTCTGATTCTTGAGCTGGGAGTGGATTTCAAGACGCCGACCGTCATCCGCTGGCCCTTTGAAAAGACGGTCTTTTTTAACCGCAAATCGCATATGTATCGGATAAACCAGAAGTTTTACCAGATTGTCGGAGATATTCAGGAGAGGACCGTATCGATTCCGCAGAATTCGGTCGGCTTTATCCGCAATTTTGCTTCCTGCGATTGAGAGTCCGCTTAGTTACTGGGCACGTATGCGTGAACAGTAACGTCCACTTATCTGCGGAGGGGACATTTGGAAAGCAAAACTTGAGAAACCGCTTCGATTGTGCTAAAATGGAACCATCGTTTGACAGAAAACGACAGAAAATGACATGGACGAGAGGATAGGGCAATGGGAGCAATCAGTAATGACTGGCTGGCTCCGCTCAGCGGAGAGTTTAAAAAGCCATATTACAGAAAGTTATACGATACTGTGAAACGGGAATATGAGACGCATGTTGTATATCCGGATGCGAATGATATTTTCAATGCATTTGATTTTACCCCTCTTTCCGAGGTAAAGATGGTTATTTTAGGTCAGGATCCCTACCATGGTCCGGGACAGGCGCATGGGCTTTGCTTTTCGGTAAAGCCGGATGTGGAAATCCCGCCGTCCCTGGTGAATATTTATCAGGAATTGCACGATGATCTCGGCTGTTACATCCCGAACAATGGCTATCTGACGAAATGGGCGAAGCAGGGAGTCATGCTGCTGAACACAGTTCTGACCGTCCGCGCGCATCAGGCTAATTCCCACCGTGGAATCGGCTGGGAGGAGTTTACGGACGCTGCGATCAAGATCTTAAATGAGCAGGACCGTCCGATGGTATTTATTCTGTGGGGACGTCCGGCACAAGCGAAGAAATCGATGCTTAATAATCCGAAGCATCTGATTCTCGAAGCACCGCATCCGAGCCCGCTGTCTGCGTACCGCGGATTTTTCGGCAGCCGCCCATTCAGCAAGACCAATGAATTTTTAAAAAAACATGGTGTTGCCCCGATCGACTGGCAGATAGAAAACGTGTAGGAAGGAGCAGACATGAGTTTTGTTGAGATTTTAAAAGTAATTGTACTGGGAATCGTGGAAGGTTTCACGGAATGGCTTCCGATCAGCAGTACCGGGCATATGATTCTGGTGGATGAGATCATCCATCTGGATGTCAGCGAGGCGTACCGGGAAGTGTTTATGGTTGTCATCCAGCTGGGTGCGATTCTGGCGGTTATGGTGCTGTATTTCAATAAATTGAATCCGTTTTCACCGCACAAATCGATGGCGCAGAAGCGCGGTACAATCCGTTTGTGGATAAAAATTATTATAGCCTGCATTCCGGCAGCAGTGATTGGGCTTCCGCTTGACCATTTCATGGATAAGCTGATGAACGGCTATGTCGTAGCAGCGATGCTGATTCTCTACGGCGTTTTGTTTATCGTACTGGAAAATCGAAACGTGCACCGTCATTTTCCGATTGAGCGCGTGACGCAGATTTCGTTCCAGACAGCGGCGCTGATCGGCTGTTTCCAGGTGCTGGCGATGATTCCGGGTACTTCCCGTTCGGGCGCGACGATTCTGGGCGCGATGCTGATCGGCTGTTCACGTCCGGCGGCGGCAGAATTTTCATTCTTCCTTGGGATTCCGGTTATGTTCGGTGCGAGTTTTTTAAAGATTGTGAAATTTTTCATTCAGGGCGGCGGATTTTCTTTCGCGGAGTTCATTTATCTGGTTCTTGGTATGGTGGTCGCATTTGGCGTGTCCGTGTACTCGATCAAGTTCCTAATGGGATATGTCCGCAAGCATGATTTCAAGTTTTTCGGATATTATCGGATTGTGCTTGGTATCGTGGTGCTGTCCTACTTTGGTATTTCGGCGCTAGTAGGTTAAAATGTACGCTCGGAGTCGTTCCTGCACTTGCTTTTGCGGCTGGCGGAAAGATTCCGAGAGCACATTAAATAGAAAAAGAGGATTCAGACCTGACAGAAATGCGGAGGTCTGGATCCTTTTTTGCGTTCATATAATACATGGAAGCGGAAACGCAAATATAAAGGGGATGCCCTGTCACAGTTCAGGGCTGACACGTCTAAAATGGTAAATCGGATCATTCAAAATAAGGGTTCCATGAGGAAAAAACTGCTCTGCCTGTGCACGGCAGTGCTGCTGGATCTGTGTTTCTTAGGAATCGTGTGCAGGCTGGCAGTGGGGATGCAGTGGGAAGATTTGGCGGAAGTGGAGCAGGCGGACCAGACGGTTTCCTCCCTGGAATGCTTTTCCGGCGGGGAGCTGGCGCTGACCTTCGACGACGGACCGCACAGGGTGTACACGAAAAAGCTGCTGGACGGCTTGCGCGAGAGGGGCGTGAAAGCCTCTTTTTTTCTGGTCGGGGAAAATATTCCGGGTAATGAGGAACTGGTGCGACAGATGGCTAAAGACGGTCATCTCATCGGGGTTCACTGCATGGCACATGTGGATCTGGCGCGCCAGCCGATTGAAAAGAGCGTGGAGGAGATTCGGGAGACGGCCGATTGGATCGAGGCGGTCACGGGAAAACGTCCGGAATACATACGTCCGCCGTATGGTTCATGGAGTACGGAGCTTCAGGAGAGAGTGTCGATGACGCCGGTGTTCTGGGACGTCGATACGCTGGATTGGAAAAGCCGGAATACGGCGCGGATTGTGAAGCATATCTGTAAAAATGCGGCGGTTCACACGGTGGTGCTGATGCATGATGCATATCAGACTTCGGTCGATGCAGCGCTTGAAACGATTGACACATTGACGGCGGAGGGATATACTTTTGTTACAATAGAAGAATGTCTGATTGATTGAGAGGATACGATGGATTTATTTGATTATATGCGGAAAAATACGATCGAGCAGGAGGCACCGCTGGCATCCAGGCTGCGCCCGTCCACGCTTGACGAGGTGGTGGGACAGAAGCATATCATAGGAAAGGATAAGCTTTTGTACCGGGCGATCCAGGCGGATAAGCTCGGATCGCTGATTTTTTACGGACCGCCCGGAACGGGCAAAACGACGCTGGCGCGCGTGATTGCCAACACGACGAGCGCGCGTTTTGAGCAGCTCAACGCGACGGTGGCGGGGAAAAAAGATATGGAACAGGTCGTGCAGGATGCCAAGGATGCACTGGGGATGTACGGAAAGCGCACGATCCTGTTTATCGACGAGATTCACCGCTTTAATAAGGGGCAGCAGGACTATCTTCTGCCGTTTGTTGAGGATGGTACGATTCTGCTCATTGGTGCGACGACGGAGAATCCGTATTTTGAGGTCAACGGAGCGCTGATTTCCCGATCCCGTATTTTTGAGCTGAAACCGTTGGAAAATGCGGATATCCGCGAGCTTTTAGAGCGGGCGCTCCATGACAAGGAAAAGGGTATGGGAAGCTATCGCGCGGAGGCGACGGACGAGGCGCTCGATTTTCTGGCCGATATGGCAGGCGGAGACGCGCGCGCGGCGCTCAATGCGATCGAGCTTGGTATTCTCACAACGGAACGGAGTGAAGATGGCCTGATTCACATCACACTCGATGTAGCACAGGAGTGCATCCAGCGCCGTGCCGTGAAGTATGACAAGACGGGGGACAACCATTACGATACGATCTCAGCGTTTATCAAGAGTATGCGCGGTACCGATCCGGATGCGGCAGTTTATTATCTGGCGAAGATGCTGGATGCAGGCGAGGATATCAAATTTATTGCGCGGCGTATCATGATCTGTGCATCGGAGGATGTCGGCAATGCGGATCCGCAGGCGATTCAGGTTGCGGTCAGCGCGGCGCTGGCAGTGGAGCGGATTGGTCTGCCGGAGGCGCGGATTATCCTGTCGCAGGCGGCTACCTATGTGGCGAGCGCGCCGAAGAGCAACGCGGCGTATGTGGCGGTCGATGAGGCACAGGAGGCGGTCAGGTTAAAGGGCAACTTTACGGTGCCGTCCCATCTGCGCGACTGCCATTACAGCGGGGCGGAGAAGCTGGGGCATGGCGACGGGTACAAGTATGCACATGATTATCCGAACCATTATGTGAAGCAGCAGTACCTGCCGGATGGACTGGAGGGCAGCACATTTTACCGCCCGTCAGAAAATGGGTATGAGAAGAAGATTGGGGAGTGGCTGCACTTCCTGAGGGGCTCTGAATGAGAAAAGCTTCTTTTCAGATGGATTTTGATTTGAGATGGAAAACAATTTTCATATGTTCCGTTACTGTTCACACACGTGTGCCCAGCAACGGGATTTTGCCGATGCTACGCATTCCAAATCGGCAAAATCTTCTGCCGGAACTTTATCGTACGGAATTTTCAGTTCAGAAAATTCCTACCTGTGAACAGTTACTATGTTCCTGAATTGATATGTATGAAGAAAATGTTTACTTGAATTTTTATGAAAACCGTTTATAATAAAACCAAGGTGGCTGCAGGATAAAGAGCAGTCACAGCATAAAAGGCTATGTTAAAAAGGTATGCCGGGCAGGTATCTGCCTGTCCGGTTTCGTGTAAGTACCTGGAAGACATCCACACGTTTCTTATTTCTGATTTTTGAATCCCAGAGAATATGACACAATTAAACAGGGTAAGGAGAATTATATGAGAGAAAAATTAAAGACACTCCCTCTGGTGCAGCTTCGGGAAATGGCGAAGGCACAGGGGTTAAAGGGGATCAGCACCCTGAAAAAGGCGGAGATCATAGACAGGCTGTGCGAACTTGAGAAGCCGGCGGAAGGGGGACAGAAAGAAGAAACGCCCCAGGCTTCTGTCAGTGAGCATCCGGCTGGATCGGCGGAACCGACAGAGAGTACGGAAATGCACGTGCAGCCGCGCAGAACGGATGCAGGGCAGAATACATCGGCACAGACGTATTCGCAGCCGCGGAGATCTGCCAACGGAGAACGGGCTGCGGGAGGGCAGAATTCCAGCTATGAGCGCCGCAGCGAAGGCGGATACCGCCGGAATGAATACGGCTCCTATACACGCCGTGAGAATAATAATACCCGTTATCAGGATAACCGCAGACGCGAGTACACGCAGCGAGAGGGGTATCAGAGAAATTCCTATGTGCCGCGTAACAATTACAATGAAGCGATGAGCGCAAGAACCGAGTATAGCCAGCCGGAACATACCGCACCGGCACCGCAGATGGCAGAAGCAGCCTCCGAGTACAGTCAGCCGGAACGTACCGCGCCGGTGCAGCAGATGGAAAGCACCCGTACCGAGGTGGAAAATGCACGCATGGAGGATCTGAAAAATGAATTTCAGGAGTTGGACAGCGGCATCGAGGCGAACGGAATCCTGGAGGTTATGCCGGATGGATTTGGATTTATCCGTTGTGAAAACTTCCTGCCGGGTGAAAATGACGTCTATGTGGCGCCGTCCCAGATCCGTCGTTTTAATCTGAAAACTGGTGATATCGTGCGCGGAAGCCGTCGTGTAAAGTCGGCGACGGAGAAATTTGCCGCATTATTATATATTAATTCGGTCAATGGATACCCGACCAGCGTGGTGGAAAAACGCCCGAATTTTGAAAATCTGACGCCAATTTTCCCAAATGAACGTCTGCACCTGGAATATCCGGGGGTTAAGACTTCCATGGCGATGCGCGTGATGGATCTGCTGTCCCCGATCGGAAAAGGACAGCGAGGCATGATCGTATCCCCGCCAAAAGCCGGAAAGACCACCCTGTTAAAGCAGGTGGCGACGACCATCACAAAGAACCATCCAGAAATGCACCTGATCATCCTTCTGATCGATGAGCGTCCGGAGGAGGTGACAGATATCCGTGAGACGGTAACGGGAGAAAATGTCGAGGTCATCTATTCGACGTTTGACGAGCTGCCGGAGCGTCATAAACGTGTGTCGGAGATGGTAGTAGAACGGGCGAAGCGCCTTGTCGAGCACGGAAGGGACGTTATGATTCTTTTAGACAGTATCACCCGTCTGGCGAGGGCTTACAATCTGGTGGTTCCGCCGAGTGGACGAACTCTTTCAGGTGGTTTGGATCCGGCAGCGCTGCATATGCCGAAGCGCTTCTTCGGTGCGGCGAGGAATATACGCGAGGGCGGCAGCCTGACGATTCTGGCGACCGCGCTGATTGAGACGGGCAGCCGTATGGACGATGTTATTTACGAGGAATTTAAGGGAACCGGCAACATGGAGCTGGTGCTTGACCGCAAACTTTCCGAGAAGCGCATCTTCCCGGCGATCGATATCCTGCGTTCCGGTACGCGAAGAGATGATCTGCTTCTTTCGTCCGCCGAGGCGGAAGCGGTCGATATCGTCCACAAGGCGACCAACACGCAGAAACCGGAGGATACCGTCGAGCGAATCCTGGATCTGTTTGCCAAGACGAAGAACAATGCGGAATTTGTGGAGATCACGCGGAAAAAGGGGGCATTTTACTAAAAATCATGTTTCATCAATAGCGCATCTGTGAGGACTTTCTTCCAGGCAGGAAAACAGGACTGTAAGAAGAAAAATAGTATTGAAAAATAGATAAAATTGCTTGCTAAAAAGTACACACCATGATATAATTATAAGGCTGTATTAACAGACGGTAGTTCTGACATCTGCGTGAGTCGTCCTTACGAGTGGAAGGAACGCTTAAATGATGGAATAGCGTGCCTGGATGTGCGGAGCTTTATATAGAGCCGTTTTAAGACGGCTTGCAATTAAAAAAGCGGTCGGAAATCGCAATGAAAAATTCAGAGAGGTGAAAGAAATGAGAGAAGGAATCCATCCAGCCTATTATCAGGCAAAAGTAGTTTGCAACTGTGGTAACGAGTTCGTAACTGGTTCTACCAAGAAAGACATCCACGTAGAGGTTTGCTCCAAGTGTCATTCATTCTACACAGGCCAGCAGAAAGCAGCCGCTGCCCGCGGACGTATCGATAAGTTCAACCGCAAGTACGGCATCAACGCAGGCAAATAAGTTTGAACCATGTAAAGGTTGGGTTTTAGTGGCGACATTAAACTCAGCCTTTTTGTTTTCTTCTTTTTTTATTTTGAAAGGACAGCATGAAGTATTCAGGAATTGGCGGTCAGGCGGTAATTGAAGGCATCATGATGATGAAAGGTGAGGACTATGCAGTGGCAGTCCGCCGGCCTGACAAAGAGATAGAAGTAAAAAAAGACACATACCAGAGTATCACGAAAAAAGCGAAGATTTTACAGCTCCCGTTTGTGCGCGGCGTGTTCCGGTTTGCAGATTCGATGATCATCGGCATGCGGAGTCTGTCGTATTCCGCCAGCTTTTTTGAAGATGACGAGGATGCAGAGCCGGGAAAATTCGAACAGTTTTTAGATCGTGTGTTCGGCGAGAAGCTGGAGAGTGCGATCATGGCAGCTGTTCTGGTAATTTCGTTTATCCTGGCAATTGGTATTTTTATGCTCCTGCCGCTGGGAATTGCGAACCTGTTTAAGGGAGTTATCACATCGGATCATCTGATGGCAGTGCTGGAAGGTGTGATCCGGATCGCGATTTTTATTATCTATATTAAACTCGTTTCGCGGATGGAGGACATCCGGCGGACATTTATGTACCACGGGGCGGAGCACAAGTGCATCAACTGTGTGGAACACGGACATCCGCTGACGGTAAAATATGTGCGCGAGAGCTCGAAGGAGCACAAGCGCTGTGGTACCAGTTTCATATTGATTGTCATGGTGATCAGTATTCTGATGTTTATGGTGATCCGGGTCGATACGATTTGGATGCGGATGCTGAGCCGTATTATTCTGGTTCCGGTCATTGCGGGTATATCATATGAGGTATTGCAGTGCGCCGGACGGAGCAATTCGAAGTTTATGGATCTGGTGAGCCGTCCGGGTATGTGGATGCAGGGTCTGACGACGAAGGAGCCGGATGACTCGATGATTGAGGTGGCGATCGCGGCGACCGAGGCAGTTTTTGACTGGAGAGAATACCTGACGGAGAATTTCCCAGGCTGGGAAAAGCAGCTGGAAGAGTCATAAATAGAACACGGTATGACAGAGGGGATGAGTCGATGAGCGAGGAAAACGGAAGAACAGACCTGACCTGGAGAGAACTGTTGGATGAGGGCGGCGCGCGCTTAAGTGAGGCGGGTGTGCCGGACGCAGGAACGGATGCCTGGTATCTGATGGAAGCGGCGTTCGGGATTGACCGGGTGCATTATTATCTGGATCAGAACCGTCCGATCCATGCGGAACGCCTGGAAAAGGGCTATGGGCGCTATCAGGAAATGCTTCAGAAACGGGCAGAGCGCATTCCACTGCAGCAGATTCTGGGAATGCAGGATTTTATGGGAATGACATTTTCTGTCGATGAAAATGTCCTGATTCCGCGCCAGGATACGGAGACGTTAGTTGAGCGGGTTCTTCGGGATTACCCGGAAAAGGATCTGAAACTTTTGGATATGTGTACCGGATCCGGCTGTATCGCGATCAGCCTTGCCGTGCTTGGCGGCTACCAGAACGTGACGGCGGTGGATATTTCCGAGGCGGCGCTGCGCGTGGCAAAGAAAAATGCGAGACGTCTCTTTTTGATTCAGAAGGGAACTGCGCGGTCAGAATCGTTTCAGGTATCGGAGGATCCGTGGTGCATCCGCCTGAAAACGTGGCTGGCAAAGGGACCGCGCCTGCAGGCAGAGATCGAGGAACACAGCCTGACACTTTTGCAGAGCAATCTGTTTCAGGCGGTGGAGGCGGATGTCATGTACGATGTGATTGTGTCGAATCCGCCGTATATCCCATCGGCGGTGATCGACAGTCTGGAACCGGAGGTACGCGACCATGAGCCGCGGCTGGCGCTGGACGGCAGCGAGGACGGTCTGTATTTTTACCGGGTTCTGGCGCTGGAGTGCAGCAAACATCTGAACAAGGGCGGCTGCGTATATTTTGAGATAGGATATGACCAGGCGGGGGCGGTCAGCAGGATACTGACCATCGCCGGGTATCGGGAGATAGAAGTGATAAAGGATGAGCCGGGGCTGGATCGAGTGGTAAAGGCACGGTGGAACCGTTAGACGATAGAGGAGGATATCATGTTTGACAGATTGGATGATTTGCTGATCCGTTATGAAGAGCTGATGGAAGAGCTCGGCAGCCCGGAAGTGGCAAGCGATACAAATCGTTTCCGCAAGTTGATGAAGGAGCAGTCGGATCTGGCTCCGATTGTGGAGGCATATAAAGAGTATAAGAAGGCAAAACAGGACGTAGAGGACAGTCTGGCGCTTCTGGATGAGGAATCCGACGAGGAGATGCGCGAGATGGCGAAGGAAGAGTTAAATGCTGCGAAAAAGCGCATTGAAGATCTGGAGCAGGAATTAAAAATTCTGCTTCTTCCGAAAGATCCGAACGATGAAAAGAACGTTATCGTCGAGATCCGTGCAGGTGCAGGCGGCGATGAGGCGGCATTATTTGCGTCCGAACTGTACCGTATGTATGTGCGCTTTGCAGAGCGCAACCGCTGGAAAACTGAGCTTGTCAGCGTCAGTGAAAATGGAATCGGCGGCTTCAAGGAGGTCGTTTTCATGATTACCGGCCAAGGCGCTTACTCCAAGATGAAGTACGAGAGCGGTGTCCACCGCGTACAGCGTGTGCCGGAGACCGAGTCCGGCGGACGTATCCATACTTCGACCGCGACGGTTGCCGTGATGCCGGAGGCAGAGGATGTGGACGTTGTCATCGATGATAAAGATATCCGTATTGACGTTATGCGTGCGTCCGGAAACGGTGGACAGTGTGTCAACACGACTGACTCCGCGGTACGTCTGACCCATATTCCGACCGGTATCGTGATCTACAGCCAGACTGAGAAATCGCAGTTACAGAACAAGGAAAAGGCGTTCCGTCTTCTGCGTTCCAAGCTATATGATCTGGAGCTGGAGAGACGCCAGAACGAGGAAGCGGCAGAACGCCGCAGCCAGATTGGTACCGGTGACCGTTCCGAGAAGATCCGTACCTATAACTTCCCGCAGGGACGTGTGACCGAGCACCGCATCAAACTGACCTTGTATAAGATCGATTCGATCATGGACGGCGATCTGTATGAGATCATTGACAGCTTAATTGCAGCCGATCAGGCGGCGAAGCTGGCGAAGATGAATGAGGGCATCTAAAGAATTAGAGAAAACGGAAGGGGGATCCTATATGGAAAGAAGAGATAAAGTCAATTATTATTTGGATCTGGCGGAAATGGTTTCGCAGCGGAGTACCTGTCTGCGAAAGCACTACGGGGCAGTGATTGTGAATAACGATGAGGTTATCTCGACCGGCTATGTGGGCGCCCCGCGCGGACGGAAAAACTGTTCCGATATCGGTCGCTGCATCCGCGAGGAGCTTCATGTGCCGCGCGGCGAGCGGTACGAGTTGTGCCGCAGTGTCCATGCCGAGGCCAATGCCCTGATCAGTGCCTCCAGAGAGCGCATGATCGGCGCGTCGCTGTATCTGACCGGTGTCGATGCGAGAACCGGCGGGTATGTGGAAAAATCGAGCTGCTGTTCGATGTGCAAGCGCATGGTAATCAATGCCGGAATTGAACATGTCTATATCCGTGATACGAAAAATGAGTACCGAAAAGTCGATGTAGAAGATTGGATCCGCGAAGATGAATCGCTGGAAGGAAAATTTGGGTACTAAGAAGCGCACAGGAGACGGCGCTGCCCGCTGGGCACGCCGCATCTTCTGTGCTTTTTTGATCGTGATTGGATGTCTGGTTCTGGCGGATGGTGTGGGGGATGCGGTTAGAAGGGCGGAAAACAGAGATTCCCAATCTGAAGGAAATGTAGAGCAGAATTTATCTGGAAAATCTGATTCAGATGCGTCAGAGCCGATATGGCAGCCAGATTTCGCAGCCTTAAAATGCCAGAATGCCGACGTCATCGCCTGGATTCGCATTCCCGGTACTCACATCGACGAACCGATTGTCCAGACAACCGACAATGAATCGTACCGCAGCATCGGGCTGGATGGAAAACCAGATCCAGCCGGGACTGTCTTTCTGGACTGCGAGAGTGCACCGGATGCATCGGATTTTCATTCGATTTTTTACGGGCATCATATGAAGGACGGAAGCCGGTTTTCCGAGCTGATCCGCCTGAAAGACGAAGATTTCTTCCAGAAGCATCGGACGGCTTATCTCTATTTCCCAGATGGGAAAAGGCGGACACTCCGTCTGATTGCAGCGCTCACTGCGGGCAGTCAGGGGGAACGGCGTAGGACGGAATTTGCGGATCGGTCGGAGATGCATTCTTATATAGAAGAAATGACGGAGGGATGCCGGTTTCGCGAATTGCCAGACGAGGAGGTTTCCCACTTGTATTCCTTTGTGACGTGCAGTTATGAATTTGCGGATGCGCGGACGATTGTGTATGCAGTGGATGAATGATGCTTATGGATTGTAGAATGCAAGAACAGTAGAGGGAAAAAACGTGTAAACATAGAAGAAGTGCAAAGCAAATAAATTTGCAAGCAGCAGGCAAATGTGGTATATTACTTATAGTGATGAGATCTGCCTTTTTTTAGAAAAGAGGCGTGAAAATAAAACATATGAGGAGAACAAGATATGAAGGGTATCGTTTTAGCAGGCGGTTCAGGCACACGCCTTTACCCGCTGACACGCGTAACTTCCAAACAGCTGCTTCCGATTTATGACAAACCGATGATTTACTATCCGATCTCCGTTCTGATGAACGCGGGAATCCGGGATATTCTGATTATTTCGACACCGGATGACACACCGCGTTTTAAGGAATTGTTGGGCGATGGACATCAGTTTGGTTTACATTTAAGCTATGCCGTGCAGCCAAGTCCGGATGGACTGGCACAGGCATTTATCATTGGCGAGGAGTTCATCGGGGATGATTCCGTAGCGATGATTCTGGGGGACAATATTTTCCAGGGTCAGGGACTTGTGAAACGCCTGCGTGCTGCCTCTGCCAAGAAAGAGGGCGCGACTGTATTCGGCTACTATGTCGATGATCCGGAGCGCTTCGGTATCGTAGAATTTGACGACCAGGGCAAGGCGATCTCCATCGAGGAGAAGCCGGAGAAACCGAAGTCCAATTACTGTGTAACGGGTCTGTATTTCTATGACAACCGGGTAGTAGAGTATGCGAAACAGTTAAAACCGTCTGCCAGAGGCGAGCTTGAGATCACCGATTTGAACCGCATCTATCTGGAAAATGGCGATCTGGATGTCATTCTTCTGGGACAGGGCTTTACCTGGCTCGATACCGGTACACATGAGTCCTTAGTTGAGGCAACCAATTTCGTTAAGACAGTAGAGACCCACCAGCACCGCAAGATCGCGTGCCTGGAGGAGATTGCGTACTTAAACGGCTGGATCAGCAAGGAAGAAGTGCTGGAGGCATACGAGGTATACAAGAAAAACCAGTATGGCAAATATCTGAAAGACGTACTGGATGGGAAATATGTTGATAAAATACATCAGAATTAAAAGGAGTTAAAACAATGAAGATTATCGTGACAGGCGGAGCCGGATTCATCGGCGGAAACTTCGTACACCATATGGTAAATAAATACCCGGAGTATCAGATCATCAATCTGGATCTTCTGACCTATGCGGGTAACTTAGAGACACTGAAACCGGTAGAGGATAAGCCGAATTACAAGTTTGTACACGGCGATATCGCAGACCGCGACTTTGTATTCAAGCTGTTTGAAGAGGAAAAACCAGATGTCGTTGTAAACTTTGCAGCGGAGAGCCACGTAGACCGTTCCATCACGGACCCGGAGGCATTTGTCCGTACCAATGTCATGGGAACGACCACCCTGCTGGATGCCTGCCGCACCTATGGAATTAAACGTTATCATCAGGTATCGACCGATGAGGTATACGGCGATCTGCCGTTAGACCGCCCGGATCTCTTCTTCACGGAGACAACCCCGCTTCATACCTCCAGCCCGTACTCTTCTTCCAAGGCGAGTGCGGATCTGTTTGTATTGGCATACCATAGAACCTACGGACTTCCGGTGACAGTATCCCGCTGCTCCAACAACTACGGTCCATATCATTTTCCGGAGAAGCTGATTCCGCTGATGATCAGCCGTGCGCTGGCAGACGAGGAACTTCCGGTATACGGCGACGGCGCGAACGTCCGCGACTGGCTGCACGTATCCGATCATTGTGAGGCGATCGATCTGATTCTCCACAAGGGACGCGTCGGTGAGATTTACAACATCGGCGGACATAATGAGAGGACCAACCTGGAGGTTGTTAAAACCATCCTGAAAGCGCTGGACAAGCCGGAAAGCCTGATCCGTTACGTCAAGGATCGTCCGGGTCATGACCGCCGTTATGCGATCGATCCGACCAAGATCGAGACGGAGCTTGGCTGGAAGCCGAAATACAATTTTGACACCGGCATTCGTCAGACGATCGACTGGTATCTGAACAATCAGGACTGGTGGAAACACATTTTAAGCGGTGAGTACAGCCAGTACTTCGAAAAAATGTATGGAGATAGATTATAATGAGAGTATTAGTGACAGGCGTTAAAGGCCAGCTTGGCTATGACGTGATGAATGAGCTGAAAAAACAGGGTCTTACTGGCATCGGTGTGGATGTCGATGAGATGGATATTACCGATGCAGAGGCATGCCGCCGCGTGATCACCGAGGCAAAGCCGGATGCAGTGATCCACTGCGCTGCATATACTGCAGTAGACGCAGCGGAACAGAACATGGAACTCTGCCGTAAAGTCAATGCAGATGGAACGAGAAATATCGCTGAGGTCTGCAAAGGTCTGGACATCAAAATGATGTACATCAGCACCGATTATGTATTCAACGGTCAGGGCACCCGCCCGTGGGAGCCGGATGACCACCGGGAACCACTCAACGCCTACGGTCAGTCGAAGTATGAGGGCGAGCTGGCAGTCGAGGAGCTGGTAAAGAAGTTTTTCATCGTCCGTATCGCGTGGGTATTTGGCGTGAACGGCAAGAACTTCATCAAGACGATGCTGCGCGTTGGCAAAGAGCGCGGGGCAGTCAGTGTTGTGGATGATCAGATCGGTTCCCCGACTTACACATACGATCTGGCGCGTCTGTTGGTTGATATGATTCAGAGTGATAAATATGGTCGTTACCATGCGACGAATGAGGGACTTTGCAGCTGGTATGAATTTGCAGTTGAGATCTTTAAGCAGGCGGGCATGGACGTCAAGGTGACGCCGGTCAGCACTGCTGAGTATACAGCTGCTTATCCGGGTCAGGCAAAACGCCCGATGAACAGCCGGATCAGCAAAGAAAAACTTTCGGACAACGGATTTGAGCGCCTTCCGTCCTGGCAGGATGCGGTAGGTCGCTATCTGAAAGAAATTCAGTAAAAAATGTGCAATCAGACATAGAAAGCAGCAGCGGCAGAAAGTGTGAAGCGCCGTTGGCTGCAGGATTTTCTTCAGGTTGGAATCAAAATCGTAGAAGGTCATGTATGTTAGTGGGGGATTTCCATAAATGTACATGACCTTTGGACTCTGTATTTGATGATGTAGGAGGAACTCTCAAAATGGGTAAATATTTTGGAACAGACGGATTCCGCGGCGAGGCAAATGTGACGCTGACCGTGGAGGACGCCTATAAAGTAGGTCGTTTCCTGGGCTGGTACTATGGACAGAAGACGAAAGCAGATCGCTGCCGGGTCGTGATCGGCAAGGATACGAGACGCAGCAGCTATATGTTTGAGTATTCGCTGGTATCGGGACTGACCGCTTCCGGCGCAGATGTCTATCTGCTTCACGTGACAACCACTCCGAGTGTATCGTATGTTGTACGCACCGAGGAGTTTGACTGCGGTATCATGATCTCCGCAAGCCACAATCCATACTATGACAACGGAATCAAGGTCATCAACGGACGCGGCGAGAAACTGGAGGAGGAGACGATCGAGAAGATTGAGTCGTATCTGGATGGCGAGATGGGCGAGATTCCATTTGCCAAGCGCGATGCGATCGGACGCACCGTTGACTATGCGGCGGGACGCAACCGCTATATCGGTTATCTGATTTCCCTGGCAACACGGTCTTTCAAAAATATGCGGGTAGGTCTTGACTGTGCAAACGGAAGCGCTTCCGCGATTGCGAAAAACGTATTCGACGCACTGGGCGCGGAGACACATGTCATCAACAACACGCCGGATGGTCTGAATATCAATACAAATTGCGGTTCCACCCACATCGGGGGACTGCAGAAATATGTGGTTGAAAATCATCTGGATGTTGGATTTGCTTATGATGGAGATGCGGACCGCTGCCTGGCAGTGGATAGTGAGGGCAAGCTGGTGGATGGCGACAAGATTCTCTATGTATGTGGAAAATACATGAAAGAACAGGACACGCTGGTCAACAATACGGTTGTCACCACGGTTATGTCGAACTTCGGTCTTTATAAGGCATTTGAGCGTGAGGGCATTTCCTATGAGAAGACGGCGGTTGGTGATAAGTATGTCTATGAAAATATGTCCCAGAACGGTCACTGCTTGGGAGGCGAGCAGTCGGGCCATATCATTTTCAGCAAGCACGCGACGACCGGAGATGGCATTTTAACATCATTAAAGCTGATGGAAGTGATTCTGGAGAAGAAAGAGACACTTGCAAAGCTGGCTGATGAGGTGCAGATTTATCCTCAGGTTCTGAAAAATGTCAGAGTCAAGGATAAAGAGGCGGCGCAGGCAGACCGCGACGTGCAGGCGGAGGTTCAGAAGGTATCGGATGCCTTGGGCGATACCGGTCGAATCTTAGTTCGTCCGAGTGGTACAGAGCCGCTGATCCGCGTGATGGTCGAGGCACCGACGGATGAAATCTGCGGAAAATATGTAGCACAGGTTGTAGAAATGATAGAAAAAAAGGGACTGGCAGAGTAAGACATGAGAGAGCAGCTGACAGAAAGTGATGTAAAGAAGATTCAGGAAGAGATCGACCATCGGAAGCTGGTGGTCCGCAAAGAGGCGATCGAGGCGGTCAAGGAGGCGCGCGCACAGGGTGACTTGAGCGAAAACTTCGAATATTATGCTGCTAAGAAGGATAAGAACCGGAATGAAAGCCGTATTCGCTATCTGGAAAATATGCTGAAGCACGCTAAGATCGTATCGGAAGAATCCCGCCCGGATGAGGTCGGAATGAATGATACGGTTACCCTGTATTTTGAGGATGACGACGAGGAAGAAGTATACCGTCTGGTAACGAGCATCCGGGGCAATTCTCTGGAAAACCGGATCAGCATCGAGTCGCCGCTCGGAAAAGCGATCGAAGGACACCATGTGGGTGACCAGGTGGAAGTGAAGGTCAACGATAAGAGCAGCTATGTGGTGGAGATCCGGAAGATCGAGAAAACGGGAGAAGAGGATTCGGATCGGATTCGTAGTTATTAGTCGCAATACAAAGGAGAGTTTTGATTACTATGAAATTTGAAGAATTATGTGATGCACGTTATTCACTTCGTAAATTTGACAGCCGCCCGGTTGAGGCGGAAAAATTACAGAAAGTGCTGGAGGCAGGACGCAAAGCCCCGACGGCACATAACTTACAGCCACAGCGCTTTTTCGTGATGCAGAGTGAGGAGGCTCTGGCGAAAGCGGATGCATGTACGGCGTGTCATTTTCATTCGCCGGTTGTGATTGTAGCAGCCTATGATCCAGAGATTTCCTGGAAAAGGGAAGAGGACGGGAAAAACCATGGAGAGATCGATGTGACATTGGCGGTTTCCCAGATGATGTTGCAGGCAGCAGAACTGGGACTGGGAACAACGTATGTTGGTATGTTCAATCCAGAAAAATTGCTGGAGCAGTTCCCAGAGATGAAGGGCTTACAGCCGACGGCCTATCTGCCGCTTGGATATCCGGCAGAGACAGCTCATCCGTCCAGGCTGCATGCAGATCGCAAGCCGCTAGAAGAGCTGGCAGTATTTCTGTAAAATATAGACAATCCGTAACTGTTCAGTACCTTCACAGTCACGCGCAAAAATCCATTAAAAATTGCCTGCGGCAATGGGATTTTTGCCTGCTGGCCCATGTTTTCGTACGGTCAGCGCAGTAAAGCGCAGACCTACTGAACAGTTACGACAATCCTTTATGTACCATAATCCTTAATCGATACAGTCTGTTTCCTGAGAAGCTTGGAGACAGGCTGTATTTTTGTGTAATGCCAATGATGCGCACTCGCGCGAAGCAGAAATATGTAACGATATATCTTGCAATCCATGTGCATTTAAAAGTATAATAAAAAAATATGAAGAGAAGCATGAAACGATGTAAGATGAGAAAAGGAAATGGTATGTTATTAAGAGAATATTTAAAAGAATGGACCAAAGAAGACTTATTAAACGAAGCAAGAAGCTACGAGTTAAAGAACTGTTCCCGGCTTAAAAAGGATGACCTGGTTGACCGAATTGTAGAATATTTAACGACGGAAGAGGCACTCCGGGGCAGACTTTCATGCCTGACGAAAGAGCAGATGGTGCTTTTTTGCAAAGCCTGTACCGAGCCACAGAAAATTTCTGCAGAAGAGATCATGGATGGAATGCAGTTATATAAATACGTACTTGGAAGTTTTGAGGAGGTGAGTGACTGCTTCACTGTCTTTGAAGAGATTGCACAGAGGTTTAGCGGGATTGACGACGAGGCATTCCGGGCGGTTCAGAGTAAAAAAGGCTGGCTGATGAAGTGTATCAGCTTCTTTATCGATTATTATGAGATTGCGCCGCTGGAAATTTTGTATGAACTGTACAAATTGAAGGTGAAAGGCACGATCGAAGAAATGATCGGGATGCTGGAGGAAATGCCGGAGGACATCACAGAATCCTGCATTTTCCCGATGGAGAAACTGGGAATGCAGGACCTGCCGAAAGAGAATCCGCTTTATTCCGAGAGAGGCTTGTATGTACATCTTCCAGTTTTTGAGGGGGATGGATTCACTGCTTTGTTGAAACAGCAGCAGAATAAAAAATTCTATATTCCGTCTGCACAGCAGTTGGATGAAATCTGTCAGAAAGGGTATGAGGCAGGTGCGCTGGCTTATAAGGAGTTGGAGTCCTATTTCATAAAAAAATTGGATGTGCCGTATGAGAAAGCGGCTAGATGGTGCTTTGAGACGTGGACCAGCAGCTATGAAGGAAAATCACCGGCAGAACTGATGAATAAGATGCATGAAGAAGGGATTGTCTTCCAGAGCGAGCAGCAGATGGGCGAATTTTTAAGACTTCTCATGGATGCGTTCAACAATACGAGAACAAAAGAAAACCGCGGAAATAAACCGTGGGAATTAAGTGAGAGAGGTATGATCGGCGGCATGCCGGCGATGGTGCCGGAAATGTCCCAGCCAGCACCGGTAACCGCGAAAAAGGTGGAGAAGATTTATCCGAATGATCCGTGTCCTTGCGGATCTGGGAAGAAATATAAGAAGTGTTGTGGAAGAAATTAATACTCAGAGGTGAAATGAAAAATGCAGCAAGAGAGGAAAGAAATATCTGGCAAAGCTAATACGATCGCTGGTTTTTCCATCCCTCTGTATCTAGGCATCCTGGCGCTGGTGGTGGTCTGTATGTATATGGACTGTCTTCCGGCAGGCTTGGTCGGCGGCATGATTGCGCTGATGGTGCTAGGCGAGGGACTCAATTTTTTAGGAAATCATACACCGGTTGTGAAAACGTACCTGGGCGGCTCGGTCATCTGTATTCTGGGGGCGGCGGTCATCCAGGCGCTGGGGCTGATTCCGGAGCAGACGCATGAGATCCTGGACAATTTTGTCAACAAAGAAGGATTTCTGGTCTTCTATATCTCAGCGCTGATCACAGGAAGTCTTTTCAATATCGACCGCGGGCTTCTGATCCGCGCAACGGTGAAACTGCTTCCGACAGCTGTCATATCGCTGGCAGTCGGCGTGATACTTTCAGGTCTGCTCGGTATGGTGATGGGGGATAGTTTTCTGGAAGGCATCCTGTATATCGGTATTCCGATGACGAGCGGCGGCATGACGGCGGGAGCAGTGCCTCTGTCGGCAATGTATTCGTCGGTTCTGGGGACGGACGCCGGACAGATCCTGACGCGGATCGCACCGGCGACGGTGCTGGGAAATTGTGTGGCGATCATTTTTGGCGGTTTAGCCAATAATATCGGCGAGCGAAAGCCATCCCTGACCGGAAATGGCTGCCTTGTCAATGACGGTCACGAAGTGAAGAAACAGCCTCCGATGAAACCGACCTTCGCACTCTTATGTACGGGGCTTATCATTTCAATGGCATTTTATGAACTGGGGGCGCTCTGCCATCATTTTATTTCGATTGTACCGACGTATGCGTGGATGATTGTAGCAGTTGTGATTGTGAAGGGAACGGGAATCCTTTCAGAGCGCCTGGAGGACGCGGCGAGAGAGTGGGGACAGTTCGCGATCCACAGCTGGACAGCGGCGGCGCTGACCGGAATCGGGGCGACACTGATTGATTTAAAGACGATTTTACACACGATCACTCCATTTTATCTGCTCAGTGTTGTGCTGATTGTCGGGGCGATCACACTGACCGCCGGATTGATCGGCATCAAGATGGGATTTTATCCGCTGGAATCATCGATCGCAGCGGGGATGTGTACGACGAACATGGGCGGTTCCGGAAATGTGGCGGTGCTCAGCAGTTCGAAACGGATGGAACTGCTTCCATTTGCACAGATTGTGACGCGTTCCTGCGGGGCACTGATGCTGACGATCGGGGGCGTGCTGATACAGTTGCTGGCGAGGTAAAAAAGAATTGTGATTGACAGAGAAATGTGTCTGATAGAGGGAAAATAAGTGAAAACAGGGGAATAGAGAAATAGGGAAAAGCTGGGAGGTAGGTCTTATGAACATATTCATTGCGATCATGCTTGTATTTGCGGCAGCCGGGCTTTTGGATGAGATACTGGGAGGAAAGCTGGGGCTGATGCCGAACTTTGAAAAGGGGCTTGCCACGATGGGCGGTCTGGCGATGTCCACGGTCGGATTTTATGCGATCGGAGTTACATATGTGCAGACGCATGCGGAAGCGATTGCGGAGGCGGCAAAGCATATGCCATTTGATCCGGCGCTCATTCCAAGCTGCCTTCTGGCGCCGGATATGGGGGCGCTTGGCATGGCACAGAAGCTGGCGGCGACACCGGCGCTGGCGGCATTTACCGGTGCGATGGTAGCAGGCAGTCTGGGTATGACGGTCGGATACCAGTTGCCGGTCTTTCTGGCAGCCGTTCGAAAAGATGAAATAGGAGAGCTGATGCGGGGATTCATCTTCGGGCTGATTGCCATACCGTCTGGTCTGGCGGTCGGAGGTCTGATGCTGGGTCTGCCTGTCCGTCAGCTCTTTTTTAATATGATCCCGGTGCTGGTGCTGTGCATGGTGCTGATTGCGGCATTTGTGCTGGTTCCGGCGCTGACGATGAAGATCATGATTTTCCTCGGAAATGCGATCCGTATTTTTAGTTTTCTCCTGTTTGGTGTGGCAGTCTTCGGAATTTTCATGCCGAAGTATGCGGTTGTCGAGGATGCCTTGATTGAGGAAATGCTTTTTATGGTACTCCGTATGGTCATCGCAGCGTGCGGCGGTCTGGTGCTGTCGCAGGTGGCGTTAAAACGTCTCCAAAAGCCGATCCAGCGTATCGGGGCGGTTCTGGGTATCAATGAGGAGGCAGTTGTCGGACTGTTCCTTTCCTTTATACAGAGCCTTGCGATGCTGCAGTTGTTTTCCAAGATGGATAAGCGCGGAAAAGTATTAAACGCCGCTTTCTCTGTTGCAGGCGCCTATGTGGTAGGCGGTCAGATGACCTTCGTAGCATCCCTGATACCGGGAAACTGGGTAACAGCCTATATGATCAGCAAGGTGCTGTCAGGCGGACTGGCAGTTGCCCTGGCGGTTATTTGTTTGAGAAGGTCAAAAATGATAGCAGAGTAGAGCTGGACAGGAAGTACAGTAAGGAATCGGATATTGCGATAAGAATGGGAAGATAGATAGAAAAAGAAAGAAATAAGAAAGCCCCGGCAGTTTCGCTGCCGGGGCTTTCCGCCCTTTTGGGGCTATATCATTTTCATAGAAGGTATTAATATGATGCAATGAAGACTTTTAGAGTTGTAAAACGGTTGCGAGCAATTAACAGCAGCCACAGCCTCCAAAGCTCTGCTCGGTTCTCTCAATGATCTCGTTCTGAAGCGGTTTATCCAGGTTACGGAAGTAGTCACTGTATCCGGCTACGCGGACGATCAGTTCTTTGTATTCCTCCGGGTTCTTCTGAGCTTCAATCAGAGTCTGGCGGTCGATAACGTTGAACTGCATATGATGTCCGTTCATAGCGAAGTAGGAACGAATCAGAGCAGCCAGGTTGTCAATACCCTTCTCGCCTGCGATAGCAGCCGGAGTAAACTTCTGGTTCAGCAGAGTACCGCCGGTCTCACAGTGATTCATCTTGGAGCAGGATTTAACAACTGCGGTCGGTCCGTTGATATCAGCGCCTTTTTCTGGGGAAATACCCTCAGACAGCGGGATATGTGCCAGACGTCCGTTCGGGCTTGCGATCATAACATCACCGAAGTATACGTGGCAGGTGGTCGGAAGCATATCTACATGATATACACCGCCTCTGGTGGTAGGTCTGCCGGTGATATAATCTTTGTACTCGTTGAATACGCTTACCATGATGTCATCTGCATAATCATCATCGTTGCCGTATTTCGGAGTCTTATTCTTAACCAGGTTCAGGATATCCTCATGACCCTTGAAGTCGTCATTCATAGCGTCGATGAGTTCTTTCATGGTAAACTTCTGATTGTCAAATACGTTGAACTTGATAGAGGAAAGTGCATCGGAAATGGTTCCGATACCAACACCCTGGATATAGCTTGTGTTGTATCTTGCACCGCCTGCGTTGTAGTCTTTACCTTTCTTGATACAGTCATCGGTACAGATGGAAAGGAACGGAGCCGGCATCATTTCTGCGTAAATTCTCTCGATAACCAGGTTGCCGCGCATCTTAACATCAATGATGTACTCAAGCTGTGTCTTGAATGCGTTCCACAGTTCGTCGTAGGATTTGAAGTCTTCTGCCTTGCCGGTGTGCGGTCCGATCTGTTTTTTGAACATTACATCGTAGCCATCATACAGAGCGAGCTGTAAGCACTTCGGGATGTTTAAGTAACCGGTCAGCCAGTAAGCCTCGGTTCCCCAGGCACCTGTCTCAACACATCCGGAGCATCCAGCGTTTCTTGCATCTACCAGAGATTTGCCCTGATTTACCAGCTCCTGAATCAGCTCATCGGTATTGTAGAATGCCGGTTGACCCCAGCCCTGACGAGCGATCTCGCAAGCTCTCTTTAAGAACTTATCCGGAGTAACTTTGGAAATCTGTACGTTGGAGTTCGGCTGGTTCTGTCTCATATCTTCCATACAGTCAAGGATTAAGTAAGAAACAGCGTTAACTGCATCAGTACCATCTTCCTTCACACCGCCGGAGTTGATGTTTGCGAAGTCTACGTATGTACCGGACTCTTTTAAGGTTACGCCAACCTTAACCGGAGCCGGAGAGTTGAACAGTTTAACCCAGAGGCACTCAAGAAGCTCAAGAGCTCTTGTATCATCCAGAGTACCTGCAGCAGTATCTTTCTCATAGAACGGAATCAGATGCTGATCCAGACGACCCGGTGTAAATGCATCCCACGGGTTTAACTCGGTTGTAACACCAAGGTGTGTAAACCAGTACATCTGAAGTGCCTGCCAGTAGGTCTCCGGTTTGTGCTCCGGAACAACCGCACAGTTAGCTGCGATCTGCTCGAGCTCTGCTTTTCTGACCGGATCCTTCTCCTTAGCAGCTTTCTCAAGAGCCAGATCGTGATATCTCTTACCTAAGATAATGATAGCATCGCAGCAGATATCCATAGCGCGAAGTTCCTGCTCTTTGTCATAAGCTTCCGGATCATTGAAGTAGTCAAGCTCTTTGATAGCCTGCTCGATCTCTTTCTTGTAGTCGCCGTAGCCCTTGATGTAGAAGTTTTTGCCGCCGGCTGTATGACCCGGTCCACGCTGCTCCATGAACTCGGTGAACATACCAACCTCATAGCAGTCTCTCCATTCCTGGGTCATAGCTTTTAAGAGATGCTCTCTGACTGCACGGTTCTTCCAGTACGGAATGATCTCTTCTTCCTGAAGCTTCAGATCGTCTTCGGTAACGGTGAAGTTAACCAGTTTACGATCATTCATAATGTGCATATCTTCGATGGTATGACAGCACAGCTCCGGGAAAGTCGGTGAACACTGCGGGTCTTTACCCTTCTCACCAACTAACAGCTCATCATCGCCTAAGTAAAGAGTTTTCTTAGAGAAGTACTCTTTCAGAACGAGAGCTCTTAAAACCGGTACAGATACGGAACCTTCGTACTCTTTGTAAACATCGGTTTCAATTTTGGCTCTTTCCAGATCCAGATGCGGCTGGGTAGAGTGGCTGAGTCTTCTCAGTCTTTTAATTCTTTCGGTACATCCGCGGTCGTTGTCTTTTAACAGACCTTCTGGTGTGTTGATTACGAATGAAGTATCAATTTTCTCTGCCATTTAAATCATCCTCCTATATTGACTTTGTTGAAGCCCTGTTCTTCGAACATGGACTTAAAGTGTTCCATAAGCTCGGACACCGGTACGCTCATCTCATCATCATGGTACTCCATGTCGAGGCTGGCGTATTTACCCTTTCCGATGTCATGATAAGGTAAAAGGTTTACCTGACGTGCGTGAATATTGTTTTCTTTCAGGAAATGGATGACACTTTCAATGTGTTCATCGGTTGCGTTGACCTGCTGGATAATCGGAAGCCGGATATAAAGACCTGCGCCTTCATCACTTAATTTCTTTAAGTTCTCTAGAATCAGTGAATTGTCAACGCCAATATACTTCTTGTGGTCTTCCGGATCCATCACTTTGATGTCGTAGAGAAAAACATCTACATAAGGAAGAATCCGCTTCAGATTCTCATAGTCTGTGTAGCCGCTGGTGTCGATGAAAACGCTGACACCGTTCTCATGGAGCTTGCGACAGACCTCTTCCACATAGTCCATATGCTGGGATGCCATAACCTCGCCACCGGAGAGTGTCACACCGCCGCCGGACTGCTCATAGAAGATTTTGTCCTTCATCGCTTCCTTGACGAGTGCATCTACCGTGTATTCCTTACCGGCTAACTCCCGGGCCTCTGTGATGCACCAGTCGGTACAGACGCCGCAGGCGGTACACTTGGAACGGTCAAATACAATCTTGCCGTCTACGATGGAATTGGCTCCCTGTTTACATTTTGCAACACATCGACCACAGGCGGTACATTTGTGATGATGAAAAATCAGTTCCTTATAATAATGCTGACTCTCCGGGTTGTGGCACCACATACAGCGTAAGGGACATCCCTTGAAGAAAATCGTGGTGCGGACACCATCGCCGTCGTGCGTTGAAAATTTCTGGATGTTAAATATGTAAGGAGTTTCTGCCATCCTTTCCCCCTCCTTTGCAAAAACTAGACTGTGTTCTAGTTCTGAGTCTATAATACTACAACCAACTCAAGAATACAAGAGTAAATTGAAAAAAATGTATTAATTTAATTTTTAACAGACGAATCTGAAAAATAATCATCCGATTACGCTAAAACAAGCGGAATGCGGAATGGCTATAAAAGAAAATTAATATAACATATAAGATATCATAGAAAATGGGGGCTTACAATCGGCAAAAGTGAGGATATTATGCATGAAAAGAAAGTGAAAATTGTAGAAAAGATAGAATGGTTTGAATATTCATAATATATAAAACAAAAACAAAAAATTAAGCACAGTTAAAAGGGCATCGCACAAATATGAAAAGGGAAAATCAAGATAGAAGTGAAAAAAGACTAAAAATCCAGAATAACAGTAGAAAAGAGCAGTAGAAAACAAAAGACAAAATAAATAAGAAGCTTGAAAAAATGAAAAAATTTCGCTTATGTGAAAGTTGCCCGGTTGACAAGAAGAATTTTGACATGGTATAGTAAAAATGTATAAGGATGTTTCGGGAAGTATTAGAAGAACCCGGACAGCAGAAGCCAGGAAAACTATATTTCGAGCTGAAAAACCTAACACAGTATATTGTCAGGGTTTACAGCCAATGGGTATCAGGGGAAACTCGGATGCCTCCCGCATTTGGAAAGAAATGCATTGGAAAGAGAAGTAGGACCTGCTGCTTATTAGGAAGAAAGGCAGCTGGTAAAAGGCGGCGCATCCTCTGCCAGAGTCTCGTTCCGATGAAATGTTTTTCAGCGTATTCTTAAACAAAAGAAGGGAGAAGAACAATTTTATGAAGAAGACAAACAGAATCATTGCATTAGCAATGGCGGCTATGACAGCATTGTCTATGACAGCCTGCTCTGGAAGTGCAAAAGAGACGACGGAGGCGGAAAGCGCCGCAGAGACAACCGCAGAGGCTGCTGAGGAAAGCAGTGCAGAGGAGACCAAGGAAGCATCCGGAGAGACGCTTCTGATGGCAACGACGACCAGTACCGATAATACGGGTCTTCTGGATTACTTAAAGCCAATCTTTTTAGAGGATACAGGTATTGACTTACAGTGGACGGCAGTAGGAACCGGTGATGCGATTCAGAAAGCAAAAGATGGTGAAGTCGATGTGATACTGGTTCATTCCAAAGCAAAAGAAGAAGAATTCGTGGAGAGCGGCTACGGTGTAGAGCGCTTCCAGGTTATGTATAATGATTTCGTGATCGTAGGACCGAAGGATGGTCCGATTGCAAAGACGGATGATATCAACGCTGCATTTAAACAGATCATGGACGAGCAGCTGACATTTGTGTCCCGTGGAGACAACTCTGGTACCCATAACAAGGAGACCGGAATCTGGGAGAAGCTGGGAATTACAGATTATGAGAGCAATCCAAACTATGTATCGGCAGGCGCTGGAATGGCTGATACACTGGCGATGGCAGATGAAAAAGGCGGCTACTGCCTGTCTGACCGTGGTACCTGGCTTGCCAAGAAGGCAGATTTCCCGGATATGGATATTGTATGTGAAGGCAGCAAGGAACTTTTAAACCAGTACGGCGTTATCGCAGTAAATCCGGAGAAATATCCGGATGTCAACAACGAGGCGGCGAATACGTTTATCAAGTGGATCTGTTCTCCGGAAATCCAGACTCTGATCGGTGAATACGGCGTAGAGGAGTACGGCGAGCCGTTATTCTTCCCGAATGCAGAGCAGAAGTAGAATACTGCCGGATGATATGTGGTAGTGCTGGAATTAGCGTATTTAAACGAATAAAGCAGGCAGTTGAACCTTGCAGAATTTATAATGTATAAACAGGAAACCGGAGAAGGGAGGATGCACTTTTTCCGGTTTTCTGTCATTAAGAATTGAGAAAATGAGAACGCCTGCAGAACATAAGGTGTTTCAGTGGATATGCTGGGAGAAAAAATATGGGAAACCTGTTTTCAAAATTTTTTGGTACGGTCGGAGTGATAGATTCTATCCGGGTAACGCTGGTGATGTCTTTCTGGTCAACCTTGATTGCGTCCATGCTTGGAATTTTTCTGGGACTTGTGCTGGAGCAGACGAAATTTCCAGGAAAAAAGCTGGTAGTCCGCGTGAACCGGACCTTGATGGGAGCACCTCCGGTCGTCATCGGATTGCTCACATATATGCTTTTGAGAAAAAAGGGTCCGTTTGGGGCGCTTCGATGGGTATTTACGATCAAAGGAATGGTGGCAGCCCAGGTTCTGATCATCACTCCGATTGTCTGTGGAATGGTATATTCATATGCGATCCGCACGGCACCTTCGATCCGGGCGTTTGCCAGGACGATGGGAGCTGACCGGAATCAGACCGCGCGGCTTCTGCTGCGTGAAATGAAAAATGAAATTTATTTTGCGGTTGTATCTGGATATGGGCGTTCCATCAGTGAGGTTGGGGCGGTTTTTCTGGTAGGTGGAAATATAAAAAACAGTACCCGGACAATGACAACTGCGATTTCAACCCTGAAAGGTGCAGGCGATTATTATGAAGGGGTATTTTTGGGAGTGATCCTGATGCTTCTGGCATTTGCGGTACAGACATTGGCAGAACATTTCAGACAGGAGGAGACACCGGATGAAAATCTCTAAGCTGCAAAAGAAGATAGGTCAGTTTACGCTTCAAATCGAGGAACTGTATCTGGAGAGCGGGAAAGTTCATGGTCTGATAGGAACCAATGGCTGCGGAAAAACAACTCTTTCCAAGCTGATACAGGGGATATTGGTTCCGGATGACGGGAGGATTGATTACGAGGGACTGACACCCCGGGATATTACGATGACAACACAGAGACCGTATCTTTTGCATGATACGGTGTATCAGAACCTGATCTATCCGCTGAAAATACGGGGAATTCGCCCAGATGAGGCGAAGATGGATGCCTGGCTGGAACGATGTGGGCTTTTGCAGAAAAAAAATCAGTATGCTCGTTCCCTGAGCAGCGGAGAACAGCAGAAATTATCATTTATCAGGGCGCTGGTATTTGACCCTGCGTTTGTGATTGTTGATGAAACGCTTTCCAACCTGGATCCTGACAGTACAGAATTGTTTGAACAGCTGATGCGGGAGCAGCAGACGAAAAATAAGATGACATGGCTGCTAATCAGCCATCAGCTGGTGCATGTCCGCAAGATTTGTGACCAGGTACATTTTATGGAGCAGGGAAATGTTCTGGTGTCCGGAACACCGGAAGAAATCCTTCTTCACCCGTCGCATCCGTCCATCCGCCGATATCTGGCAGATACGGAGGTTTCATATCGTGAAAATGAAAAAAATTCAGAATTATGAATATAAATGCGAGGCGATTGCGTTGAATATGAAAAAAATGGGAAGAGTTTTGCTTGGGATGATTGACACAGTTTGTGAAAATGTGGTATAATTTCTGGTAGAAAATCATGAAAAAGAGAATTGTCGCACGAGAGCGGCAGTTATACAGAGTTGATTTCGAGCTTTTCTGCCTAAGCTGTGAACCGATTGACAGGATGGAAGAAAAGCCAATGGGTATCCGGGGAAACGCGGGTGCCTCCCCGCATCAGACGATGCATTGGAAAGGAATAGCTCTCGGATGACCGGGATGAAGATCCGGAAGTTCTGGAAAAGGGCAGTAAATTCCGCCAGCGCAAGTAAAGCCTGATGTAGGTAAGTGCATATCAGCAGAAAGCCATAAGAGGCAGACTGCATCATCAGGAACGGATACAGAGAGCGGAATGTTTTCTGTATTCGTTTTTTTGTTTCATTCGGAGAGGGCGGTCTATGAATCAAAAGCACTTCGCGTGGATGCGTACCTTCGCAAAGAAGAATCATGCCGCAAGGGAGGAACTATGAAGTTATTGAAAGTTGATACGCTGGCGCAGGCGCGGGAACGTCTGCTTAAAGCGGCAAAAGAATGCCTGCCAGAAACGGAGCAGGTCGCGCTTGCAGATGCATCTGACCGTATTTTAGCAGAAGATATTGTCTCTGGGGAAATGATTCCGGCATTCCGCCGTTCCAGTGTAGACGGGTATGCAGTCTGTTCCAAGGACACGGCGGGCGCAACGGAAAGTATCCCGGTTTTTCTGAAGGTGCTGGAAGAAGTAGAGATAGGACATCCGGCGGTATCAAAGATTGAACCGGGTACCTGCGCCTATGTGCCGACCGGCGGCATGGTTCCGGAAGGGGCAGATGCCATGGTGATGGTAGAATACAGTGAACGGTTCGGAACAGATGAGGTTGCCCTGTATGAAAATGTTCCGTATGGGAAATGCATCGTGCTTCCGGGAGAAGATGTAAAAACCGGGGATATAGTCCTTAAAGCGGGAACCCGGATTGGTCCGGCGCAGGCGGGAACATTGGCAGCGCTTGGCGTGGTGCAGGTTCCGGTTTTTAAACCGTGGAAGGTGGCAGTTCTATCGACGGGCGACGAACTGGTCAGGATCGATCAGGTTCCTGGACCGGGGCAGGTGCGGGATATTAATACATGGGCGCTGTCCTGTTATGTGAAGAAGACAGGTCTGGAGCTTGTTTCGGCAGAGGCGGTGAGGGATGAAGAGGTACTTTTAGAGGAGAAAATCAGGGAGGCGGTCAAAGCCTGTGATTTGATTCTGATCTCCGGAGGAAGTTCCCAGGGAAAGAAAGATATGACGATGGAGATATTAAACCGCATCTCCAAGGAGGGAGTATTTACCCATGGGCTGGCACTGAAACCCGGAAAACCGACGATTCTGGGATATGATAAAGAGAAACATACGCTGTTAGGAGGACTTCCTGGGCATCCGGCAGCAGCGCTTGCTGTTTTCCACTTATTATTTGTGTGGCTCTGGAAGCAGGTAACCGGTCAGCCGGATCAACCTCCGTTAGAAGCCTTTATGACAACGAACCTGGCGGGTGCACCCGGAAAAACAACCTGCCTGCTGGTAAAGCTTCAGATGGCTCCGCAGGGGCTGGAGGCAGAACCGGTATTTGGAAAATCAGGCTTGATTTCGACGATGGCAGAGGCAGACGGCTACGTTCTGATTGATATGAATCAGGAGGGGCTGAAGAAGGGTGAGCAGGTGAAGGTGTACCGTTTTTAAAATGAATTGCTTCCAGAAGGGCGGCGGAGGATAAAGGATCGGCAGAGCCTGATGGAAACAGAATAGAGGCAGAGATGGGAAAGAGAAATTTATATCTGAATAATACACCGGTGGAGGAGGCAAAAGCCCTTTACCAGAAAGCACTGGGGGAATTATTAAGCCCCAAGGCAGAATGGATTCCCGTGACGGAAAGTCTGCACCGGATTACAAAAGAGGCAGTCTATGCGAAATATTGTTCCCCGCTTTACAATGCGGCGGCGATGGATGGAATCGCGGTTGAGGCAGAGAAAACAAAAGGAGCATCGGAGCGGAAACCACTTACCCTATATCCAGGTACAGATTTTACAGTGGTGGATACGGGCGATCCGATTCACGCGCCATGCGATGCAGTTATCATGGCGGAGGATCTGCTGGAGCAGGAGGATGGCTCGGTGCAGATTACGGATGCAGCTGCATCATGGCAGCATGTGCGCCCGATCGGAGAAGATATCGTAGCGGGTGAGATGCTGATGCCCGGCTATCATGAGATACGCCCGATTGATATAGGTGTTCTCCTGTCTGGCGGAATTACAGAGATTGAGGTGTTGAAAAAGCCGTCGGTAGCGATTTTTCCGACGGGAACCGAAATCATAGAGCCGGGACAGGAACCCAGGGATGGGGACATCATCGAATCGAATTCGAGAGTGTTTGAGGCACTGGTAACGGAACATGGCGGTGCGCCTCATCGTTTTCCGCCGATTGCGGATGAATATGAAACATTGAAAGCAAAGGTGGCAGAGGCGGTTGAAAACTATGACATGGTGATTGTCAATGCCGGCTCCAGTGCAGGAACTGAAGATTTTACGGTTCATGTACTTCGGGAGTTGGGGGAGGTTCTGGTACACGGAGTGGCAATCAAGCCGGGAAAACCGGTAATATTGGCGATTGTCAATGGAAAACCGGTAATCGGACTTCCGGGATATCCGGTATCCGCCTATATCAACTTTGAAAATTTTGTGATTCCTGTGCTGCAGAAACTGGCAGGACGTACAGAAACAGGCGGCACGACGGTGCGGGCTGTCATATCCAAACGCCTTGTATCATCCCTGAAACATAAAGAGTATGTGCGGGTGAAGGTAGGAGAAGTGGGTGACAAGCTCGTCGCTTCTCCACTGGCGCGCGGGGCGGGAGCAGCAATGAGCCTGGTGCGGGCAGACGGATTCTGTGTGATTCCTCAGAACAGCGAGGGGGTCGAGGCGGGAGATACCGTTGACGTAGAGCTATACCGTTCCCTGGAGGAAATTGGAAGTACGGCAGTGGCAATCGGAAGCCATGATCTGATTCTGGATGTGATGGCAGATTTGCTGCCGTGTATGTACCCGGGTAATTACCTTTCCAGTACGCATGTAGGCAGTATGGGCGGTTTAATGGCATTAAAGCGGGGAGAGGCGCATCTGGCTCCGACCCACCTGCTGGATGAAGAAACAGGAGAATATAATATTGCGATCCTGAAAAAACTGTTTGCGGGTGAAAAAATGGCACTTGTCAAGGGGGTTGAGCGAATTCAGGGAATTATCGTAAAAAAAGGAAATCCGCTTGGAATCCATGAAATTGAAGATTTGCGTGGTTTGAATTATGTCAACCGACAGAGAGGAGCGGGGACAAGAGTCCTTTTTGATTATAAGCTGAAGGAAGCCGGTATTTCACCGGAAGAGATTCACGGATATGACAGAGAGGCGGCAACGCATATGGCAGTGGCGGCTGCCGTGTCCGGCGGCGATGCAGACGCGGGTATGGGAATCCAGTCGGCAGCCAGGGCAATGGGACTTGATTTTATTGAGATTGGACGGGAAGAGTATGACTTTGCGATTCCAGTCAGATTTCTGGATTTTCCACCGGTACAGCATTTTCTGACGGTTTTGAAAAGCCGGGAGTTTGCAGAGAGAGTGGAGAAGCTCGGTGGTTATGGGCTGGCAAGAACCGGAGAAATTTTATATTTATAAAAGAGGGGATTAGATGGGAGCAGTTGTGCGTGAATTATATGTGTTCCGGCAGAGGGGACAGCCGGGAGAAGCCGTGGAGAGCGCCTGGTTCCGAAGGGGGATCGGAATGGAGGGTGACCGGCATGCAGCGGGAGGTGAAAGGCAGACTTCGCTGTTGGCGGGAGAAGCCCGGGACTGGATGGAGAAGCAGACAGAACCGGGACTCTGCTTCCGGCGCTACAAGGCAAACCTGATAACGGAGGGAGTAGATACCACCCAGTTAAATACGGGGGATCTTCTGGCGGCGGGAGGGGCGGTGTTCCGCGTCTCCGGGTATGGAAAAAAGTGTTTTCCAGAGTGTATTTACCATGAAAAAGGAGTTTTCTGCCGCCTTTCGGCAGGAGCCATATTTTTGGAAGTGATTCGGGACGGGTATGTATCTGTTTCGGATGAAATAATGAAATTAGGCAAAAAGGAGGAACTGTGATGAGACGATTAGAGAAAGATGAATCACTCTGCATTGGCTGCCACCAGTGCGAAGAAGCCTGTTCAAAGGCATTTTACAAGGTTTCGGATCCAATGAAATCCTGCATCCGCATTACCGACAAGGAGGATGGAAGCCATCATATTGCTGTGTGCACACAGTGTGGAAAATGTTCTGAAGTATGCAATACAGGTGTGATTACGGAGGATGCGAGAGGCGTTTACCGGCTGAATAAGAAAGAATGTGCCGGCTGTCTGATGTGCGTCGGATTCTGTCCGGAGAATGTTATGGTACAGTGTGATGATTATCTGGAGCCGTCCAAATGTACGGCGTGCGGATTGTGCGTAAAAGCATGTCCGACCGGAGCAATCCGTCTGGTAGAAGAGTAAAGGGAGGAGAAAGGCATGATTAAAATGTGTGATCTTCCGCGTTATGCGGACGCAGATATGGAAGAAATCAAAAAAATGAAAGAGGCCCACACGGTTCTCAATCAGGTTACATATGAGCCAAAGCCGCTGTATCATGGATATACGGATAAGCGCCTTCGAATCAATGTGACAGATAACACCATCGATATGATCGACATTCCTCAGGAGGTCAAAGAAAAATTTACCGGCGGCAAAGGTTATTGCCTGCGTTATCTGTGGGATGCAACGAAGCCGGATACAAAGTGGAACTCTCCGGAAAATGCCATTACCATGTCGGCAGGACCGATTGCCGGAATTACGCAGTACGGCGGTACTGGAAAATGCCTGGTATGCAGCATTTCACCGATGACAGATATCCCGATTGATTCAAACGTCGGCGGATATTTTGGCCCATTCTTAAAATTCTCCGGATTTGATGTGATCGAGCTGACTGGAAAAGCGGAGGAAGACGTGATTATTGTCATCGATGGCAATAAGGGAACCGTTTCAATTGAAAAAGCACCGTTAGAGCATAAAGATGCACATGTACTGGGAGAAGAGCTGACAACCATGTATGCGGAGGATGACAATGATCGCAAAAACGTGGCGGTCGTATGTTCTGGTTCAGCGGCGGATCATTGCAACCTCTCTATGTTGAATTTTACATTCTATGATCCGAAAAGAAATGTAGTCCGCTTAAAACAGGCTGGACGTGGTGGTATCGGACGTGTCTTTGCGGACAAGCACATTAAAGCGCTGGTATGCCATTTTAAAGGCGTAAAAGCAAATCTGAACCATGTATATGATATCAGTATCCTGAACCGGGATGGCCTGAAATTCCATCGTGAGGTGGCGACACAGGATGACAAACAGAATTCAATGCGTAAATCCGGAACAGCATACTCCCTGCGTATCATGAGCGATTATGATATTCTGCCGACGCGCAATTATAAATATGGCGGAACGGATAAAATCGATGAGATGGCACCGGAGGTATGGAGAAATAAATGGCTGACCCAGGGCGGAGCGGACGGATGTTGGTATGGATGTTCGATGGCGTGTGCTAAAACAGCCGATCAGTTTGAATTAAAGACAGGTCCGTATAAGGGACATAAAGTATGTGTGGATGGTCCGGAGTATGAGACAGCAGCCGGTGTTGGTCCGAACTGCGGTGTAACCGATCCGCAGGTAATCCTGGAAGTGAATTTCTACTGTGATACATATGGCATTGATACGATTTCCTTTGGCACCATGACTGCCTTCCTGATGGAATGCTATGAAAATGGTATCCTGAATAAGGAGAGAACCGGCGGTCTGGAGCTTGTATGGGGCAATGCAGAGGCGGAGCTGGAGCTGCTGCACCAGATGGCGCGAAACGAAGGCTTTGGCAAGATTGCGGCACTTGGAAGCCACAAGCAGAAAGAGTATTTTGCAGCACAGGGCTGGGGCGATATGGATTTCATGAATGATATTGCGATGGAACAGAAGGGACTTGAATATTCAGAGTATGCTTCCAAAGAATCCTTGGCGCAGCAGGGCGGCTATGGTCTGACCAATAAGGGACCGCAGCATGATGAGGCATGGCTGATTTTCATGGATCAGGTAAATAACCAGATCCCTACCTTTGAGGATAAGGCGGAGGCGCTGTATTACTATCCGATGTTTAGAACCTGGTTTGGTCTTCTGGGACTTTGCAAGCTGCCGTGGAATGATATTGTACCGGCTGACAACAGCCTGACCGATGAACCGGCGAAGGTACCGGAGCACGTAGATAACTATCTGGATCTTTATTATGGTGTTACTGGGGTCAAGATTGATAGGGATGAGATGATTAAAATGTCCGAGCGTGTCTACAATTTCCAGCGTGTTTTCAACATTCGTCTGGGCAAGGGACTGCGTGCGAACGATGCGATTCCATACCGCTCCCAGGGACCGGTTACGGAAGAAGAATATCTGTCCCGTCAGGAGCGCTACGATGGTCAGCTGGTAGAGCTGGTTGGTTTTACAAAAGAAGAAGTCGAAAAAATGTCCTTAAAGGAAAAGATGGCTGCGACCAGAAAGTACAGAGAAGGGGAATATGAGAAGCTGATTGATGCGGTATATCCGAAGCGCGGCTGGAATTTAAACGGCGTTCCGACAATTGCACACCTGAAAGAGCTTGGCATGGATCTTCCGGAGCTTTTGGAAGTAGTTGAGCCGCTTCAGTAAGACTATTCATTAATACGTTGCAGAAGGGAAGTGGATATAATGGTACTGAATAACCGTCCATATCCGGACTGGCATGAAGGACTGACAATCAGGGGTGTGATGGAACACATGAAATTTACCTGGCCCAAGCTGGTCGTGAAGGTAAATGGGCAGCTGGTCTGGCCAGAAGACTATGATAAAGTAACACTTGAAGAAGCAGATGATTTGAAGATTTATCATTTACTGGGGGGCGGTTGATTCAGAAAGGAGACGCTGGTTTGGAGATAGACAAAGAACGCTATAAAAGAAATATTCTCCTGCCGGAGGTAGGAGAAGAAGGACAGAAAAAGCTGGCGGAAAGCCGGGTGCTGGTAGTCGGGGCGGGGGGACTTGGATCTCCCGTCAGCCTCTATCTGGCAGCAGCAGGAGTCGGTACGATCGGGATTGCTGATTTTGACCGGGTGGATGTCAGCAATCTGCAGCGGCAAATCCTTTACCGGGAACAGGACATTGGAAAGGCAAAAGCAGAACTGGCGGCGGAGCAGCTTCAGAGCCGGAACCATTCGGTGCAGGTAGAATTATACCCAGAGGGGATTACAGCTGAAAATGCAGAAGAAATTCTTGCAAAGTTTGATGTGATTGTGGATGCTTCGGATAATTTTCCAACCCGCTATCTGCTGAGTGACACATGTATGAAGCTGGGAAAGCCGGATGTATATGGAGCTATCTGTGAATTTGCGGGACAGGTTACCGTGTTCGCATCGGACGGACCATGTCTGCGCTGTCTCTGTCCGGAGGCAGAGGACCCATCCGGAAACCCGAATTCGGCTGCTTATGGTGTGCTTGGCGTGATTCCCGGCATGATCGGGTGTATGCAGGCGGCAGAAGTATTGAAGCTTCTTTTGGGCAAGGGAGAGCCGCTGATTGGAAAAATGCTGTTCATTGATGCCAAAACGTGGTCCACGGATCTGATAGAAGTTCCGGTGCATCCCCAGTGCAGCTGCCATGCACATACCAAAGTTCACCGGACGTGAAAACGGTATTAAAAATAGACACTATGAACAATCTCTTTACTTCACAGGAAAAGAATGATAAAATAAATTAAATTGTCGAAAGCAGATGAGGAAGATTATCCACTCTGCTTTCGGCTGGATTCAGGTAAACAAAAAGGTAAATTAGATGACCAGGAATGTTTCCCTGAAATTACGATTATTGAGAAGTTAAGAGGTAAAAGGCAAATGGCGAAGGGTAATAACACAAAAGCAAAAATTGCCCGTGTTGCATGGAAATTGTTTCATGAGAAGGGATATGAGGAGACGACGATCGATGAGATTATCCTGCAGTCTGGAACATCAAAGGGAAGCTTCTATCATTATTATAGTGGAAAGGATGAGCTTCTGGCATCTCTTCCAGAGATCTTTGATGCAAAGTATGAAGAGGTAATGCAGGCGCTGGATCCGGAGATGGACAGCTTTGACAAGCTTATGACGCTCTGCTTCAGTGTACATGATCTGATAGAGTCGGATATCCCGGTAGGGCTTCTGGCGTCACTCTATTCCTCACAGGTGGTGACAAAGGGGGATAAGCATCTTTTAAACCAGAACCGTTTTTACTATAAGATGGTAAATCAGCTGGTCGATGAGGGGCAGCGCCGGGGGCAGATTACCCGCAGTATGCCATATTACGAGATTGCACATATGTATGCACTCTGCGAGAGGGCAATCATCTATGATTACTGCATTTCAGACGGTGGCTATGCGCTTGGAGAGTATACAAGAAAGACAATGCCTCTGCTGTTCGGTGGAGTGCGTGTAAAGCAGGAAGTCAAATAAAAAAGCAGACGGAAAATGCTTCTTAGGGGTATTTTCTGTCTGCTTTTGTGCGTGATAGCCGCGTACAGATCAGGATAGCATTGAGTACCTTTAAAATAAAGGAACCTGGGACGGGAAAATGCAGCTCAAGAAAGGAAGAATGCCAGATGGAACGAGAAAATCAGGAGTACATAAGCATTGTGAATGCAACGGAAAATAACTTGAAACATGTGTCGTTGAAAATTCCGAAAAAGAAAATCACGGTTTTTACCGGTGTGTCCGGTTCGGGCAAATCATCGCTCTGCCTTGATACGATTGCGGCAGAGTCGCGGCGGGAGCTGAATGTGACATTTCCAAGTTTTGTCCAGCAGTTTCTGCCGAAATATGGTCGTCCGGAGGTTGAGCGCATGGAGAATCTTCCGGTCACGATCGTGATCGATCAGAAAAAGCCGGTGGCAAACTCCCGCTCAACGGTCGGCACATACACCGATATCTATGCGCTGCTGCGCCTGCTCTTCTCACGTGTGGGCAAACCGTTTGTCGGCTATTCGGACAGCTTTTCCTTCAACCATCCGAGCGGCAAGTGTGAGCGCTGTGAGGGCTTGGGCGTTGTGACGGAGCTGGACATCCACAAGCTGGTGGATTTTGATAAATGCCTAAACGATGAGGGTGTTATCCAGTGGCCGGCGTTCACGACCGGCGCATGGCGGTGGAAGCGGTACGCGTACAGCGGTCTGTTTGATTTGGACAAGAAGATCAAGGATTATTCGAAAGAGGAGATGGATTTATTTCTCTATTCGCCGCAGATCCGCCTGAAAAACCCGCCGGCAAACTGGCCGAAATCCGCGAAGTATGAGGGCATTTATCCGCGTATGTACCGCAGTATCATTACATCTAAGGAAGGACAGCTTCATAAGAAAGAGCTGGATCGCATTGTCAGCACCTTTACGTGTCCGGAGTGCCACGGGGCGAGACTGAATGCGAAGATCCGGAGCTGCCTGATTAACGGGAAAAATATCTGCGAGGTTTCGGATATGCCGATTCCGGAGGCGGCAGAGTTTATCCGCCAGATCGATGATCCGCTGGCGCGCGATATCAAGACCGAGATCCTGAAGCGGATGAATGCGCTGATTGAGATCGGACTCAGCTATCTTTCTTTAAGCCGTGGAACAGACACTCTCTCCGGCGGCGAGGCGCAGCGTATCAAGATCGCGCGTTACATCAATTCGCCGCTTACCGATATGATGTATGTGCTTGATGAGCCAAGCGTCGGACTGCATTCGCGCGATATCCAGAATCTTAAAAATTCGCTGATCAAGCTGAAAGAGCACGGAAATACCGTGATGATTGTGGAACACCACCGGGAAGTCATCGCGCTGGCGGATCACATTGTGGATATGGGACCGGAAGCGGGCATAAACGGTGGACAGATCATGTATCAGGGAAGCTACGAGAACCTTTTGAAAGCGGACACTGTGACCGGGCGGATGCTGCGGACGAAAACGCCGATGAAGATGGAGTACCGCAAGCCGACCGGATGGTATCAGGTCGAGCACGCGAAGCTTCATAACTTAAAAGATCTGAGCGTAAAACTGCCGCTTGGCGTGATGACGGTCATCGCCGGTGTGGCTGGTTCGGGAAAAAGCTCCCTGATGGAATATTTTATGAGCCAGTATTCAGGCGAGGTGATCTCGATCCGGCAGAAGGATATCGGTATCAATCTGCGTTCGACCCCGGCGACGTATCTGGATATCGCGGATGCGATCCGGGCGCTTTTTGCGAAAGCGAACCATGTCGCACAGGCATATTTCAGTTTCAATTCCAAGGGCGCCTGCCCGGCGTGTCAGGGTAAAGGTGTGATTATATCGGATATGGCATATATGGACTCGATCGAGACGGTCTGCGAGGTCTGCCACGGAACGCGGTATTCGGAGGAAGTGCTGAAATATCAGTACAAGGGAAAGAATATTGCGGAAGTCATGGATATGACCGTCCGTCAGGCGATCCAGTTCTTTGAAGATGCGGATTTTGTGAAGAAACTCGATACGCTGGTACAGGTCGGACTCGGTTACCTGCATCTGAATCAGTCGATGACGACGCTTTCCGGCGGCGAGCTGCAGCGTGTGAAGCTGGCGAGCAAGCTGGATGAGCGGGGACAGATATTTATTCTGGATGAGCCGACTGACGGGCTGCATCTCGACGATATCCGCCGTCTGATGAAGCTTTTCAACCGGATGACCGATCAGGGCAATACGCTGTTTATCATCGAGCACAGCCTGGATGTGATGAAGGACGCCGACTATATCGTGGAGCTTGGACCGGGCGGCGGACTCGCAGGCGGCAGTCTGCTCTTTGCCGGGACACCGAAGGAGATGCTGGAAGCGGAGCGGAGTGTGACGCGGGAGTATCTGCGGGAGAGCTTATAGATAAAGAAAAATATCCCGAATGCATCGGAAAGTGCATTCGGGATATTTTTAATCAATCAATCAATTCGTTCAATACCATAGCAGCTGGAAAGATATTTCTTCGCATCCTTAAAAAACGCCGCCACGATCAGGAGAATGATAAACGCGATCGGAAATGCTGCAATGATGGACACGGTCTGCAGGTTTGCCATTGAATTATCACTGAAAATGAGGACCATCGGCAGTAGAATCAGGCTCAGGGACCAGAAGGTTTTGATCGCCATGTGCGGTTCGTCCTCGCTTGTCAGGTTCTTGTAGGAGTAGGCGGAGGCAACCAGTACGATCGCGTCAAAGCTGGTGGCATAGAAGGCGATCATCGCCGCCGCGAGCAGAACGAGGACCATCGGGGCGAGCGGAAGCGTGCGGATGATGGCAGTGATTGTGGAATAGAGGTCGCCACTGGCGGCATAAAGCCCCATGACATCCAGTTTTCCGAACACCTGGAGTCCCAGGCTGTAGTTTCCGAGGATAATAAAGCTTACAAACGTGCCGCCAAGCCCGAACACGTAGCCGCCGAGGATCGTCTGCCGGATCGTACGCCCACGAGAGATGGTTCCGATGAAGAACGGGGCAGCGACGCACCAGACCATCCAGTATGCCCAGTAGAACATTGTCCATGTCTGCGGAAATGAGGTGGTGCGCTGTGGGTCGGTGTAGGTGGAGAGTCCGATAAAGTTCTGTACCAGATTTCCGATGGAGGAAAAGCCGGTTTCGATGATATAGCGTGCTTCACCGCCAAACAGCAGCACATATGCCAGAAGAGCGAAGAAGAGGTAGACGCAGGACGCCGCGAGCTTCTGGATGCCCTTCATGCCGCGCACGACGGAAACGGTGTATACCAGGCAGGTGACTGCCAGAATCGCGATGGTGATGAGGCGGGTGTCGCTGAATCCGAAGAGTTCGGAGACGATCTGGCTCATCAGAGGGGTCGCCAGCGTAAAAGTCGTGGTTGTGCCGGCCAGCAGTGCGAAGACCGCCATCAGATCAATCAGGGTTCCGGCAAGACCGTCTGTGTGTTTTCCGAGGATCGGGCGGCAGGCTTCGGAGTATTTCTGTTTATGGCAGCCGCGCACATGAAGCATGAAGCCAAAGGCAGCGGCGAGCACGACATAGAAGCCCCACGGGATCGGACCCCAGTGAAAGAGCGGGTATGTGCTCGCCCAGTCCTGAATACTGCCCATTTCTGCCAGATGCGGGTCATTGGCGTAGAGAACCCACTCACACAGGGAGTAAAAGAGAATGTCCGCCGCAAGTCCGGAGGTAAACATCATCGAACCCCAGGCAAAATTGGAATAGAGCGGCTTCTCATCCGGTTTTCCGAGCCGGATGGTTCCGTAGCGGGAAAAGGCGATGTAGATTGACAGAAGAAAAATGCCGAGTCCGATGGCAAGGTAGCCGACACCGAAGTTTTCCCCGAGAAAGCTCCGGAGATTTTCCAACACTGCCTTGGATGCATCTGGCGCAGCCAGAAAGCAGAGACAGAGTATTATAATAAGAAGAAATGGGACGACCATCGTGGTCCAGTCCAGGCGTTTTGGCTCTGGCGCTGTTTGGGATTGTGGATTTTGCATGGGAAACCTCCTTTTAAATCATTTGTAAAAATGAGGATTTTTGCAAATGATTCTTGTTCATTTTTTGATAAATAAATTAGATATTGAACACATTATAGCATTGGGAGGAAAAAAAAGCAATGAAAAATTGGGAAAAAAGGGGAATCAATGTAAAAATGCGGCAAATTCCGTTACTGGGCATGTATGCGTGAACAGTAACGAATCGATAGAAAAATGTATGGGAGGCGGCAATGGAAAAATCCTGCCGCCTCCCTACTGCTCAATCTGCACATCAAACCCCAGTCCGCGCAGCATATTCGCATAATTCTCCATATCCTGGCCGGAGAAGGTCTGCTCGCGGGCAAGCGCCGGAGATTGCGTGTATTTTTCATATTTAATGATCCCCAGATTTGAATAGGAGAGCAGAATTACATGTCTGATGTGGTGCTCAGACAAAAGGTGGGCATACCTGCGGGCATCGATGAGCGTGTCGTTGATGCCGGGGGTAATGGTAATGCGGACCGCCACTTTTTTTCCGATAGAGACGGCAAAGTCCAGATTTTCCAGAATCGAATGATTTGAGACGCCGGTGAACTGGACATATTTCTTTTCAGAATAATGTTTTAAATCGATGATAATCATGTCCGCGTTGGCGATGAAGCGGGAGAAAGCCAGCGGTTTGGCGAAAGCGGTCGTCTCAATCGCGGTGCGGATGCCGTGTTCTTTACATTTTTTCAGGACGGCGGTGGCTGCTTCCGGCTGCATCAGCGGATCGCCGCCGGAGAGAATGACGCCGCCATTTCCATAGAGCTCCCGGTCGGCAAGAATTTTTTCCATGATTTCATCCATATCCATCATCTGACCGACGAAATGAAGCATTCGGGACGGACAGTGATCCGTACAGACACGGCAGAATGTACAGGTGTCCGGGGTAAAGGTGAGACGGTTGTCTGAAAATGTCAGACTTCCGGTGGGACATTCGCTGACACAGAGATTGCAGTAGAGACAGTGCTTGCTGTCCCAGAGAATCCGGGTCGGGCGCTCATGCGCCTGCGGTGTTGAACACCAGACACAGCGCAGGGGGCATCCTTTAAAATAAATCGTAGTCCGCAGCCCGGAACCGTCAGCCAATTCATTTCGTTTGATCTTAAATATATTCGCCTGCATGAATACAATACTCCTGAAAATCCTTCTGATATTTATAAAACACGATAAGACATTGAGTATTCCAGCACGGGATGACACCGGAATTTCCGAATGGATTCGTAATACATCTGAATGCAAAATACAGGCTAACTATAGCATAAAGAAGATAAAAAGTAAATGAGACAGTTTCTCCAATTTGCTGCTTGATTTTTTTACAAAGATTTGACAAAAAAGCGGAAATAAATTTTACAAAAAAGCGCTATAATAAAACAGGTTCAAGAGAGAATATGTGTGAACGCTGCGAAAGAGCAGGTTATACAGCGGCAGATTTGCCAACTGGCACATATCGAAAAAGAAACCACGAAAGAATACCGCGAGAGATCGGGCGGCTGGCTTAAAATGAAGCGCGAAAACAGCTGCAGGAAAAAGATGGAAGATGGCGGGGAAGATATGGAATTGAAATATGAACTCTGGAAAGAGAGTATATTTCAAGAAAAAGTTATATGTGAATGTAGGAAGCGTCTGTCGGGATATCGGCGGGCGGTTTTTTGTTTCATAGTAGAATTAAATATATCATTTGTGAAATTACAGTATTATACATAATTTCTATACACAAAAGAGGTATTTGTTTATGTTATGAGCACAGGCTTACAACACTTATTAATAAGAATTAATATAAGGTACTTTTAACGAAAAATTCACGGAAAATCACGCTTACAACGTGAAAAACACGGTTGTATTTAGGAAATAAACTTGTTATAATGGGTGGCTGAAATAGGAAAATGTAAAAAAAGAAAAAAGTTGGGAGGTTACGAAGGTGAAAAGATTGAGTGCGTTTTGCGCGAGCCTGGGATTATTTTTGATGGCAAATCCGATGACGGCTCTGGCAGCAGAACAGGAAGGCGGTGCATCGGCATCCTCTGTGCCGCTCTGGATGTGTATTCCATTTGCGGGACTGCTTCTCTGTATTGCGATTCTGCCGCTTGTGAAGGCAGAATGGTGGGAAGAGCACCAGCCTCATGCGGTTGCTCTTTGGTCAATTCTTTTTATCATTCCGTTTGCGATGCGTTACAGTGCGGGAACAGCACTGGAAACGGTTCTGGAATGTCTGGTCAATGACTATTTGACCTTTATTATTTTGTTATTTGGACTTTTCTGCGTTGCCGGTAATATCACGATGTCCGGTGACCTGGCAGGTTCTCCGCGTGTCAATGTGGGATTACTGGCACTGGGAACCCTGCTTTCAAGCTGGATCGGTACGACCGGTGCCAGTATGCTGATGATTCGTCCGGTTGTCAAGATGAATGCATGGAGAAAGAAGAAACGTCATATCATTATCTTCTTTATTTTCCTTGTATCCAACATCGGCGGATGTCTGACCCCGATCGGTGACCCGCCTCTGCTGATGGGCTTCATGCGCGGCGTACCGTTCTTTTGGAGCTTACATCTGGCGCCGATCTTATTCTTCAATATGCTGGTGCTGCTGACAATCTTCTATTTTATTGATAAGAGGGCATATCGTCAGGATATCGCGAGCGGTCTGAAACCGGATATCAGCAAACCGGGTACCGAAGTGAAGCTGCGCGGCGCGCACAACCTGATTTTCCTGGTTATGATCGTGGCAGCCGTTATTTTAAGCGGTACCTTACCGTCCATGCCGCAGTTCCAGGATGCAGCCGGAAAGGTGCTTGGCATCCACCTGTTTGGAGAGGTAGAATTAAGCTATCCGGCCATCATTGAGATTGTGATCATTCTGGTGGCGGCCTTCCTGTCCTTCAAGACCACGAAGGTTGAGATCCGCCGTGAGAACCACTTTACCTGGGGCGCGATTCAGGAGGTTGCAGTTCTGTTTATCGGTATTTTCATCACGATGCAGCCAGCCCTGATGATTCTGAAAGCAAATGGCGCGAACCTGGGCATCTCCGAGCCATTTGAAATGTTCTGGGCGACCGGTCTGCTGTCCAGCTTCCTGGATAACACGCCGACCTATCTGGTATTTTTAACAACGGCAGGTGCGCTTGGATTTACGGAGGGCATGGTGACGACGTTAGGAACGGTTCCGATCAAGATGCTGATGGCGATCTCCTGTGGTGCGGTATTTATGGGTGCGAACACCTACATCGGAAATGCACCGAACTTCATGGTTAAGTCGATTGCGGATGAAAACGGTGTGCGTATGCCGTCCTTCTTCGGATATCTGCTCTGGTCGCTCGGTATTCTGGTTCCGGTCTTTGCACTTGATATGCTGTTATTCTTTTTATAGGGGGTGAGTGACGATGAGCAACAATCAGGAACATACCAATACAGATAATATGGAAAATCAGACGCAGCAGGCGCTTGAAAAGGACAGCGCCCAGTATGCGAATGAAGTAACGGGTGCGGAAAATGCAGCCGAAAAGGATTCAGCAGGGAAGAAGCCGGGCAGCACGGTGCCTGGAAGAGATGAAAAACGAATCCGTGAACTGGCGGAGAGTATTTACGATCTGGATGCGGAGGTTTATGCACAGTTAGGTTCTTCTCTGGGACGTGTTTTCAACCGTGACCGGAAGCGCTGCGTGGATGAGCTGACTCATCTGATGCTGACACGCCCGCAGGGTAACCTGGTTCGAAGTGAGATTGCCCTGATCGGAAACATGGCGCGTACCATCGAGAATAAGGAAGAGCGGAAGCTCGTCATGACCGAGTACAACCGGATTCTGACCGAAGTCATGAGTCTGCCGACCAGTTTCGCGAGCGGCGACGTTATCAACGCAGAGCTGGCGAAGCTGAATACATTTAACCTGAAAAACCGTTTCTCCGAAAATGACCACCTGATCGTATGTATCAGCTGGACCTACGGAAGCGGCGGTGTAAATATCGGATTTAAGCTGGCAGATAAGTTGAAAATCAATTTCTACGACGCGGAGATCTTTGAAGCGGTTCTGAAACGTCTTGAGGCTCAGAAAGATTCTATACAGGATTCTGTCAGCTACGGAATCAAGCCGGGAATCAAGAAAGAGCCGGCGCACGATCAGGATGCCAATGTAAACCCGAGTGAGGCATTCATCCCGGAGCGCCATCTGACCCTGCGCCAGCGCATGCGCGAGTTCAGCCGTTTCCACGGACTGCCGAAGCGTGATGCGGTCTTCTTCAACGAGAGCGACCTTCTGGTTGACATGGCGAAGAAGGAAGATTTTGTTATTCTGGGACGATGCGGAGATGCTATCATGGCAAATAACAACATCCCGCATATCAGTATCTACATCACGGCGCCGTTTGAGCAGCGTATCAAACGTGCGATGGAGATTGATAGCTCCCTGACGGTCAAGCAGGCACGCCATATGTTAAAGCATCTGGATCATGTCCATAGCCAGTACTATCATTACTATACAAACCGAAACTGGGGACATTCCAACAACTATGATCTCTGTATCAACAGTGCCAGCTACGGTATCGATGGAACCGTGGATTTCATCTATCGGATGATCACGGCGCGGGAAGAGGATAAATAAGAGAACGGCTGAAGATGATGGGAGTCAGCGAAAGACAACAGACGCTGCTCCCAGATTCTTCGGTCGTTTTTTAACATTTATAGTTTACTGCCAATAGGATGTATAACTAAAAAGATTCAGAATTTTTGCGGCGGAATACTTGCAAATTTGAGGGAAAGCCAGTATACTAGGTACCATATCACAGGGAAGTCCTTCGAAAGCGGGAGATTGGAAGAGGCATCCTTCTCGAAAGGAGAAATAAATTATGGAAGAAAGAATGATGCGCCGCGTAGCGGATTCAGCTGTTATCCAGACACAGCTTGTATTAAATAGTCACTTAAATGGTGCTGGTCGTTTGTTTGGCGGTCAGCTGATGGAATGGATCGACATTGTAGCGACCGTTGTTGCGCGCCGCCACGCGCACTGCAATCCGACAACTGCATCGGTTGATAACCTGCAGTTCAAAGAGGCAGTCCACCTGAACAATACCCTGATTATCGAGGGTAAGCTGACTTATGTCGGCAGAACCTCCATGGAAGTGCGCGTCGATACATTCGTAGAGTCTTTAAGCGGCGCGCGTAAACTGGTTAATACCGCTTATGTGGTTATGGTAGCGCTGGATGAAAACGAGCATCCGATGGAAGTTCCGGGACTGCTTGTTGAGACCGATGAGGAGAAGGCAGAGTGGGAAGCTGGCGTGAAGAGAAACGACTTGCGGAAACACCGCCGTGCGGAGAACTACTAATCGGCAGTGTTTTTGTTTGGGAAAGGGAATTTGCATAAACCGGAAACAGATGTAATAAGATGTAAAAAACGTTCTCAGGGGAACTCCCATGAAGGAATATATCGAGGAACGGGCGGTTGCGATCGCTAATTACATCATAGACTACAATGCGACAGTGCGACAGGCGGCCCGGAAATTTGGGATCAGTAAATCTACCGTGCATAAAGATGTGGCCGAGCGCCTTTCCCATATCAATCCGCTGCTTGCATCCCGGGCGCGTGTGGTACTGGACATCAACAAAGCGGAACGCCATATCCGGGGCGGGATGGCGACGAAAGAAAAATATGAGCATGAGCACCAGCTGCGCGCGTGCAGCCGGGACGAGGAATAGAAAAGCTGGTAAAATTGGAGCTGAAAGCAGAAAAAGGGGCATTCCGCCTGGACGGGCGGAGTGCCATTTTTTCTGCTTCATTGCAAACTATTTCAAAATATGCTATAGTAGCTTCGATTCATAAAGCTATATGTCAGCCAGATTCAGGCATATGGCAGCGTAGGAGGAACGGGAAAATTCTGAATTGAAAGATAAAAAACAAAGAGGAAGAATGGATAGATGGAACCAAGACAGGCAATCCTGGTAGTCAGCTTCGGGACAAGCTACAATGACAGCCGAGAAAAGACGATCGGAGCGGTTGAGCGTGCAGTGGCGGAGGCATTTCCGTCATATGAGGTGCGCCGGGCATTTACCAGCCAGAGGATCATTGATAAATTGAAAAAGCGGGATCAACGGTCGATCGACAATTTGAAGGAGGCACTTGACCGGGCAGCAGCCGATGGGATTAAAAGTCTGATTGTGCAGCCGACCCATCTGATGGATGGATTTGAATACATGGATGTAAAAGCGGAAGTGGAAGCGAATCAGGGGCGTTTTGAACGGCTGGCGCTGGGAGCACCGCTTCTTGCCAGTGAAGCGGATCTGGATGCGGTGATCCGGGCGATGGCAGGAGAATTGGGCGGATATGACGATGGAAAAACGGCACTCTGTCTGATGGGGCATGGGACGGACGCGGCTTCCAATCAGGTGTATCAGAAGATGCAGGATAGGATGATCGCGGGCGGTTATGCAAATTATTACATCGGAACCGTGGAGGCGCAGCCGGATTTACAGGCGGTGATCGAGAAATTGGGCGCGCAGAAACACTATCAGAGGGCAGTGCTGCAGCCACTCATGGTGGTTGCAGGCGACCATGCGAATCAGGATATGGCAGGTGAAAAGGAGGATTCCTGGAAGAGCCGCCTGGAACGCGCCGGATACCAGGTGGAATGCCGCATCCGGGGACTGGGAGAGGTTGAGGCGATCCGGAAGCTGTATGTGGCGCATGTGAGAGAGGCGGAGTGGGAAAATGAAGAAAATAGGATGGATAACGGGAAAGAAAAGGTTACTTAGGCTGGCAGGGCTGTCGCTTATGGGGGTGCTGCTCTTGAGTGGCTGTGGAAATACGGGAAAGAGTGCGGTGGTGGCAGCGTCGTCTACATCTGCCAGTGAGACATCCAATGAGGCGGGTAAAGGTTCGAAAGTGTCCCAGCCGGCAGAAAACGTGGATGCACAGGTGGCGGAGGCATCACTTCCACAGCCGGGTGAGGCGATCAGTGCGTCCCTGACCTGGAAATCGCGGATGGAGCTTGCCTATGCGACCCAGTTTGCGGTTGATACCTATGAGGATGCGGACGGGATGCAGTACGAAGCAGTTTCGGTTGCGGATGGAAGCCGTTTTCTTCTGATTCCAGAGGGCGGAAAGGTGCCGGAAGATCTTCCAGATTCGATCCAGGTGCTTAAGCGCCCGGTCAAACAGATTTATCTGGTAGCGACCGCGACCATGGATATGTTCCGGATGCTGGGAGCGCTCCCGGATATCCGGTTTTCGGGAACCGATGCGTCGGGCTGGTACATCCCGGAGGCAAAGGAGGCGATGGAGAATGGGTCAATTCTCTACGCAGGCAAGTACAGCGAACCGGATTATGAGCGGATCGTCTCGGAGGGCTGCGGTCTGGCAATAGAAAATACGATGATTCTTCATTCGCCGGAGGTAAAAGAAAAGCTGGAAAGTTTCGGAATCCCGGTACTTGTGGATCATTCCAGCTACGAAGCACATCCGCTGGGGCGGACGGAATGGATCCGCCTGTATGGAGTGCTGACCGGAAAAGAAAAAGAGGCGGAAGCGGCATTTGCAAAGCAGGAAGCGGCTTTGCAGCGTGTTACAGAAGAAGGTTCGGATGCGGAGAACGCAGGCGGGAGCGTAAAAACAGAACAGACGGCACAGGCGGAAAAGCCGTCGGCGGCATTTTTCTATATTACGAACCAGGGCAGCGTGAACGTGCGCCGTTCCTCTGATTATATACCGAAAATGATAGAATTAGCGGGCGGCAGATACATATTCGGGCATCTGGGGGATGACGGAAAGCGGTCTTCGACCGTCAATATGCAGATGGAAGAATTTTATGCAGCCGCGAAAGAATCCGATTATCTGATTTATAACAGTACAATCGACGGGGAGATTCACTCAATTTCGGAGCTTTTGGCAAAAGCGCCGGTTCTCAAGGATTTCAAGGCGGTACAGGCGGGAAATGTCTGGTGCACGACGAAGAATCTCTATCAGGAATCCATGTCGGTTGGAGCAATGCTGGAAGATATCCATGCGATTTTCAGCGGAAGCCAGGAAGATGGGACATATCTGTATAAATTGCAGTCGTGAGGATGGAAAGTGTAATAAAGATAGATAGGAGAAACGATGCGTTCAGTATCAGAAGCAAACAGACAAAAACAGGAAAAAAAACAAAGAAACCTGGCGCAGGCAGGCAGACAGGTGCGGATCGCAGGCGCATTTCTGCTTCTGATTATGCTGCTGCTCCTGTCGCTTATCTGGAGTGTCTGTTCAGGCAGTGTATCGGTTCCGATCATGGAATTTTTACAGGAACTGCGGGAGCCTAAGCTGCGTGGAATGGCGTGGACGATCATCTGGGAGATCCGTCTGCCGCGCGCGCTGGCGGCGCTGATCCTTGGCGGGGCGCTGGCACTGTCAGGGTATCTGTTACAGACCTTTTTCCACAATCCGATCGCGGGTCCCTTTGTGCTGGGAATTTCTTCTGGTTCAAAGCTTTTGGTAGCACTTGTGATGGTCGGATTTCTGGAATGGAATATTACGATCAATTCGGGGATGCTGGTGGCAGCGGCATTTGCCGGAGCGCTTCTCTCTATGCTGTTTGTGCTCCTGGTCGCGCGGAAAATGGAACAGATGGCGATGCTGATCGTCGGGGGCGTGATGATCGGCTATATTTGCTCGGCAATCACGGATTTTGTTGTGACCTTCGCCAGCGATGCGGATATTGTCAACCTGCATAACTGGTCGCGCGGAAGTTTTTCTGGTATGACCTGGGAAAATGTGGCAGTCATGGCGGGCGTGACCTTTGTCTCAGCGGCAGCGGTGTTTCTGTTATCCAAGCCGATCGGCGCATACCAGATGGGGGAGACGTATGCGAAAAGCATGGGAGTCAGTGTTGCACAACTGCGTTTCTTTATGGTGATTTTGTCCAGCATATTATCTGGCTGCGTAGCGGCATTTGCCGGTCCGGTTTCCTTTGTTGGAATCGCGGTTCCGCATCTGATCCGCTGGCTGTTTGCCGATACAAGACCGCTGGTGCTGATTCCGGGCTGTTTCCTGGGCGGAAGCGTGTTCTGCCTGATCAGCGACTGGCTGGCGCGGACGGTCTTTGCCCCGACGGAATTGAGCATCAGCACGGTAACAGCTGTCTTCGGTGCGCCGGTCGTGATTTTTGTGATGATGCGGAAACATCGAAAGAGCACCTGAAGCATAGAGAAGCAGAGGAGAAAATACCATGAATCCAGAAACTGAGGAGAAGATCTACTTTTATACAGAGAACTTACAGGTTGGATACGGTGGAAAACAGATCTTAAATCCAGTCCGGATCGGGATAAGGAAGGGTGAGATCCTGACTTTAGTCGGACCGAATGGAGCCGGAAAATCGACCATTTTAAAGAGTGTCGCCGCGCAGCTTCCCCCTCTGGGAGGCGCGGTTTACCTGGACGGCGCGGACCTTCTGGGAATGAAGGGAACGGAGCGCGCACGGCGGATGGCGGTCATGTTTACGGAAAAGGTCCATGCAGAGTGGATGACCTGCCGGGATGTTGTGGCAGCCGGGCGTTATCCGTACACGGGACGGTTTGGTGTCCTCTCGGAGGAGGACTGGAAGGCAGTTGATGAGGCGATGGAGGCAGTGCAGGTATCAGAGCTTCGGGAGCGGGACTTCCAGACGCTCAGCGACGGTCAGCGGCAGCGGGTGATGCTGGCGCGGGCGCTCTGCCAGGAGCCGGAACTGCTGCTTCTCGATGAGCCGACTTCCTATCTGGATATCCGTTATAAGCTGGAATTTATGTCGGTCTTGCAGGAGCTGGCGCGCCGCAAGAAGGTGGCAGTCATTTTATCCATTCATGAACTTGATCTGGCGGAGCGCGTCTCTGACTGGGTGTTGTGCGTCAGCCCGGGGCAGGAAAGCCGGTTTGGACGCCCGGAAGAGATGCTGACTCCGGAACATCTTTCCGAGCTTTTCCAGATCGAGGAAGGGCGCTTCCGTCAGACAGGCGGCAGTATGGAGCTTCCGCGTCCGGAGGGGGCACCAGAGGTGTTTGTGCTGGCAGGAGGAGGAAGCGGGCGCGCTGTCTTCTGGCAGCTTCAGAGAGCTGGAACCACGTTTGCGGCAGGGATCGTATCGGAAGCCGACTTAGATTATCCGGCGGCTTGTACATTGGCGTCCAGATTGATTGCAGTCCCCGCATTTGAAGAAATATCAGAGGAAAAGGAACAAGAAGCCAGAGAATGTCTGGATGCGTGCCAGTGCGTGATTGCGTGCCGCAGGCAGTATGGGGGCTGGGCGGCGGCGAACGACCGGCTGCTGGCGTATGCCAGGGAAAAAGGAAAAAAGATTGAATATCACAACCTTCCGCTTCATAAAATGCAGTAAATCAAAGCATTTTGCCGCGTGGCTGCGTGCAGGGGAGCGGGAGGTTTTTTATTTGATGAAAAGTAAGAAAAGCAGGAAAAAATGGCTTCTAAGCCTTATGGTTGTGATGGGAATCTTTCTGGCGGGGGTCTATGCGGTTGCATGCGGCGGTGAAAAACAGGCAGAAAAATTGCGGGATCTGGAATTTGCCGTCATAGGTCCCGATGAGACGCCGCAGGAGCTGGCGCAGATCATAGAAGAAAAGAAGAACGATTCCTTCCGCCTAACTTACACAAGCGGAAATGACCTCTACATAGCTGCCGGGTACGGCAAGCAGGAGACCGGCGGTTACAGCATTACGGTTCCGGAGTTGTACCTGACGGACAATTCGATCATCGTCAAGACCGAGTTAAAAGGACCGGAGAGAAGCGAGCCGACCGGGGAAGAGCCGTCGTATCCGTATATTGTGCTGCGGACGGAACTGCTGGAGGAACCAGTGGTATTCCAGTAGTTTCCTATGAAACAAAAAAACAGGAACCGGCGAGAGTATCATCCGGTTCCTGTCTTTATGCAGTTTCTGCAGAACGATTTCCGCAGGATTTCCTATATGAGTATAAGACTGGTTTCCTGATTACAGGGAAAGAGCCTCTTTTACCTTGGAAATGATGTGAAGTCCGATGTCTCTGGAAGCATCTACGGACTGAGCACCGATGTGCGGGGAAACGATGAAGTTATCGCACTCAAACAGCGGGCTTGCGAATGTATCATCACCTGTCAGACCGCTGCCAGCCAGCTCGTTCTCCATAACGTCTGCTGCGTAGCCGCCGATCTTGCCAGCTTTCAGAGCCTCGTACATATCTTTCTCGTTTACGATACCACCACGGCTCATGTTCAGAACAACTGCGTCATCCTTCATCTCAGCGATGGACTTAGCGTTGAACAGATCCTTTGTATCTGGTGTCAGCGGTACGTGGATAGATACGAAATCAGCTACCTTTAACATCTCGTCTACGGACATGCCAGTTGCATGCTCTTTCTCGAAATCTTCCGGTTTCAGGAATGGATCGTAAGCAACGATAGTCATACCAAATGCACGACCAAGTTCGCCGACTCTCTTACCGATACGACCGAAGCCCATAACACCCAGAGTCTTGCCGCGAAGCTCACGACCTTCGAATTTATATTTGTTCCACTCGTGTTTTACTTTTACATCGTAGTTAGCTGTGAAAGTACCACGGGAGATATCTAACATCTTGGAAATGGTCAGCTCTGCAACTGCGTTAGCGTTTAAGCCCGGTGCGTTGAAGATCTGGATTCCTTTGGATTTTGCATAGTCCATATCAATGTGGTTCAGACCAACGGAGCAAACGCCGATAACCTTCAGGTTCTTAGCAGCGTCGATGATCTCCTGATCGATCTTCGGATCTACACGCATGATCAGAACGTCTACGTCACCGATTTCAGCTAATAACTGATCCTTGGTGGACGGCAGATTCTCTGCAGTTTTAACTTCCATGTATTTGCTGAGTTCTTCAGCAATACCAGCGTATACTTTGTCAATGATAAGACACTTCATAGTTTAATTTCCTCCGCTCTTATTTTGTAAAATGTACCTATATGCAAGTATACCTAAAATCTGCTGTCCAGTCAAGTCATTTTGCCGTACCAAAAAGAAACTCGTATTCGATTTTTTGTATAACACTTATAAGTAAATGCTGGATAAAAAGGGGTTTTTGTAGAAAATGCCGCGGGAGCGATTTATAAATTGTATTTTGAGATAGGGCAGACTATAATAAAGGTACGATGAAGTTCAAAGTCCGGTTCCGGACGGCATTCGATGATTCTGCCCGCAAAGAGGGCATCTGTGATTCACAGAAATATCCGGGTATTTATGAAATTTCATAATGCATTTTTTGTTTCAGGGGAAACTGCGTCCTATGAAACAAAAAAATAGCAGTCATATGATTGAGCAGTGCTGAATATAAGTATCATATCGTTACTGTTCACAGGTAGGCACTTTTGGAACCGAAAGTGCCGTAAGAAAACGTGGTGGCAGCAGGAATTTGCCGTATTTAAATGCGAAGCCACGGCAAATTCCGTTACTGGGCACATATGCGTGAACAGTAACATCATATCGGCATTTAGAAAACATGGCATCTTATATCTTGAATGATATTTGTGTGTGATGCGGTATTTTATGCTGATTTAAACTCAGCACAGAAAATTTCAGGTTACTGTTCATTTAATGCGAAGCCACGGCAAATTCCGTTACGGGGCACGTATGCGTGAACAATAACAATTTTAGAAAGGATGGAGAAGGTTGAGAGAGGAGTACGGAAATTTAGAACGTGCTTACGAAAGAATGCGGTTCGGCTGGCAGGAGACATTTGCCGGGGAATGGCAGAAAGGGAGAATGTATGGGGAAAAGAGAAGACAGAAGATATGGTGGGAGGCTGGCAGTGCTGACATTTGTGCTGCTGTGCCTGCAGGGCACCGGCGGACAGGCTTACGCACAGGAAGATAAGGCGGGAGAACGGCGGATCCGTTATTCTTCTTCCTATTTGAAAGAGGTTGAGATACCAGAAGCGCCGGAAGAATATCTGGAAGAGGGGGAAATTACCTACCGGCTTGTGGGGACAGAGATAGAGGCGGTGCCGGTGCGCGGCAGAACGCGGGAGGTTTCGGGGGAGATGGTCTATCCATCCGTGACGCGGGAACAGGAGATCCCGGCGAGAGCGCCGATGGAGGTGGAGGATCGGGAGAGCCGGAAGACCGTATCGGTTATGCTGGATCTGAAAAGAACCTCTTATGAGAACGAACACTGGCAGGATGGATTTGAGATTTCGGTCGTATTTCACGAATACGGGGCGGACACATACCGGCTGGGTGGAACTGCCGTGATGCATGATGAAAAAGTGCCGCCGTTGGAGGCGTGCAGGGAAGACCTGCTTGCAAGTGCAGGGCTATCGGAGGATGAGGTGCAGATTGAGTCGGAAAGCTGGGAGGGAGATGCTTATCAGGATGAGGCTGGCATCTGGTGCCGCAATGCGGCGGTACAGGCAAAACGCCGCGTATGGGATTGCCGGGCAGTGTACGGGGGAACGGTCAGACTTCCGGAATATGAGCGTTACCGGAGGCGGATGGAGTATGAAAAAGTGGAACTGGATGTGGAAGAGATGACAGAAATAGAAGTGGATCCGGGAACTCTGGTGGAAACAGAGACTGCGCCGGTGGAAAACCTCCCGCTTCCGTTCTGGAGACGGAGGATTCACTACGGACTGACGATCAGTGTAAGTCTGCTGCTGCTTTTACTGGCATGGCTTGGATTTCGGCAGCTGCGGCGGATGGCGCGTGAAAAAAACGAACGGTAGGTTATGTGGGCGCAGTTGATAAAAGGAAAAAAGTGCCGTATACTAGAAAACTGGTAAGCTGGCGGTTATGGTTCGTGTAAAAAAAATTTGAAATCAGAGGCACGGCGTGAGGATATGCCGGCAGCCAGAATTGGGGATCAGACCAGAAAGAAGAGGAAAAACGGCGTGACAAGAGATGTTGTATTTAAAATGGAACGTCCGGGACTGGTAGAAGTCGGACAGACAGTAGAGGTGACGGAGTCGGTGACGCCGTTTAATGTCAATTATATGATTGAACCGGCGGTGGCGATGTCGGGGCTTTTTAAGCTGAATGACCGGATTCCCGCCGATCACGGCGTGGTAAAGGCGATCGAGGAAAATGACCGCGGTTACTATGTGACGGTTACGTTTGAGTATGAATAAAAGGACAGAAAGGGAAAAAGATGGCAGGAAAAATACCGAACGATCCGATTATGTGCCTGAGTTTTGTGAACACACAGCTCAGAGATTTTTACCCGGATTTAGATGAATTATGCAGTGCGTTTGATACAGAACGGTCGGAGCTTGAGAAGAAGCTGCAGGCGGTGGGATATACCTATGACAGAGAAAAGAACCAGTTCCGCTAGGGCACGGTCAGGCTTTACGCTGGCAGAGCTGCTGATCGTGACCGGGATTGTGGCGATTCTCGTTGCAGTTTCGATCCCGATCATGTCCGGACAGGTACAGAAAGCGAAGGAAGTGCGGGCGAAAGCCGAGGCGAGGATTCTATGCATGGCGCTCTGGATGTATCTACATGATTTGGATGAACAGGACATTCATCCGGAAAGCTGGGAGCTGATGATGGATCTGGGTGGTTCTTTCCGGGATCTGGGAGAAAATCCGCTGGAAAACTATCTGGATGGAGAGATTTCTGAGGATGTGTCTATCTACAGCGTGTATTACAGCGATACACTGGAAAGCTATGAGGGAATCTTGTGCGAGATAGGTGGAATCGAGGTGGAAGCGCTGATCAGCGGAAAGACGGAGATTGTGAATCCATAAAAAATAGAGAGGCAGGTTACTGTTCACAGGTAGGCACTTTGGGAACCGAAAGTGCCGTAAGAAAACGTGGTGGCAGCAGGAATTTGCCGTATTTAAATGCGAAGCCACGGCAAATTCCGATACTGGGCACGTATGCGTGAACAGTAGCAGAGGCAGGATGTCTTACAAGGAAAGTCTTGTAAAACCCTGCTTCTTTCTATATAATGAGACAGTAAAGCAGTCTGTCTGGAAATGAAAATAGCAGGATAAAAACCAGACGGTTTCGGACAGATACAAGAGAAAAGAGAGGTATCAGTATGTTTCGCGCGATAAAGATAGTAGGAACGATCGTCAGCTTCCTTGTTGGTTCCATCGGCACATTGCACCGTATGGATAAACAGGGACAGGTAGATCCGGTCGCAGTGGAGGAAGAAAGCACCCAGATGGTGCGTAATATTTTTGAAAAACTGCTCAAAATGGCAGGTGTGACGGTAGAGGTGCGCGGATATGAAAATATTCCGCAGGATCGCCCGGTGCTCTATGTGGGAAACCACCGGAGCTATTTTGATATCCTGGTTGGCTATACGACGGTTCCGGGACTGATGGGATTTGTGGCAAAGAAAGAGATGGAGAAGATTCCGCTCTTGTCAAAATGGATGCTCAATGTCAACTGTCTGTTTTTAGATCGGAATAATATAAAAGAAGGTTTAAAAATGATTCTGGCGGGGATCGAGAAGGTGCGCCGCGGCGTTTCTGTCTGGATTTTTCCGGAGGGAACCCGCAATAAAAATGAACAGCTTTCAGATCTGCTTCCATTTAAAGAGGGAAGCTTGAAGATTGCAGAGAAATCTGGCTGTCCGGTTGTTCCAGTGGCGATCAAGGGAACAGCGGAGGTCTTTGAGAAGCATATTCCGCTTATTTGTCCGAGCCATGTCGTGATTGAGTTCGGCGAGCCGTTCATCGTGAAAGAGCTGGATCCGGAGAACCGGAAGTTTGTCGGCGCATATACGAGAGAAAAGATCGCAGGGATGCTTTCAGAGATGGAAAAGGAGAACAGCTAAGAGATGGATTTGCTGGAGATAAGAGGGCGTCTGGACCAGATTGACACCCAGATAGAAAAGTTATTTGAGGAGAGAATGCGCCTTTGCAGCGAGGTGGCAGAGTATAAGATCGCGACCGGAAAGGCGGTTTACGACGCCGAGCGTGAGAAACAGAAGATCGAGTCAGTTCAGGCGATGGCAGAGGGCGAGTTTAACAAGCAGGCGGTTGCCGAGCTGTTTTTGCAGATGATGACGCTGAGCCGCCGGTATCAGTATCAGACGATCGCAGGGCGCGTCGGCGGTCCGGATCTGGGCTTCCATAAGGTGGAGAAGCTTGAAACCGCCGGAAAACGCGTGGTGTTCCAGGGATTAGAGGGCGCTTACGGTCATGCGGCGGCGCTGCAGTTCTTTGGAAAAGACGCGGATATCCATCATGTACGCCGGTTTGAGGATATGATGGTGGAGATTCAGGAGGGAAAAGCTGATTTTGCGGTGCTTCCGATTGAAAATTCTTCCGCCGGTGCCGTGACGGACAACTATGATCTGCTTTTAAAATACGACAATGTGATCGTGGCGGAGACATTTCTGCCGGTACATCACTACCTGCTTGGCACACCGGACGCGGAACTTTCCGATGTGAAGCGTGTTTTTGCCCATCCGCAGGCGTTGATGCAGAGCAGCGACTTCTTAAACCAGCACGACTGGCAGCAGCTCAGCATGGAAAATAATGCTGTGGCGGCACAGAAGGTACGCGATGAGAAAGATCCGTCACAGGCGGCAGTCGCAGGTGAGGTGGCAGGTGAGATTTACAGGCTCAAAAAGCTGGCAGGTCCGATCAACAACTGTCCGGACAATACGACCCGTTTCCTGATTTTGGCGAAGGATCGCGTCTATCAGGCGGGCGCAGAGAAAATCAGCCTCTGTTTCGAGCTGCCGCACCGCAGCGGTACGCTGTACAGCATGCTCGGCAATTTTATTTTCAATGACGTCAATATGCGTATGATCGAGTCCCGGCCGATCCCGGAGGAGAGTTGGCAGTACCGCTTCTTCGTGGACATCGAGGGAAACCTGGAGGATGCCGGTGTGCAGAATGCACTGTACGGAATCATGCGCGAAGCGAAAAATGTAAAAATATTAGGAAATTACTAGTCTCTTTAGCTTAGGACAAGACAGAATGGGTTGCTGTCCACGGGCAGGCATTTTTGACACTGAAAGTGCCGTAAAGCATGTGATGGTAACCGGAAAGGCAGAATGATGGAAGAAAAAAGAAAAAATACGATGATTTTATATCGCAACCTGCGGTATCAGCAGTTATTTGACGACATGTGCAGCCTCTTAAAACCAGAAGAAGGCGAGGCACGCCCGGATGCATATGCATGCGCGAGTCAGCTCATCGATCTGGCAGTGACCTATGGATTCCGCGGAAACCTGTGGCATTGTTTCCTGGCGTTCTGCATGGCAAACAATGAAAATGCCTACAGCACATCCTGTGAGATCATCGGACCGGTCGGCGGCAGCTTGAGCGAGCTTGCACGCCACGATTTTGCACAGGTCAGAGAGCTTTTTTCCTTGGATATTGCCCGTCTGGACGAGACTGAGAACGGCATCTGGTCGGAGATGAAGCATTACGAAAATGCGCTGGAAAACAGCAAGGCGTTCAACCACCGCATCCGCGACCGGATCGTTGAATTATCGGTTTCCCTGGAGAATGCGGAGAGTGATCAGGAATTTCAGGATATCGTGACCGAATTTTATAAAGAATTTGGTGTCGGCAAGTTTGGTCTTAACAAAGCATTCCATATTATCATGGATGACGAGGCAAAGCAGGTCGATATCGAGCCGATCACGCGCGTGGAACATATCGAGCTGAGCGATCTGGTCGGCTATGAGCTGCAGAAAGCCAAGCTGATTGAGAATACCGAGGCATTTATCGAGGGGCGCGCGGCAAACAACTGCCTGCTTTTCGGTGACAGCGGTACCGGTAAATCATCCAGTATCAAAGCGATCCTAAATCAGTATTATGACCGAGGACTCCGCATGATCGAGGTGTACAAGCACCAGTTCCGCGGACTATCAGACGTCCTGGAGCAGATCAAAGACCGCAACTACAAATTTATCATTTATATGGACGACCTTTCCTTTGAGGAATATGAGCTGGAATATAAATATCTGAAAGCAATCATTGAAGGCGGTCTCGGCATCAAGCCGCAGAATGTCCTGATTTATGCGACATCGAACCGTCGCCACTTAATCCGCGAGAAATTCAGCGATAAGCGAGAGCTGGACGACGATCTGCACTCCAACGATACGGTGCAGGAAAAACTGTCTCTGGTTGCGCGTTTTGGCGTCACGATCTACTACGGCTCACCGGACAAGAAAGAATTCCAGAACATCGTCCGCGTGCTGGCAGACAAATACCACATCCATATGCCGGAGGCAGATCTGCTTCTGGAAGCCAACAGGTGGGAGTTAAGCCACGGCGGGCTGTCCGGACGTACTGCCACCCAGTTTATTGCAAACTTACGCAGCAAGCTGAAAGGAGAGATCAAGTAATATGACCGTTAAAACCTTTGCCGCTATTGATGTGGGTTCCTTCGAACTGGAGCTGGGAATTTTCGAGATTTCTGCTTCCGCCGGAATCCGCGAGATCGATCATGTGCGCCATGCGCTGGCGCTTGGCAAAGACACGTACAATGACGGACGTTTGAGCCACGAGATCGTGGAGGAAATGTGCGAGGTCCTGAATAAGTTCCGGGAAGTGATGAAAACATACCGGGTATCGGATTACCGGGCCTTTGCGAGCAGCGCGCTTCGGGAGGCGCGGAACAGCCAGATGGTACTGGACCGGATTCTGGTGCGTACCGGACTCCGGGTCCGCACGATGAACAACTCGGAGCTTCGTTTTAAGAGTTATAAAGCCGTTGCAGCCAGGGAGGAAGAATTCCAGCACACCGTGAAAAACGGTGCGGCGCTGATGGATGTCGGATTCGGAAGCACCCAGCTCTCCCTTTTTGATGAGGAGGTACTGGTATCAACGCAGAACCTTCTGCTCGGCGTGCTGCGCTTAAGTGAAATGTCAGCACACTGGCGCGTCGATTACCGGAAGATTCCGGCGATCATCGATGAGCTGGTAGAAAATGAACTATACACATTTCGGAAGATATTTTTAAAAGAGCATCAGATTGAGACGCTGATTGCGACCGGCGAGACAATGAACTATATGATCAGCCGCGGCATGCATGAAAAAGGCGGGGCGCGGTTCACGGCAAAGGAATTTGGCGTGTTCTGCGAGAAGCTGATTGGGATGTCCTCGGAGGAGATTCAGGAGCGCTATGAGCTGCCGCAGGATTACGCAGAAGTGCTGATTCCAAGTGCGATTCTCTACCGGAAGGTATTAGACATGACGGGCGCTTCCTATATCTGGGCACCGGGGACGACCCTCTGCGATGGTATCGCGGCAGAGTACGCACAGGAAAACCGTCTGGTCCGCTTCCATCATGATTTTGAGGCGGATATCCTCTCGACGGCGCGCCAGATGGCGAAGCGCTACCGCTGCCACGGCGCACATGTGCGCGAGGTAGAGCGGTCAGCGGAGATGATCTTTGATGCAACGAAAAAATACCATGGTCTGGGAGCGCGGGAACGCCTGCTTTTAAAGATCGCGGCGACCCTGCATGACTGCGGCAAGTTTGTCAGCATCACGCGCGGTTCGGAAAGCTCGTACCAGATCATCATGGATACGGAGATCATCGGAATTTCCCATCTGGAGCGCGAGGTTGTAGCCAATATCGTGCGCTACAACATTCAGGAATATGCCTACGATGAGGTCATCCTGGAGTCGGATCTGTCCCAGTATGCGGGGCTTGGAACCTCCCGGAGAGAGCTGACGATCCTGATTGCGAAGCTGACGGCAATTTTGCGTCTGGCCAATTCGATGGACCGCAGCCACCGCCAGAAGCTGAGCGACAGCCGCATCGCTGTGCGGAACGGCAGTCTGGTGATTACGACGGACTGTCCGGAGAGTATCGTGCTGGAGCAGTATTCATTTGACCAGAAGGCAGATTTCTTTGAGGAAGTCTTTGGAATACGGCCTGTACTCAGGCAGAAAAGAGGGGTATAAGGATGTCGGATGCAGTGTTGAAATACGGAGAACCTGAAAATTATGTAAACCGTGAACTGAGCTGGCTGGAATTTAACTACCGGATTCTGGGGGAGGCGCGCGATAAGACGACCCCACTGTTTGAACGCCTGAAATTTTTAAGCATCACGGCGTCGAACCTGGATGAGTTTTTCATGGTCCGCGTGGCATCCCTCAAGGACATGGTTCACGCCAATTATACGAAGCGGGATATCGCGGGCATGACGGCACAGGAACAGCTGGATGCGATCGATGGAAAAACGCATGAGCTGGTCGAGAATCAGTACCGAACCTACAACCGGATGCTTCTGCCGCTCTTAAAACAGCACGGTCTGCGCGTGGTCACTGAGCATGAGAAGCTGACGAAGGAAGAAGCGGTGTACGTTGATCGGTATTTTGAGGAATCGGTCTACCCGGTCCTCACGCCGATGGCGGTTGATTCCTCCCGCCCGTTCCCTCTCATTCACAATAAATCGTTAAATATTGCTGCGCTGGTCCGCAAGAAAAAGGGAGACGGCGAGCTGGAATTTGCGATGGTCTGTGTGCCGGGCGGACTTCCGCGCGTGGTGGAGCTGCCGTGCCAGGAGGGCAAATCGATCATTTACCTGGAAGAAGTCATCGAGCGAAACATCGACAAATTGTTCTTAAATTATGATATTATCAGCTGCCATCCGTTCCGTGTCATGCGAAATGCCGATCTGAGCATCGACGAGGATGAGGCGGAGGATCTGCTCAAGGAGATCGAGCAGAAGCTCAAGAAACGCCAGTGGGGCGAGGTCATCCGCCTGGATATCGAGAAAAAGGCGGACAAGCGCCTCTTAGACATCCTCAAAAAGGAGCTGCACGTTGGCGGGCACGCGATCTATGAGATTGACGGGCCGCTTGATCTGACCGTCCTCATGAAGGTGTTCGGTCTGCCGGGCTTTGACGAATTTAAGACACCGCCGTACACGCCGCAGCCGGTTCCGGCGCTGATGAATGAGGATGATATTTTTGCCAATATCCGCAAAGGCGATATATTGCTGACCCACCCGTTTGAGACCTTTGAGCCGGTCGTCAATTTTATCAAGAAAGCTGCCCGCGACCCGGAGGTGCTGGCGATCAAGCAGACACTCTACCGTGTCAGCGGCAACTCCCCGATTATCGCGGCGCTTGCTGAAGCGGCGGACAATGGAAAACAGGTGTCGGTTCTGGTTGAGCTGAAAGCCCGTTTTGACGAGGAAAACAATATTCTCTGGGCGAAGATGCTGGAAAAAGCCGGCTGCCACGTTATCTACGGTCTGCTGGGGCTGAAAACACACAGTAAGATCACGCTGGTAGTGCGCCGCGAGGAAGAGGGCATCCGCCGCTACGTCCATCTGGGAACTGGAAATTACAACGATTCGACGGCAAAACTTTACACCGACTGCGGTCTTTTAACCTGTGATCCGCTGATCGGTGAGGATGCGACTGCAGTCTTTAACATGCTGTCGGGTTATTCGGAGCCGCTTGGCTGGAACAAGCTGTCGCTGGCGCCGCTGTGGCTGCGCGGACGTTTTCTGCGCCTGATCCAGCGGGAAACGCGCAACGCCCGCGAAGGTATTCCAGCGCGGATCGTGGCAAAGATGAACTCCCTGTGCGACCGTGAGATCATTGCGAGTCTTTACGAGGCGTCCAATGCGGGGGTAAAAATACAGCTCATCGTTCGCGGCATCTGCTGTCTGCGCGCCGGGATTCCGGGATTAAGCGAGAATATAACGGTCTGCTCGATCGTTGGAAATTTCCTTGAGCACAGCCGTATTTTCTACTTCGAGAACGACGGTGAACCGCAGATTTTCATGGGAAGTGCCGACTGGATGCCGCGAAACCTCGACCGTCGTGTGGAGATTCTCTTCCCGGTTGAGGATGAGAAGCTGAAAGCACGCATCTGTCACATCTTAGAGGTACAGCTTGCCGACAATGTCAAGGCGCAGTACCTGAGACCGGACGGAACCTACGCTAAACGCAACCGCCGTGGCAAAGAGCCGGTCTGCGCGCAGGATACCTTCTGTGCGGAGGCAGTGCAGGCGGCGAAGGAAGCTGGAAAAAAGCAGGACCCGGCGGCGATGAGGGTGTTTATTCCGCTGGAACAATAAAGAAATTGCAGTTCGCAGATAAGCAAAATTCTCCAAAAATGTAATAAATTTTTAAAGCATAAATCCTCCCCATATGGTAAACTGGAAACAGGTATATTCGTCTGGTGTTTCGCATAGAGATACCGGGAACCTGCATTACATATGAGGGAGGTTTTTTTATGTCTGAAATACACGTTCTGGTGGTGGATGATGAGAAAGAGATTGCCGATCTGGTGGAGATTTATCTGGTCAGTGATGGTTATAAAGTATATAAAGCATCCAATGCGTTAGAGGGATTGGAGATTCTGGAGAAGGAGACGATTCATCTGGTGCTTCTCGATATCATGATGCCGGGGATGGATGGTCTGGAGATGTGCCGCAAGATCCGGGAGACGAACAATATCCCGATCATCATGCTGAGCGCGCGCTCAGCGGATCTGGATAAGATTCTGGGACTGGGAACCGGCGCGGATGATTACGTGACGAAACCATTTAACCCGCTGGAGCTGACGGCGCGCGTCAAATCACAGCTTCGCCGCTATACGCAGTTAAATCCGCAGAGCGGTGCAGGAAATCAGGTTAAAAATGAGATCTCGATCAAAGGACTCACGATCAACAAAGATAATCATAAAGTGATGGTGTACGGCGAGGAGATCAAGCTGACGCCGATCGAATTTGACATTCTGTATCTGCTGGCATCCAATCCGGGGCGGGTCTTCAGCACCGATGAAATCTTTGAGAAGGTGTGGAATGAGAAAGTCTACGAGGCAAATAACACGGTTATGGTACATATCAGACGGCTTCGCGGCAAGATGAAGGAGGACACCCGACAGAACAAGATCATTACAACGGTCTGGGGGGTAGGATACAAAATTGAAAAATAAAAAAGATATGAGTCGCCGATTCCGGACACGGATGGTCATGAACATCGTTTACAGCACCGTGGTGGCATGCCTGGTGGAGGTGTTTCTGATTGCCAATGTTTCGATGATCAGCAGCTATCTGCGGGAGACGCGGTACCGGGATTCTTTTTTCCTGCGCCTGACGGAGACAGAGACACTGATGGCATTTGTCTATCTTCTGTCGGGCATCGCGATCTTCTCAGTCACTTTTTTTGCCCTCCAGGAGCGGTCCATGCGCTATATCAGCCGGATCTCGTCCGCGATTCAGAATATTTCCGAGGGCGATTTGAATACGACGATCGAGGTGCGGGGCGACGACGAGTTTACGGCGATGGCGGTCAATTTAAATAAGATGGTCGGGGATATCCGGAATCTGATGGACAAGGAGCGCGAGGCGGAGCGCACGAAGAACGAGCTGATTACCAATGTGGCACACGATCTGCGGACACCGCTGACCTCGATCATCGGCTATCTTGAACTTCTGTCCGGCAAGGTGGAGATTCCTGCAGAAATGCAGAAAAAATATATTGATATTGCCTATGCAAAATCGAAACGTCTGGAAAAACTGATCGAAGATTTGTTTGGTTTTACTAAAATGAATTATGGAAAAGTGGCAATGCACGTGTCGAAGGTGGACATTGTCAAACTGCTCAGCCAGCTGTTGGAGGAATTTTATCCGAGCTTCAAGGACAAAAACCTCTCCTACGAGCTGCAGAGCAATGTCCCGGGCAAGGTTATCACGGCAGACGGAAATCTTCTGGCGCGCCTCTTTGACAACCTGATCAATAACGCGATCAAGTACGGTGCGGACGGAAAACGGGTGCTGGTGCAGATTCATGCGGAGGAAGAGGTCGTGACCGTCTCGGTGACGAACTACGGCTACGTGATTCCGGCGGACGAGCTGCCTCTCTTATTTAATAAATTCTACCGCGTGGAACAGTCGCGATCGACCAACACGGGCGGCACAGGGTTAGGTCTGGCGATCGCCAAAAATATCGTCGATATGCACGGCGGCACGATTCAGGTAACGAGCGATCTGAATGGAACGGTGTTTACGGTGCGCCTGCGGACGAATTTTGACATCAACAGGGAAAATTTCCAGATGCCGTAAAGGCGAGTGTGGGAAAGAATCTAATAGACATTTTAATGGATTTTTGGTTACTGTTCATAGGTAGGCACTTTTGGAACCGAAAGTGCCGTAAGAAAACATGGTGGCAGCAGGAATTTGCCGTATTTAATGCGAAGCCACGGCAAATTCCGTTACTGGGCACGTATGCGTGAACAGTTACAGATAGGGAGAGAAAGGATGCAGAAAAAGAGGGGAATACAGTTCTTTTTTGCGATATTGATCGGATGGATGGCACTATTCTGCCTTCCTGCGGGGTACGCATATGCCTCACAGAAGGAAGCAGATGCGCCGCTGTCGATGGATGTTTCCTATGGATTTGACAATACGGCAAAGAGCGACCGTTACCTTCGGGTAACGGTCCTTCTGAATAATGATACAGCGCCGTTTGAGGGAACGCTGGAGTTTCTGACCGCGCAGTCCAGTCTGGAGGCGTACCAGTATTCCTATCCGTTATCGTTGGCAGCGGGGGAGAAGTTTGAACAGGAATATTATATCCCGCTGGGTGTGCGGGCGGATCAGATGTTTGTATCGGTACAGGATGTAAACGGGAAAACGGTCATCCGGAAATGTCTGAAACTTGGTTCTGAGGAGGACGTTGCGGAGAGTTATATCGGAATTTTGACGGATACGCCGGAGGCACTTTCTTATTTAGACGGCGCGGGCATCCGATATGGGACGCTTCGGACGCGGGCGGTTTTTCTGGATGCCGAGCAGGCACCGGATGACCGGCTGGGTTACGATCCGCTGGATCTGGTAATTGTGTCTGGATTTGACCTGGATTCGCTCAGTGATGTCCAGTATGAGGCGCTGCGGCGCTGGGTGGAAGACGGCGGTACGATCCTCTTTGGCGGCGGTGTGGATTGTGCGAGAAATTATGGCAGGTTTGCAGAGAAGGTGCTGGAGCCGCCGTATCTGGATGCGGTAACCGTTCCGGTCAGTCTGGGCGGGGAGACGGCACCGGGCGAGCAGACGGGGGAGATCCAGGCAGAATGCGTCGATGTGAACCTGAAGAACGGCAGCACTCTGCTGGCGGGGGAAGTGTTCCCGCTGTTATCCCATACGAACTGCAAACAGGGGCGGATCGTGGCAGCTGCCTTTTCGATGGATGCGATCAGCGATTTGTGCCTGACCAATCCATCCTCATTTGAAAAGCTGTATACGCTGGTGCTGGGAAGTGATACCGTGGACGAGCTGGCACAGGAGGATTACTACGGTTATTCGGGCTCGTATTTCAGCGTACAGGGGCTGGTCAACACCGGCAATGCGGGGCGGCTTCCGAAGGTTGCGGCGTACACGGCGATCGTGGTGGTCTACCTGCTTTTGATTGGTCCGGGCATCTATTTCTACTTAAAAAAGCGGGGAATTTACCGGTATTATCTGCCGGCGGTGACACTGGGGGCGTTTTTGTTTACCGGCATTATTTATGCGCTGGGCGTAAAGACACGCTTCCGGGAGCCGTTTGTGACGTATGCGTCGATTCTGGATACCTCGGGAGAAGAGGCGGAAGAAGCCACTTATATGAACATCCGAAGCCCTTATAACAAGCCGTATTCGGTGAGCTTAAAGCCGGGCTATGAGGTGCGCCCGATGACGCGCAGTTACTATTACGATGCGGTTTCGGCGGTGCGCTTTACCGGTGAGGAAGAGTATCATACGAACTTTGTTTATCAGCCGGAACGGGTCGAAATTAAAATGCGGGATACGGTCGCATTTTCACCGAATCTGTTTACCCTGCGTCGTGAGTTGGAGAAAACGGACGCGATGGGCGTTCAGGGAAATATTTCCTATTTTGACGGCGTGGTGTCGGGAACGGTAAAAAACTGTTTTGAGGAACCGCTGGAGAATGCGGCTCTGCTCATCAATGGGAAAGCGGTGCTGCTGGGAAGATTAGAGCCTGGGCAGACGGTTTCTCTGGATGGAAAGGAGAGCTGCGATTATCCGGTCAGCTATTCGTATGCGGCAGCACAGATGGTGACCGGGGCGGATCAGTATGAGAAAGCGGAGATTGAGGATCCGGACTATTTAAAGGCGCAGGAGCGGACGAGACTTTTGAGCTTTTATCTGGATTCCGGCGCGGGGCGCAATCCGTCTGAGGCGTGCCTGGTGGCATTTTCAACCCGGAAGCTCCAGGGAGAGGAAGATTTTCTGGCGGATGCGAGGACACTTCGGGAAGGATTTTGCATGGTGACCGAGTCAATCCCGCTGAACCGTGAAAAAGACGGAAAACTTTACCGTTCGGCGCTTGAGGAAGATCCAACGGTGCTCGCCGGAAATTATGAGGCGGCGTACAACACAATGTATAGCGGGGAAACAGCGGAGGCTGCGACGGTCGAATATTCGCTGGGAAGTGACCTTGTCATTGAAAAGCTTACGTTTGAGACTCTGTCACCGCGATTTTCGGAAAATCCGCTCTATCCGTATATGTCATCCTTCTCCGGAAGCATGTATTTCTATAACTATGAGACCGGGCGCAATGACCGGATTGAGCTGAAATCAGAGTATTCGGCAAAGGAGCTTTCGCCGTACCTGTCTCCGTCGAACACATTGACCGTCAAATATGTGCCGGAACAGACGGGAGAGTATGGCTGGGAAAGCCAGCTTCCAAGAATCTATGTCGTAGGAAGGAGAGAGTGATGCTGACGATTAAAAACCTCAGAAAACGATATGGCAATTTTCAAGCGCTGGATGGGCTGAATCTGGAGGTCGCGGACGGGGAACTCTTTGGATTCGTGGGTCCCAATGGGGCAGGCAAGACGACGACGCTCAAGATTCTTGCGGGACTTCTCGTTCCCGATGAGGGCGAGGTGGAGATCGGCGGACTGGATGTTTACTCAGACGGAAAAGAACTCCGGCGGCGGATCGGCTATGTGCCGGATTTCTTCGGAGTATATGATAACCTGAAAGTATCGGAATATATGGAATTTTTTGCATCCTGCTACGGAATTACGGGGCTGCAGGCGCGGACGCGCTGCCATACGCTTCTGGAACAGGTGCGGCTGGAAGATAAAGAGGACTTTTTCGTGGACGGGCTTTCGAGAGGTATGAAGCAGAGCCTCTGCCTGGCGCGGGCGCTCATCCACGATCCGGATCTTCTGATCCTGGATGAACCGGCTTCCGGGCTGGATCCGCGCACCCGGGTGGAGTATACGGCGATTCTGAAAGAACTGCGCGATCAGGGAAAAACGCTGCTCGTCAGCTCCCATATTTTATCGGAATTGTCAGAGCTTTGTACCTCGATCGGCATCATTGAGCAGGGAAGAACGGTCCTGCAGGGCAGCATGGATCAGATTTTTGCGCGGATCAACTCGTCCAATCCGCTTCTGATCTCGATTTTCAGCCAGAAAGAAAAGGCGCTTGCGATCCTGAAAAGCCATCCTTGCGTGCAGACGATTGCGGTGCAGGGGGATGAGATCAAGCTGGGCTTTTTGGGGGATCGGCAGGATGAGGCGCTGCTTTTGCAGCAGCTTATCGATGCGGATGTGATGGTCAGCAGCTTTATGCGCGAGAAAGGAAGCCTGGAATCACTGTTTATGCAGATCACAGGACATGAAGAAGAGAGGGCGGTGCTGAAACATGAGATGGAATCCGGTATTTAGGAGGGAAATGACAGTCGGAAGCCGCAGCATCCGCATGATGGCGATTCTGTTTGTTTTTAACAGTATTCTGGCGGCGGTGGCGCTGTTTAATATGTATTCGGTGGCGGAACAGGTCAGGACGACGGCGGAGATCCAGTATTCGCAGTTTCTGGATCTCTACACGTTCGTCTCCTCGATCGAATTTATCATGCTGCTTTTCATCATGCCGGCGCTGACTGCCAGCAGTATCAGCGGCGAGCGGGAACGCCAGACGCTGGAATTGATGCTGACGACCACGATGGAGCCGCGTGACATGGTGCTTGGAAAACTGGCGTCCTCGCTGGTGACGATGCTGGTGCTGGCGGTCTCGGCGCTTCCGGTACAGGCGCTTGTATTTGTCTACGGGGGCGTTACGCTGCAGGACATCGGGATGCTGTTCCTGTGCCACGGCGTTGTGGCAATTTTAACGGGCAGTATCGGGATCTTTTATTCATCGGTGCTGCGCCGCTCGACGGTATCGACCGTCTGCTCCTATGTGACGGTGGTGGCGCTGACGGCGGGAACGATGGCGGTCAATCTGTTTGCATACCGGATGGCGCTCCGGGCGGCAGATTCGTATGCATCTAATCTCAATGCATCGGAAATGGCAAGTTCCGGCATTTTACGCTATCTCTTTCTTTTCAATCCGGCTGTCTCGTTTTATAATGTAATTAACGGACAGGCGGGAAGCGGCGACATGAGAAAATGGTTCGAGCCACTGTTTGGCGTATTTCCAGACAATGCGATCACAGCACACTGGACGGCGTGCAGCCTGATTTTGCAGTGTATGCTGGCGATGGTGCTGATCGCGGCAGCAGTCTGGGCGATCACGCCGGGAAAATGGAATCGGCATGGGAAAAATAAAGGGAATGATAACCGATAGATAGAAAAAGCAGAAAAACAGAGAAACTATGAATTTGGAGAAGGAGGCAGTGAGTATGGGAATTATCAGAGCAGCGGCACACGCGGTCGGCGGCGGGCTGGCAGATCAGTGGCTGGAAGTGATTGAACCGGAAAATATGGGGGAACAGACCGTATTTTCAGCGGGTGTGCAGACACGCCGCGGGGAGAACCGGAAGAGAACACCGGAAACGGTGTCCAATGGTTCTGTGATCCATGTGTACCCGAATCAGTTTATGATGCTGGTGGACGGCGGTAAGGTCGTTGATTATACAGCGGAAGAGGGGTATTATACAGTGCAGAATTCATCCCTGCCGTCTCTGTTTAACGGACAGTTCGGCGATGCACTGAAAGAATCCTTCAACCGTGTGCGTTATGGCGGACAGACGCCGTATGCACAGAAGGTCTACTATATTAATCTCCAGGAGATCAAGGGAATCAAGTTCGGCACACGGACGCCGATCAACTATTTTGATTTATTCTATAATTCCGAGCTGTTTCTGCGCGCACATGGAACTTACTCCATCAAGATTACGGATCCACTGAAATTTTATGCGGAGGCTATTCCGAAAAATCAGGATCAGGTGGAGATTGATTCCATCAATGAGCAGTATTTAGCGGAGTTTCTGGAAGCGCTGCAGACCTCGATCAACCAGATGTCGGCGGATGGCGTGCGGATTTCCTTTGTAGCCTCCAAAGGCAGGGAACTGGGACGCTATATGGCGGAGACGCTGGATGAAGAGTGGAACCGTCTGCGTGGCATGGAGATCCAGTCAGTCGGTATCGCCAGCATTTCCTATGATGAAGAATCGCAGAAACTCATCAATATGCGGAATCAGGGCGCGATGCTCGGCGACCCGTCGGTGCGCGAGGGGTATGTGCAGGGCGCGATGGCACGCGGCTTTGAGGCAGCCGGTTCCAACGGAAGCGGTGCGATGGCAGGCTTCATGGGAATGGGCGCCGGCATGAACTTCGGCGGCGGATTTATGGGCGCCGCATCGGCGTCCAACCTGCAGCAGATGCAGATGCAGCAGGCGGCGCGGCAGGGATATGCGGCACCGCAGGGCGGCTATGCGCCGGGGCAGGCGAATGGAGCGCCGCAGGGTGGTTATGCACAGCAGCCGAGACAGATGAATGCGGCACCACAGGGCGGCTATGCACAACCGGCAGGACAGAACGCAGCGCCGCAGGGTAGTGCGGCAGCTCCGGCAGAATCCTGGACTTGTGAGTGCGGCAATGTCAACCACGGAAAGTTCTGCTCCGAGTGCGGTAAGCCAAGACCAGCCGGTCCGTGGACCTGCAGCTGCGGAACGGTCAATACAGGTAAGTTTTGTTCCGAATGCGGAAAACCGAGGTCATAGGGCGTATGGAGATACAATCATATAAGTGTCCAAACTGCGGCGGCGGGCTGGTGTTTGATCCGAAGACGCAGAAATTTAAATGTGAATACTGCCTCTCAGCGTTTACGGAAGAGACGTTGAAAGAGATGGAAGAGGCAGCCAGAAAGTCAGAGGAAGCTTCGAAGCCGGGTGGAATGCCGGAAGCGGAAAAGATAGAGAGCCAGAAGCAGGCGGAGTCTAAGATGGTTCTCTATACCTGCCCGAGCTGCGGCGCGGAGATCGTGGCACAGGAGACGACAGCATCCACGTACTGCTGTTACTGCCACAATCCGGTGGTTCTTTCGGGAAGTCTGGACGGTAAATACCGCCCGGACGGTCTGATTCCGTTTGAGATCGACAAGAAAAAGGCAAAAGAAATCTTTAAAAACTGGATTCAGAAGAAAAAGTATGTGCCGGATGATTTCTACTCGCCGCGTCAGATGGAGTATCTGGAGGGAATTTATTATCCATATTGGATGTATAGCTGCCAGGTATCCGGTGAGATGCAGGCGGAGGCGCTGCAAAAACGCGTGACGGTGTCGGGGGAGATCGAGTATATCGAGACGAGCCGTTACCATCTGGAGAAAAAGGCGGAGCTTCCCATCAAGGATGTGGCGCGCAACGCGTTAAAGCAGGCGGACCGCAGCCTTGCCGAGACCGTGCTTCCGTTTGATATGAAGAAGCTGCGCCCGTTTCAGGCAGGCTATTTTCTGGGATTTAGGGCGGAGCGGCGCGACCGAGAAAAGGAAGAATTTGCACAGGAGATTGAGCAGGAGATCAAGCAGTATACGAGAGAATCCCTGCAAAATAGCGTCTCCGGCTACGATCATGTGGATATCCGGAACCACAGGGAGACCATCACGGGGGAAAAATGGAACTATGCCATGCTTCCGGTGTGGATGATGACCTATCCGGATCCGAAGAGCGGTCAGATGTACTATTTTGCGATGAATGGGGAAAATGGAAAGGTCTGCGGCGTCCTGCCGGTTGATTCGAAAAAACTGGCGCGCCTGTTTTTGACGATTTTCATTCCTGTGTTTGTACTTTTGCTGCTGGGAGGATACCTGATATGATAGAGAATCAAAATGCGGGAGTCACACAGAAAAAGAAGAAATATGGACGGCTGAAAGATTTTATATGCTTCTCCGTTGCAGCATTTATTTCATTTTCACAGGTCAGCCCTATATGGGCGGCGGAAGGCACGCGCGTCTTCGACGAGGCGGGACTGTTCAGCGCGGAAGAAGTGCAGGAGCTGGAGACACGGATCGATGAGGTGCGTGATTCACAGGATGCCGATCTGGCGGTACTGACAGTCGAGGACGCACAGGGAGAATCGGCGGAAAGCTATGCCGATGATTTTTACGACAGCCACGGACTGGGCGTCGGGGACGATGCGAGTGGTATTCTGCTTTCGATCGATATGGACAACCGGGAGATATACGTTTCTACCACCGGGTATGCGATGAAGGTGCTGACGGATGCGCGGGTAGAGAAGGTGCTGGATGCGGCATATGACAGCGTGGCGGATGGAAACTATGCGGAAGGCGCTCTGGGGGCGATCGACAGCATCGAAAATTATCTGGAGATGGGCGTTCCGGCGGGACAATATACGCAGGTGCGCGAGGAGAAAAAACATTCCCTGGAATGGTATGAGGCGCTGTTTGCGGCGGTCGCGGCAGCGATCGTGGCGGCACTCCCGTGCTTTTCGGTGATGCGCCAGTATAAGATGCAGAAAGAACACCGCCAGTCGCTGGGTTTCCATATGGCATACCGAGCAGACAGTGCGCTGCATTTTGTCCAAAATGAGGAGCAGTTTGTAAACCGGTCGGTAGTGACCAGACGGATTCCAAAAAATCCGGGTCCGGGCGCTTCGGGCGGTTCGGCTGGAAGGACGACCATACATCAGGGCAGCAGCGGAAGGATGCACGGCGGCGGAGGCAGAAAGTTTTAATTGATACAATTTCGTGTGGAAGGCGGATGAATGATATATGACAATCCTGATGACAGGCTTATGTGAGAAAGGTGCAGACCAGATCTGGAAACAGTGTAACGATGCGATGTACGCCCAGGGAGTTACCTGGCTGGAAGAGGCGGCATATGCGGGCGATGCGGAAGCATGGTTCTTTTTAGGACACTGTTACAGCTGGGGGGACGGGGCTGTCGGGTTCAATGAGAAAAAAGCGTATGAATGTTACCTGCGGGGGGCTTCGGCGGGAAGTGCCCGGGCAGTGTTAGGAGCGCTGCGCGCCGGTCAGTATGACGAACAGATGAAGCGGTCGGCACGTTATTCCATCGAGGAAAGTTACCGTCAGGTGCGGGATGCCGCTGAGATGGGCGATGTCTATGCCGCGTGGCAGATGGGCGAGGCAGTTGAGTGGGAAGATCTGGCCGATTATATGCCGCAGACTGAGAGCGCCCGTGAGCAGTGTCTCTTCTGGTACGAACGGGCGGCGGACGGCGGCATTATCCCGGCGATGGTTAAGATGGGAAAATGCTGCCAGAATGGTACATACCGGGAAAAAGATGAAAAAGAGGCACTTCGCTGGGCGAATCAGTGCGCCGCCAGTGGGGAGGTCTGGGGACTCTTCCAGATGGGGGAACATTATCGCCAGGAAGAAGACTGGGAAGTTGCATTCCAATATGACTATGCGGCGGCAAAGCAGGGGTCTTCCCGCGCTATGCTGTATCTGGGGCAGATGTACTTAAACGGACAGGGCACAGAGCGCGATATCCAGGCGGCCGTCCAGGCGCTGGAAAACGCCGCGGCGCGGAACGAGGCGGAGAGCTTTGAAGAACTTGGAAATCTGTTCTATCAGGATGAACTGGTGGAGCGCGATGATGAAAAAGCGTTTTACTGGTATGGAAAAGCATATGCGGCAGGCATCAAAGAGGCGGCGCTTCCGTTAGCCCGCCTGTATCTGCGCCCGTCCGACGAGCAGGACACCGTCCGGGCAGAAAAACTTCTGCGGGAGGCAGCTGGGATCGAGACGGACGGACAGGCAAGTCTGGCGCTTGGAAATATCTATCGGGATGGTCTGAACGGCGAGATTGATATGAAGCAGGCGGTTTCCTGGTACGAAAAAGGCGCTTCGCAGGGAAATCCAGAGTGCATGGAGATTCTTGGATGCCTGTATTTCCAGGGCGAAGAGGGAGTAGACCGCGATTATGCAAAAGCATTTGAGTGGCTGAACCGGTGCGAAGAAGCCGGAAGCCTGCAGTCTGCATCCAAGTTAGGCTATCTCTATATGAAGGGAGAAGGCTGCACCGCCGATGAAAATAAGGCGAAGGAGCTTTTTGAGCGGGCGGCACAGACGGAATGTGACGGATATGCACTCTATGAGCTTGGATTTATCTACGAACGGAAAAATGAATCCCCGGAAGATCTCGAGCGGGCGGCACAGTGCTACCAGAAGGCGATCGAGATGGGAAATGAGAGTGCTTCACGGCGGTTTTCCCATTTTAAGAAGGGATTGTTTGGGCGCTGGAAGATCACGTATTAAGGGGGAATTTTTCTTGCGCTGTGCCATAAAGTATGATAGAATTTTTAACTAAAGTGAGCAGGGGGTCCCGTAACTTTGCGGGAGAACTGCAAAACCACACAGAACACTTACATGGCAGAAAGTTTGACTCCGGCATCCTTTGCAAAGATGGGGACGATGGGGAAAGATAAAAAGAGAGGATGAAAATCATGGCAATCAATTACAGCAGTACCCGTGGCGGTGAAAACAACGTAACGGCTTCGATGGCGATCTTAAAGGGACTGGCAGCAGACGGCGGCCTGTTCATGCCGGATCATATCCCGGTGTTAGATTGCAGCCTGGAAGAATTATCCCATAAAACATATCAGGAAGTAGCTTATGCAGTTATGAAGCAGTTTCTGACTGATTTCACAGAGGAAGAGCTGAAAACCTGTATCGAGCGCGCTTACGACAGTAAGTTTGATACGGAAGAGATTGCGCCGCTTGTCAAAGCAGACGGAGCATATTATCTGGAGCTGTTCCACGGAAGCACGATTGCCTTCAAGGATATGGCGCTCTCGATCCTGCCGCATCTGATGACCGTATCGGCGAAGAAGAACCATGCGGAGAATACGATCGTGATCCTGACCGCAACCTCCGGCGATACCGGAAAAGCAGCGATGGCTGGTTTTGCAGACGTTGAGGGAACCAGAATTATCGTATTTTACCCGAAGGACGGCGTCAGCCGTGTGCAGGAGCTGCAGATGCTGACCCAGAAGGGCGCGAACACAAGCGTTGTCGGTATTTCCGGAAACTTTGATGATGCACAGAGCGGTGTCAAGAAAATCTTTGGTGACAAAGAATTTGCCAAAGAATTAGCAGGCAGAGGCTATCAGCTCTCTTCCGCAAACTCCATCAATATCGGTCGTCTCGTACCACAGGTTGTGTACTATGTATATGCGTATGCAAAGCTGCTTGAAAACGGCGAGATCGAGAACGGTGAGAAGATCAATGTAACCGTTCCGACCGGAAACTTCGGCAATATCTTAGCTGCTTATTTTGCAAAACAGATGGGTGTGCCGATCGACAAGCTGATCTGCGCGTCCAATGACAATAAAGTTCTGTACGACTTCTTTAAGACAGGCGTATATGACAAGAACCGTCCATTCATCCTGACCTCTTCTCCGTCGATGGATATTCTGATTTCCAGCAACCTGGAACGTCTGATTTATCTCTCCACCGGCTGCGATGCGGAGGAGACCAAGAAACGCATGGAAGAGCTTTCGAAAGATGGCAAATATTCGGTTACCGACGAGATGCGTGCGCGTATGGCAGATTTTGTCGGCGGTTATGCCGATCAGGCGGCAAATGCAGCCGAGATCAAGCGTCTCTACGATGAGACCGGTTATATGATCGATACGCATACCGGCGTTGCATCCTGCGTATACCATAACTATGTGAAGGAGACAGGCGATACCAAGAAGACAGTTATCGCATCGACGGCAAGCCCATATAAATTCTCCCGCAGTGTCATGGAGGCAATCTTCGGCAGCGAAGAAGGCAAGGGCGAGTTCGAGCTTATCGACGAGATGGAGAAAGCATCCGGCGTGAAGATCCCGCAGGCGATCGAGGAGATCCGCAAGGCAGAGATCCGTCACAACCGCCAGTGCAAGCCGGAGGAGATGGAGAAGACCGTTTCGGAGATTTTACAGTAAAAGTTACAAAATATTAAAATAATTGCCTGTTATTTTTTTGACAGGCTAGGCAAATACTGAATTATGGTATATAATAGACTCTGGTTAGATCAAAAAGAGACAACGAGGAGGTTTGTATATGTTAGTTAGTGCGAAGGAAATGCTTCAGAAGGCAAGAGATGGCAAATATGCGGTTGGTCAGTTCAACATCAACAATCTTGAATGGACCAAAGCGATTTTACTGACGGCACAGGAGCAGAACTCACCGGTTATCTTAGGTGTTTCTGAGGGCGCAGGCAAGTATATGACTGGCTTTAAGACAGTATCTGCGATGGTAAAAGCGATGATCGAAGAGCTGAACATCACGGTTCCGGTTGCGCTGCATCTGGATCACGGCACCTACGAGGGCTGCTACAAATGTATCGATGCTGGATTTTCTTCCATCATGTTTGACGGCTCCCATTATCCGATCGCCGAGAACGTAGAGAAAACCAAAGAATTAGTCAAAGTCTGCGCGGAGAAAGGTATTTCCCTGGAGGCTGAGGTTGGTTCCATCGGCGGCGAGGAAGACGGCGTGATCGGTATGGGCGAATGTGCAGATCCGAACGAGTGCAAGGCGATTGCAGACCTCGGAGTTGATATGCTGGCAGCAGGTATCGGCAATATCCACGGCAAATATCCGGCAAACTGGCCAGGCTTAAGCTTTGAGACGCTGGCAGCCGTAAAAGAAAAAGTAGGCGATATGCCGCTGGTTCTTCACGGTGGTACCGGTATTCCGGAAGATATGATCAAGAAAGCCATTTCTTTAGGTGTAGCGAAGATTAATGTAAATACTGAGTGCCAGCTGGCATTTGCAGAGGCAACCCGCCAGTATATCGAGGCTGGTAAGGATCAGCAGGGCAAAGGATTTGACCCGCGTAAACTTCTTGCACCTGGTTTTGAGGCGATCAAAGAGACGGTTAAGACAAAGATGGAACTGTTCGGTTCTATCGGAAAAGCCTGATGAATAAGTAAGGTTCATGACCGGACTGCAGGGATGTACATTTCGCAACGCGGATATACATACCGGCGGTCCGGTCTGTTTTCATATTAATGTGAGGGATTGAATGAGCGAGATTATCAATGTACCGGAAATTTTCGGAAAAAATGTGTTTAATGACAAGGCGATGCAGGAACGCCTTCCGAAAAGTGTTTACAAAAAACTGAAGAAAACCATTGAAGACGGAGCTGAGCTGGATCCGTCCATCGCAGATGTTGTCGCACACGCGATGAAAGACTGGGCGATCGAGCGCGGTGCGACGCATTATTCCCATTGGTTCCAGCCGCTGACCGGCATTACGGCAGAAAAACATGATGCGTTTATCTCCGTACCGGATTCCAACGGACGCGTTATCATGGAGTTTTCTGGTAAAGAGCTGATTAAGGGCGAGCCGGATGCATCCTCGTTTCCGTCGGGCGGACTTCGTTCCACCTTTGAGGCACGCGGCTATACAACCTGGGATTGTACTTCCCCGGCATTTCTGCGGGAAGATACGCTGGGCGTGACACTCTACATACCGACTGCATTCTGTTCGTACCGCGGCGAAGCACTGGATAAGAAGACACCGCTGCTGCGTTCCATGCAGGCAATCAACGAGCAGGCACTCCGGATTCTCCGCCTGTTTGGAAATACGACTTCCCACCGGGTGATTCCGTATGTGGGACCGGAGCAGGAGTATTTTCTGGTTGATAAGAACAAATATTTACAGAGAAAAGACCTGATCTACACCGGTCGTACCCTGTTTGGCGCGATGCCGCCGAAAGGGCAGGAGATGGATGATCACTATTTTGGAAGCATCCGTCCGAGAGTCGGTGCATTCATGAAAGAGTTAAATGAGACACTGTGGCGTCTGGGGGTCAGTGCAAAGACACAGCACAACGAAGTTGCACCAGCACAGCATGAATTAGCGCCAACCTATTGTCAGGTCAATCTGGCAGTCGATCACAACCAGATGGTCATGGAGGCGATGAAGCGTGTCGCAGGACATCACGGTCTGACCTGTCTGCTGCATGAGAAACCATTTGACGGAATCAATGGTTCCGGTAAGCACAACAACTGGTCCCTGACGAGCGACGACGGCATCAACATGATGAATCCGGGCGAGACGCCGCACGAAAATGTACAGTTCCTTCTGGTTCTGGCGTGCATCATGAAAGCAGTTGACAGACACGCGGATCTGCTGCGCGAGTCCACCGCGATTCCGGGCAACGATCATCGTCTGGGTGCGGCAGAGGCGCCGCCAGCGATCATCTCTATTTTCCTGGGCGAGCAGCTGGAGGATGTTATCGATCAGCTGTGCAGCACGGGCGAAGCCGCACATTCTAAGAAAGGCGAGGTACTTCAGACGGGAGTAGCGACACTTCCGGATTTTGTCAAGGATGCAACCGACCGCAACCGTACTTCACCGTTTGCGTTTACCGGTAACAAATTCGAGTTCCGTATGGTTGGTTCTTCGGATTCTGTTTCATCCCCGAACGTCGTGCTCAACACGATCGTGGCAGAAGCGTTTAAAGAGGCTGCGGACGAATTGGAAAACAGCGATGATTTTGACAGCGCAGTCCATGATATCATCAAGCGTCTGTTTGCAGAGCACCGCCGTATCATTTTCAGCGGAAATGGTTATTCTGAGGAATGGGTTAAAGAGGCAGAGCGCCGTGGACTCCCGAACCTGAAAGCGGGTATCGATTCTGTCGAGGCAATCCGGACCGAGAAAGCGATCAAGCTCTTTGAAGAATTTGGCGTGTACACCCGGACCGAGCTGGAATCCCGTGCCGAGATCGAGTATGAGGCATATTCCAAGACTGTTAACATCGAGGCGAAGACGATGATCGACATGGCAGGCAAGCAGATCATCCCGGCGGTTGTCAAATATACGACTCAGCTTGCTTCCTCCCTGACAGCCGTCCGGACTGCCTGTGAGGAGGCCGATGTCAGTGTCCAGAAAGAACTGCTTTTAGAGACCTCTGATAAACTTTCAGAGATGAAGGTGGCATTGGCGGCACTCAAAGATATCCTGGCAAAGGCATCTGCGATTAAGGATAACAAAGAAAAAGCATTCGCCTATCTGCATGAGGTATGCCCGGCGATGGCAGCTCTCCGTAAACCGGCAGACGAGCTGGAAATGCTGGTAGATAAAGAGTTATGGCCGTTCCCGAGTTATGGGGATTTGGTGTTTGAGGTGTAGGCAGCTTTTAGAAGGTATGATTTTAATTAAAAAGATTTTGACCATCGATATAGGCTATGAATCGTTGGTCAAAATCTTTTTTTAACAACACTTATATATTTTGCAAATACGGTTTATTTCCGCCCAGGACCCTGCGTCTGCCCCTCCTGAATCGTATCGCCCTGATTGGAGGTAAATCCGTTAATCCGTTTATCGGATGAATTTGACGAAGAGCCTGACGAGCTGGAGCTTGATGTCGTCGGTGCGGTGTAAGTCGTGCCGTTGCTGTAGATGCGGCTTGGTACATTGCCGGTATCGCTGGTGGAACTGCTGTTTGTCTGGTTATTCGAAGAGCCTGACGAACTGGAAGTCCCGCCCGGCGTGGAAGTGGAACTGCTGTAGCCGCTTCCAGGAATCGGAACGGTTGTGCCCGACGAAGAACCATTTGACGAGCTGGAGCTGTTGGAACTTCCCGGTGCAGTAAAACTGGTCGAAGGATCGGAACTATTCGAATTGTTGGTGTTACCTGAACTGGAGGTTCCTGAATTGGAATTGTTCGAAGCCGTTCCGCTTGGCCCCGAAGTGCTGCTTGAAGAAGAACTGCCAGACGAAGTCCCTGTTCCCTGTGAAGCACTTGGGTCAAAATAGCTGTCGCTCATGCCGGAGAGACTGGACGGTGGATTCTGGCACGCACCGCTCTTGGCAAAGGTGTATTTCACCGAATCAATCGTCAGGGTTGTGTTCGAAGCCATCTTACCGTTCTCATCCAGATAATAGTAGGTGCCGGATACCTTAATCCAGCCCTTCTGGCGGTGTCCGTACTCATTGAAATAGTACCAGGTGCCGTCGATCTGCTCCCAGCCGCGGCTCATATTGCCGTCTGTCTTGTCCATGTAGTAGGTGTTTCCGTTGCTGTCATTGAGCCATCCGGTCAGCATTTTGCCATCATGGAGATAGTAGTATTCATTTTTAATAAGCTGCCAACCGGTCAGCATTTTTCCATTTTCGTCGAGATAATACCAGGTGCTGTTTACCTTCTGCCATCCAGTCCGCATCGCCCCGTCCGTGCCGAAATAATACCAGGTGCCGTTGTCCATCTTCTGCCAGTTGGTAAACATCCGTCCATCCTCACCCAGATAATACCAGACTGTATCAAGCTGGAGCCAGCCCTTCTGCATCACACCATACTGGTTAAAATAGTACCAGTAGTTGTTGATTTTCTGCCATTTGGTCATCATCTCGCCGCTCTGGTTGAAATAATACCAGGCGGAAGTGGATGAATCCTGACGCCATCCGGTCACCATCTTGCCGGTCGAATCATCCATATAATAATATTTCTCTCCGATATGTACCCATCCGGTATGCTTCTGACCGTCGTCGGTCATGTAGTACCAGTAGTTTCCGTCCTTCAGCCATCCGGCCGCACGGCTCTGGGAAGAAGGAAGCAGCCCCATGGCACCGATCAGGCAGGCAAGCCCAAGCAGTTTTGCATATCTTTTCCGCATCGCGTATCCCCCTTGCAATGTGATTTATCGTTATTTATGATTACAGTAGAAATTAATATCAAAGATGTTGGGGTCAAAAGGCATTTTGACCCCTCTGATACCAGATTGCTCCGCACTATATGCTCCCGCAATCTTCAAAAACATTCGTAATTCGCTCATTTTTCTTTGAAAAATGGCTACTTACTCATGTTTTTGGCGGGTCCCAAGGTCAAAAATTCTCCTGCAAGCAAGCTTGCGTCGAACTTCTGACCTTTTGATCCTGGTATCATATCAAATTACTTTATAAGTATAACATAGATAAATGTAAAATACCTAACGGAAATATTACAATTTTAACAAGTCCTCGGAAACAATTTTTCGATAATAATTTTTCGCATACCGGTACATCACGATCGTGTAATCGCCAAATTCGCGTCCTTCCATACTCTTGAAGACCGCCCAGAGCGCCCACAGGAAACCGCCGAGCGCCGCATAGGCATACGTGACAAAGCGTTCTTCGTCTGATGGGGCGTGCTGGAGGTATTCTTCCAGAAGGTGGTCAAGCTCTTCCTGTGAATAATATGAATAAATACTGCACATCGCAATATCAATGAGCGGATCGCACATGCCTGCATACTCCCAGTCGATCAGACGCAGGGAGCCGTCCGGCAGAAACAGGAAATTGTCCGCAACTGAGTCAATATGGGAGAGGCAGCAAGGACGTTCCAGTGTATCCAGCCGATCCATCAGTTCATTCATCCGGGCGCGGACCGCCGGGTAGTCCTCGAACAGCATTTCCTCATGTCCGCGGCAGATCCTTTCATAAAAATCAATCCGTTCCCGAATGCGGAACGTGTGCGGAACCGTCACGCCGGAATGATGCAGCTTCCGCAGCATCTCCATGCAGGCGGCCATCTCCTGCGGATTCTTTGCATCCGCATTCCGAGCGCCCTCATAATACTGGGCGATCTTGTAGCCGGTTTTTCCGTCAAAATACAAAATATGTTCGGTAATGCCAAGCGGTGTGACCGCCTTGTAAACAGCCTCCTCCTCTTTCCGGTTAATCAGAAATTCTGTTCCCGGACCCGGAATGCGGCAGATATAATGTTTTCCATCCAGTTCAAACAGGAACGACTGGTTTGTCATACCAGATTTGAGACAGCGGATGTTGTGTATCGCTTCCTCTTTTACATTGAAAACGTGTGCGACCAGCTGCATGGCGGCATTGTCCGAATGATTCTGATATTTCGGATCAAACAGGCGCAGCTCTTCCAGGTTTTCAAACTCATAGACCTGATCCGCCGGCTGGCAGTTCATCGAAAAATCCAGTTCTTTGATATGATCGACGACAACCTGTTCCCAGTACCATTGTTCTGTGCCAGGCTGATGATAGGCTTCCTCAATGAGCGGAATCAGCTGGTTAGAAAAATCACGCGAGAGGAACGCAGGTCCATACATGACCCAGGAATCATGCCCACCGACCTGCACCGATGTGATACGCCCCTTTTTATTAGAAGAAAGACACCACTCTGACGTCTCACCTTCCATGTAAACGGAAGAGTACCACGCGCCGCACTCATACTTATGGTACATATTATTTCGAATCCAGTTGTCCGAGACAAGCAGATACATATTGCGACCGCGGAACAGCTCGCGGGCATGGTAGATCGTAGCCAAATTATTTTTGGTGGCGTACTCCGGGTTATAGAGGAGTTTGACCTGATATTTGTCGATCAGATATTCAAACTTTTCCTTTAAATAACCGACGATAATTGTGATATCCGTGATCCCCGATTCATGGAGCTGCTTGATCTGGCGCTCAATCATCCGCTCGCCAAACACTTCCAGAAGCCCCTTCGGTGTCTCAAACGTCAGCGGCACAAACCGGGAGCCAAACCCGGCGGCGGTAATGACGGCGCCATCCACTTTAAATTGTTCCAGATACTTAAGCCCCTGTTCGGTCAGCAGATATTTCCCCGTATCCATATCCGTCATGAGAAATGCCTTCTCCAGGCAGTCCCCAAGCAATTTATTCACAGTCCCCAGGGAAAGATTCAAAATCGAAGCAAGCTCCCGCTGGGTTACATCCGGATTCTCATAGAAACTCCGGCAGATCAGTCCATAGCGATCCATATAAAACCTCCTGAATTATTAAATTCTTTTATTTTTCTCTTATATATTCACGTATTTCGTCATCATTATAGATGGATAAGAGTGAAAATAGGTTCTAGCTGTTGTGTGTTCAAAAAATAAAATTAAAAGTGATATATGAACATTATAGCATAAACACAGAGAAAGTAAACGGAAAAAGCAATGCTGCGGGGGGAGAATAAAGACTGTTACTGGGCACGTATGCGTGAATAGTGACGAAAGGCTTGATAAGGTGGTCTGTGGGAAATAAGAAACGTAAAAAATACTGGAAATACAGGCATTTTAGCGGTTAAAACAGGATTGTACAAATATAAATACAATTACGAAACTATAAAGAATTTTCGTAAAAAATCCGTAAGAAAATGCACAGATAAATGTTATGGTATTTTGGAAAAACGTGTATTATAATGTGGGTGTATCGGAGAAAGGCAGTACTTCACAGGGAAGAGAAACATAGGAAATACAGACAATATTCCACTTCAAAATAAAAAGTTGGAAATTCTGTAAAAAAACTATTGATAATTTTCCATATCCGAAGTATAATGACCTGGTAATGCAGTTAGGATTTCGAGAAAAATATTTCAAAAAGTAAAAAGGAGAGTGCATTAATTATGAGAAAGCAGACTAAATTAGTTGCAGTACTTTCTGCAGCAGCTTTACTCGCTATGGGTGCTTCCATGACTTCTTTCGCAGCTGGTTGGGAGAAAGATGACGCTGGAGTTTGGCACTACTATGACAGCGATGATGAGATGGTAACCGATGAGTGGAAGAAAGATGGCGGTAAATGGTTCCATCTTGACGAAGATGGTGAGATGGAGACAGATACATGGGTAGATGATGACTACTATGTAGCTGAAGATGGTCATATGCTGACCAACGAGTGGAAAAAGACCATGGCTGATGAGGATGAAGATGATCCGGAAGACGGCGGCGAGCATTGGTACTACTTCAACAACAAAGGTAAAAAAGTTACCGATACTGATAAGAAGATCAATGGAAAGACCTACTACTTCAACGAAGATGGTGAGATGCAGTATGGCTGGCATGAGGATGACGGCAACGCTTACTACTTAGGTACAGAAGACGAAGGTTGGAGAGCTGAGTCTCAGTGGCTGTGGCTTGAGAAATCCGGTAACAATGAGAACGATCTGGATGATGATGATGATCTGGAAGTAGTTCTTGATTGTTCTGAAGATGACAACTGCGACGATGAAGGTTGGTACTGGTTCCAGTCTTCCGGTAAAGCATATCATGATACAGGCAAGAAGAAAATCAATGGTAAATACTACATGTTCAACAATCATGGTCAGATGCTGTATGAGTGGATTGATAATACAGCTGTAAAAGTTGGTTCTAATGCAGAACTGGATGGTAACCTTAATAAGGGTGTTTATGCAACAACCGACAACATGAGATACTACAATGTAGTAGAAGATGGTTCCAGAGGTAATGGCTGGTATCAGATCGATGGTGCTGAAAACCTGGATGCTGATGGTGATACAGACTGGTACTATATCGATGACGGTGAAATCAAATATGCTGATGGCGGTACCGCTGACCTTGCAACTTACGATGATGACGGAGCTGTATATGTTCAGAGAATCAAAATTGAAGGCAAATACTTCGCATTTAATGAAAAAGGTCAGATGCAGGATGGCTTACAGTACTGCAAAGCTGATGGTGGATTCTACTACTTTGATGACAATGGTTATCAGAAGACAGGCCGCGTAACTTCTGTAGAGAACGATGATGATGATTACACCTTCTACTTCAATACTAAGAACGGCAAGAATGGTCAGGGATATAAAGGTATCAAAGATGATTATCTCTACTTCAATGGTAAGAGACAGGATGCAGATGATGATTACAGACTGTTCTACTACGATGGAGATATCTATCTGACCAATACTAAAGGTAAGATCCAGAAATCTTCCAAGAAGTACGATATTGAGAACAAGGGTATCGCTGAGGATGATGTAAAGGTTGAGATTAGCAGCAAAAAAGTTCAGTCCGTTGAAACCAGCACTAAGAAATATACTGCGGATGATCTGAAAGAGATCGCTGAAGCTCAGTTCGGCGATGCAAAAGTTACAGATGATGCAATCGTATCTGTACCGTTCATCCAGCTGTACGATGATGATGTTTATACCTACACAAATCTGGCTGGTACTAAGGCTGTTGAAGGTTGGTTAGGATTAAACAAATAATTAATCTGAATTTTATTCGATTAGTCATTTGACCTAGGATAATTGAGAAGCGGTATTTCAGGATATTTCCTGGAATGCCGCTTCTTTTTTAGTAAAAAGAGCTCCGATACCTCGAAGTGTTTCGAGATGGCGGAGTTTTTTATGTGGTCGCAATGTAAATGAAGCCTGTCTGTATGACTGCATTTGCCCTCTGTCAGTTAAAGAATAGAATATGCAAAACTCTCTGCAGTACTATCATTTTGAGTTTAAGCATATCTTCCAAGTCTTGTTTCACTGATTCTTTCATGATATGATAATAAAAACAACAAATTATCATGATGTGTGATAAACGTGCAGTTTTATTAAAAAGAGAGGGAGCCATATGGGTATATATTTAAATCCCGGAAACGCAGCTTTTTCAGAAGCGGTGCATTCTCAGATCTATGTAGATAAAACAGAGCTGATTTCTTATACCAACAGTGTGCTGGCAACAAACCAGAAAAATATCTGCGTCAGCCGCCCAAGGAGATTCGGAAAATCCATTACAGCCAATATGCTGGCTGCTTATTATAGTAAGGGATGTCAGTCTGATACTTTATTTAAAGACCGAAAAATCAGCTGTTCAAAAGATTATAAAAAATATTTAAACACTTACACAACTATATTTTTAAATATCCAGGAATTTTTAAGTCGAAGCTCTAATGTAGAAGAATTGATTCAGCGGATCCGGCGTTCACTCATGAGAGAAATTCGCCGTGAATATCCAACGATTGATTTTTATGATGAATTAGATCTGACGGAAAATATGAAGGAAATTTATGCTGAAACAAATGAGCCATTTATTATAATCATTGATGAATGGGATTGTATTTTTAGGGAATACGCAGAAGATAAAGCGGCTCAGGAACGATATCTGGATTTCCTTCGCGATTTTCTAAAGGATAAGGCACATATACATCTGGCATATATGACAGGAATATTGCCAATAAAAAAATACGGTACCCATTCTGCGCTCAATATGTTTGATGAATTCTCGATGGCAAATCCAGGTGTTCTGGCGCAATATGTCGGTTTCACAGAAAATGAGGTGCGCTGCCTCTGCTCAGATTATCAAATGGATTTGGCAGAAATCAAAGAATGGTATGATGGATATCGCTTTGAAAAAGCCTCTTCTATTTACAGTCCGCGTTCGGTTGTGGCTGCTATGACTTCTGGTATCTGCGATTCTTATTGGAACCAGACCGAAACATTTGAGGCACTGCGCGGATATATTGACATGAATTTTGATGGGCTGAAAGACGATGTTCTCAGCATGATGGCCGGAGAAATGGTACCGGTCAATACAGGTAGTTTCAGCAATGATATGACGACATTTCACGGCGAGGATGATGTCCTGACTTTGCTGATTCATCTGGGATATCTTGGATACGATTTCAGCCATAAATCAGTTTTTATTCCGAATAATGAAATCCGTGGAGAGTTTGTAAATGCGGTTTCGGTTTCTCAATGGGGAGAGGTCTCGAAAGCATTAAAAAACTCAGCTGATTTACTTAATGCTATCTGGAGAAAAGATGAAGAAAAAGTAGCTGCCTATATGGAACAGGCTCATTTTGAAACATCCCATTTACAGTATAATAATGAAAATGCACTGAGTTATACTGTATCACTGGCACTCTACGCTGCCAGAAACTTTTATCAGGTTTATCGTGAATTTCCATCGGGATCTGGATTTGCAGATATAGTTTATTTACCGCGAAAAGAATTTCCGGATAAGCCAGCTTTGATTGTCGAACTAAAATGGAACAAATCGGCCGAAGGCGCAATTCACCAGATATTAAAAAAACAATATTTCCAGAATCTGGAAGATTATTCAGGGAATATGCTGCTGGTTGGAATCAATTATGATTTAAAGACGCGAAAACATGAATGTAAAATTTTAGAATTTAAAAAATGAAAAGCAAATTATTTGTCACGGCGGCAGTAAAAAGAGATGTTGATTGAGAAATCCTCTTTTTGCGGCCGCTGTGATTTGACATCCAAGTCGAATCTGAATCATTAAGCGGATAGCTTGATATAAAAGGACTCCGTCACTTCAGAGAAGTCTGAGGTGGCGGAGTCCTCTTTTTGTCAAGGTCGAACGTTGTACCGTTTACTAATTCAATCTTTCAAATATACCAGGCAGCGTTTCTTAAAAAAAGCAATTCCATAACACAAAATTTTATCATAGGAATCCTCAAATTCTTTTGCATACATTTTTTCATCGATCTGGGCAAGCGTGCTGGAATATTTCACTTCAAAAAGGGCCAATTGTCCATTTTCAGAGTCGTAGACAATCACATCGCTTCGTCCTTCTCCATGCTCTTTATTCGACTCCACCACATAACCGGCACCAGTAAAAATACCTGCCAGAAATGCATGGTAAAAGTCTTCTCGGTAATCATGATAACTGATGGTTTTTCTTAAAAGTTTATTCATCTCATCCGTCATCCTGTCGCTGTTTCCATCCCATACCGCATGAAATAATTCTGTGCGGTTCCAATGCTTCGTTGATTCGTTAAACCATTTTATAATTGTTGACTCAAAAATATCCTTGATTTCCCTATTCGGAATCATCATTGCGGTTGTTCCATCTGGAATAGTTTCTTGAATATCCATCTCTCGAACGCGCGTCAGATAACCGGTTAAATATAAAATACTCCATAAGTTATCTTCGGAAGAATGAAGATAATCATAGGTTAAATTTTCTTCAATTTTTTGGAAAATATATCCGCCGGACAATAATTTTTCCAATTTCATTGTGATACTGCTTCCTGCATAATCAATGAAAGAGCGAATAATTGCATTATCGCTTGTATTCTTCCAATAACTCTCAGGCTTCATGGAAGGATTATGTTGAAGATCCCGAAGATAATTCATCACATCCCACGGGCAATATACATCAAAGCATCCGAAATGATAACCGTCATACCAGGCTTTGATTTCATCCGAATATTCGGTAGTATTTGATTCCTTTAAAATCTGATTTACATCGTTTTGTGTAAAGCCAAAATATTCATTTAATCGAGAATCTGTGATGGTATCCGAAACAAAATTATTGGTTCCAGTGAAGATACTTTCTTTAGCAATTTTCAAGCATCCTGTCACAACCGCAAAGCAGAGGCTGGAATTATCTTTTAATGAGGTACTCATCATTGCTTTCATGATTTCCAGCATTTCCTGATAATACCCATTGCTGCTTGCTTTCGCAACGGGAACATCGTATTCATCCAACAAAAGAATAACAGTCTTCCCATAATAAGCCTGCATCATTTTCATCAAAATCAGGATAGAACCCTTTACATCTGTTGCAGATGCAGTCTGATTTTTTAGTCGTTTAAAAATCTCTTTATATGCATCGCTGACGGCATCGCTTTGCTCCAAATAAGAGTATTCGATGCATATCTGGGATATGACAAATTTCAGCATATCAAAAGCACTGTCAAATGTAATCCCATCTACATCCTTAAAGGTAATAAAAAGAGTCGGACGCTGATTCATCCATGTTTGACAAATAGCTGATTCATGACTGATTTCCAAATCTTGAAATAACGAATGGTTATCATGTCGAATATCGAAAAAATGTTCCAGCATACTCATAGCCAGCGTCTTTCCAAATCGTCTGGGGCGAGTAATCAGCGTGACGTTTGCTGTGCTTTTCTTTAATAATTCCGAAATGAGTCCCGTTTTATCCACATAGTAATATCCATTTTCACGTATCTGAGAAAAATCCGAGACGCCAACCGGAATATTAAGATTCGTCATAGAATCATCGCTCCTTTCGAAAAATCAGGCTGTTTTTATTATCATATCATGAAAGGCTGGGGGAAACAAGGTGGAGAAAGAGATTGAAAAGATAGAAAAAGTCCCCTGGGAATCACCCTAACAAAAAAGGGTTGTTACACCATATAAGTGCACAACCCTTTTCATTTTATTCAGATCTGCCACACGTTTGTGTAACAGCTCTTCTTTAAATGTTATTTGAGATATAGATTATTTATTAGCTACAGCGTTCTGTGCTGCCTCGTAAGCATCTGTATTCTCGTAGTGTGTAACGCCCAGTGCATCCTGATAAATTGCATTGTCGAACAGCTCAATCTTCGGTAATGTAGCGGCGTTCTTATAGGTGCCCTCAGAACCATCTTTAGTAGAAGAGGCAATCTCGTATGTGTTTCTGAACGTAAACTTAACGTCATCACCAAAATTTTCTACATCATACTCTTTAGAAGTAGATTTCTGAAGTTTACCTTTGTTGTTTACCAGATAGTATTTCTTATCTACAACATAGATTCTGTAATCATCATCTGCTTCCAGTCTCTTGCCATTCCAGTAAAGGTAACCGGATTTCTCACCTGTATAACCCTGACCATTCTTACCATTCTTGGTCTCGAAGTAGTAGGTGTAGTTATCATCCTCTTCTTCAACATTAGCAATCTTGCCGGTCTTCATATAACCATCATTGTCGAAGTAGTAGAATTTCTTATCGATCATCTGTAAACCAGTCTGCATCTGACCAATTTCATTGAAGCAGAAGTTCTTGCCATTGATCTTGATCTTCTTGGTATATACTTTAGCACCGTCATCAGTTAAGTCAGTATTGTTCTTCTCACCGTCATCAGCTTTCTTAGCCTTACCGTCTTTGAAGTAATACCAATCGGTATCATCGCCTGCCTTAAGTGCATCAGCACCATCGATCTGATACCAGCCATCAGCTCTCCAGCCCTCTTCAACTACGTTCATGTAACGTACTTCAGAAGCGGTAGCTTCGATGGAATCGCTATCCAGTTTTGCATTGGAAGCCACGTTTGCTTTAACACCATTGATCCACTCATACAGCATCTGACCATGATTGTTGAAGTAGTAGTATTTACCGTTGATCTTTTTCTGCTTAGCGTCTTTGTACATCTTACCGTCGCTACCGAACCAGTACCAACCTTCTTCATCACACGGATCATCATCATTCTGAGAATCATGGCTTACGGCATCTGCTGCATCTTTCTCATCATCATCTTCGGAATCCGGAGCAGCTAACCACAGCCAAGAAGAGTTGGTTCTAGCACCGTCATCCTCTTCGCCTAAGTAGTATACGTTGTTGTTAGAATCAGCATACCAACCATACTGCATTTTTCCATCTTCATCGAAGAAGTAAGTCTTGCCATTGATCTTTTTATCATCAGAAGTGGTCTTTTTACCCTTGCTGCCGAAGTAGTACCAGCTTTCGCCATCCTCGTCCGGATCATCCTGATCGTCATCGGACACGGTCTTCTTCCACTCGTTAGTCAGCATATGACCATCTTCAGCTACATAGTAGTCATCGTCTACCCAAGAATCTGTCAGCATGTTGCCGTCATCATCCAGATAGAACCACTTACCACCGTCTTTTTTCCACTCGCCTGTTACCATCTCATCGTCGCTGTCATAGTAGTGCCAAACACCAGCGTCATCTTTCTCCCAACCAGCTGCGAAAGAAGTCATGGAAGCACCCATAGCGAGTAAAGCTGCTGCAGAAAGTACTGCAACTAATTTAGTCTGCTTTCTCATAATTAATGCACTCTCCTTTTTACTTTTTGAAATAATTTTCTCGAAATCCTAACTGCATTACCAGGTCATTATACTTCGGATATAGAAAAGTATCGGGAGGTGGGATTTGTCGATTTTTCGCTTCTTTTTTTCGTTGACTTTTCTTTCTTTCCCAAATACAATAGAAGAAAGAAAGAAAGAAAGAAAGAAAGAAAGAAAGAAAGAAAGGTGAATAGTATGCTTTCGTTTGAGAATCAAGAGGTGGAATTTAAGCAAGAATATGTACCTGAGATTCGAAAAGAAGTAATTGCCTTTGCAAATGCTTCTGGAGGTACTATTTTGATTGGTGTTAGAAAAGATGGAGCAATTATTGGCGTAGATGATCCAGATGCAATCATGCTTCAGGTTGCAGGTTCTTTAAAAGATTCTATCGCACCTGATATTATGCCTTTTGTCAATATAAAAACTGTGGAAATTGACGGAAAAACGGTCGTTGAAATTAATATTGCAACAGGAACGAATCGTCCATATTATATTCGGGAAAAAGGTCTAAAGCCCAGTGGTGTATATGTTCGAAAAGGAAGTTCTTCACAACCCATGACAGATGAGGGCATCCGGGAAATGATCATTCAAAGCGGCAGATGTTCCTATGAAACAAGCCGAAGCATGAATCAGGATTTGACATTTGAGTATTTTGAAAATGAGATGCACAAACGAAAAATTGCGTTTGGAAGATCACAGATGCAAACATTAAAACTGATAGGTGATGATCATTTATACACAAATCTTGCATTGCTATTATCGGATCAATGTGAAGTAACAACAAAAGTGGCTCTTTTTCAAGGAACAGATAAAGCGGTTTTCAGAGATAGAAAGGAATTTTCTGGTTCTATTTTAAAACAATTGGAAGACGTTTATCAGTTTATTGATTTAAACAATAAAACGCAAGCCAGTTTTTCGGGTTTAATCCGTATTGATAAAAAAGATTACCCAGAAGAGGCAATCAGAGAATCTCTTTTAAATAGTATTGTTCATCGAGATTATTCGTTTAGCGGAAGTAATCTTATAAATATTTATGACGATCGTATAGAAATTGTCTCATTGGGAGGATTGGTTTCTGGACTGGAATTAAATTCTATTTTTCTGGGTGTATCGCAGCCAAGGAATCCTAATTTAGCAGCTATTTTTTATCGCATGATGTTAATAGAAAGTTATGGTACAGGAATTGGAAAAATTCAACGAGCCTATGGAGATAACGAAAAAAAGCCTTTTTTTGAAACAGCAAAAGGTGTTTTCCGTGTTACACTTCCAAATAGAAACGAAGGAATACAAAAGCTGTCAAAACCAAGGAAACGTCTGGTAGCAGTTTACCGACAGCCGCTATCTTCTGAAAAAGCTGAAATTCTCTCATATGTAGCAGAGCATAAAAAAATAACAAGAAAAGAAACCGAAGCGCTTTTAAATATAGGTACAACAAAAGCGTATAGGATCTTAAAGGAATTATCCAGTGCCGGAAAATTGCATATAAATGGTTCTGGAAAAAATGTTTATTATACAGGAGAGTAAGCGATTAGCTAAATCAGAACTTAAACGTGCAAACTGGAAGCTCGGATTCCGATTCAGCTTTGCTGACCTGAAAAGATGAAAGAAACCAAATATACCGTTAAATACACGACCGGTTTCAAAAAAGACTACAAACGAGCCATAAAGCGTGGCATGAAGATCGAGCTGCTGGAGCAGGTCGTAGCATTGCTGGCAATGGGCGAGCCGCTGCCGGATAAGAACCGCGACCATGACCTGTCCGGCGATTGGGCAGGTCATCGGGAATGTCATATTCTCCCGACTGGCTGCTTGTGGATGGTGTTTGTCAGCGTGTCAAAATTCTCATACTTGTCAATCAAGGCTATAAATTTCTCTGCTGATTTCTGGCTCTGCTCGTAGCCGGTAACAGCCTTTTCCAGTTCCGCGATCTCAATCTCAAGTTCGTCTTGAAACAAAAATGCTCTAAGTGATTTCTTCACTAACCATGACAAATATCATGATTAAGAAGTCACTTAGAGCATATATCACTTCTTGTTTATCTGTCTTTATTTTTCTTTTGGCTGCACGCAGCGGCTGAATCCCCGCTCGCTTACATAAAGTACGGCTGCGGCCGGAATTGCTGTTACGCAGACAACCAGCAGGTTAAAAATCCATTTAAAATTGGTAATGAAGTGCAGGCTCTGCGGAACTGTGATTTTATCATATAAAAATGCCAGAATCTGTGGATCTCTGGTTAAAGTAAATGCTAAAAATGCCACTCCGATTCCCAGCACAATCGCCATGCCAAAAAGGATTCCCCAGACACTCCAGGTTGTTTTTGTATTAGCTGTCATACTCGATTGCCTCCTTAAAATTGATGGCTTTAGTGTAACGCAAAGATGTGTTCCTTTTGTGAAGAATACATAAAATTTCTGGTTATCTTTGTAAAAAGTATTTTATATACAAAAAGCAGCATACAGAGGCACGATTTTCTTGTTTTCATCAAATACAATTAATGTTGTTTCGCGGACAATCGTCTGACTGGATATATGAGAAAGAATCGGAACCAAGTATTCAGGACTAATGTCTTCATCAAATGTCTGCTTAAGCTTTGGATTTGTATCAAAATTAAAGTAAACAGTATTTTCGTAATGGGTACGTCCAAATTCGAGAACAGAATAGGTTTTGCCTACCTGTCTGGCCCCCTGCAATATCAATGGTTTGCGATGTTTACTGTTTTTCCAGTATTCTAAAAATATTGTAATTTTTCGATACATGAAAACACCTCCCGATACTTTTCCATATCCGAAGTATAATGACCTGGTAATGCAGTTAGGATTTCGAGAAAATTATTTCAAAAAGTAAAAAGGAGAGTGCATTAATTATGAGAAAGCAGACTAAATTAGTTGCAGTACTTTCTGCAGCAGCTTTACTCGCTATGGGTGCTTCCATGACTTCTTTCGCAGCTGGTTGGCAGAAAGATGACGCTGGTGTTTGGCACTACTATGATAGCGATGATGAGATGGTAACAGGCGAGTGGAAAAAAGATGGCGGTAAATGGTTCCACCTCGATGATGAGGGAGATATGGAGACCAACACATGGGTAGACGATGACTACTATGTAGGCGAAGATGGCGCTATGCTGACAAACGCTTGGAAGTATACTATGTCTGATGATGATCAGGATGATCCGGATTCCGATGGTAAGCATTGGTACTATTTCAACAACAAGGGTAAAAAAGTTGCTGATCAGGATAAGAAGATCAATGGTAAGACATACCTTTTCAACGAAGATGGTGAGATGCTGTATGGTTGGCAGGATTGGCAAGGAGCTATTTACTACTTCGGTGAAGAGATGGATGGCGCAAGAACAGAGAATAAGTGGCTGTGGCTTGAGAAATCCGGTATGTTAGATACTGATGAGGATGTACAGAAAACAGTTCCTGGTTGCAGTGAAAATGACATCTGTGATGACGAAGGTTGGTACTGGTTCAATGCTTCCGGTAAGATGTACAAAGACGCCGCTAAGAAGAAAATCAACGGAAATCCTGCAAGTTTCTGCAGTTCCTTCGGATTGTTGAAGCGGCTGATATCACCTACTTCTGCAAGGAATCCTGACACTGTCCTGATTCCCACACCTTTGATCTCTAACAGCTTTTCAGTCATCGGAATCTTTCTTACCAGTTCTTCAATTAGAACCATAACTTCCTGTAGACGCGTATTTCTGGATTCATAGTCCTCCAGAAGCATTCGAATTTCCATTTTTCCAGACACCGCACCTTCTTTGCTTCCAACGCTGTGCTCAGCAGCTTCTATCAGGGTCTTCGCCCTCGCCTTTCCAACTGCTCTTAACTTCGCATCACGCCAGATTTGGTTCACTCCATCGATACCTAACGTCAGGATATCTTCAGGGAGTGGTGCTGCTTTAAGGATTAGCATTCCGCTCTTGGCATCCGGCTTTCCGTATACCGTCTTATATTCAGGAAAATATATATTGAACCAACGACTGATTCTGTTTTGAATTCTTGTAAGTTCCGCCTGTAACTGGAATCTTATGTTTGATGCTGTTCTAAGATCAGCATAAACACCATCCGGCAGATATGGGATCATGTAACGTCCCTCTCTAACTAATCCTGCTATAACTTTCGGATCCTTACGGTCATTTTTAGTCGGATTATTGTCGTCGAGTTCTTTTGATTTTTTCACATGGTGAGGATTTACAAGCACCGGTTTCATTTCATTATCCTGTAGAAACTTTCCAAGATTGAACCAGTAATGCCCTGTCGGTTCCATACCTGGAACCACCTTATCCTTCTCATGTCTTTCTTTGAGGTTCAGGATCCATTCCTTAAATGTCACAAATCCAGCCTCTGTATTGCTAAACTTAAATGGCTTCTTCGAATACTCGATTCCTCTGTAATCAAAAGCTCTGGC
>NZ_QUFH01000007.1:0-164712 GCF_003478415.1 Clostridium sp. AF27-5AA
AATTTAAAGAAAAATGGTACTGGGCATAACACCCAGCACCAAGTTTGTCTACAGTCTGAACAGAGAATTATCTCTGCGCCATCCATCCTCTGCTGTATCACATTTCACATGTGTGCAGTCAATTACGCTTACATCAGATCGTACATCGTAAAGATAGGCAGATAAATCGACACTACAATGATACCCGCAAAAATCGCAAGCACCACCAGCATCGTCGGTTCCAGCAGTGCCAGAAGCCGCTGAATTCGATAATCCGCCTCGTTGGCGTAATAATCGGCAACATTGTCCAGTGTCTCCTCGAGCTCACCGGTTTCTTCTCCGACGGAACACATATCGACCATCGTCGGCGGGAAATATTTCTTTCCCTGCAGACATTCCACCAGACTGCGTCCCCGCTCGATTCCTTCGCGCATGGAGCGAACATCCTCGCTCAGAAGTGCATTGTCCATGACCTTCGCCGTCGTGTCAACCGCCTGATTGATCGTGATACCCGCTGCCAGAAGCACCGACATTGTATTGGCAAACTGCGCTGCGCCGTTCATCTGGTTGATCGCGCCCACAAGTGGAAGGGATAACATGATCTTTTCTTTCTCAATCCGTCCCTGCGGCGTATTGCCGTAGACCTGCGAACCAATCTTCAAAAACGCCAGCACCGCCAGCATCAGCAGCCACCACTTCGCGAAGAAATGAGAAGTCGCGATCAGCATCCGCGTCATCAGCGGCAGCGTACCGCCCAGATCGGCAAATACATCTGCCAGTGTCGGGATAACCTTCGCCATGACGATAATCAGGACAACCACCGCAACCGCAACGACAAACAAAGGATAGGTCATCGCTCCCTTGATCTTCTCCGTCGTCTTGTAGGACTTTTCGTAAAACTTCTGAAGCCTGTCAAAGGATCGTTCCAGCGTACCAGACTGCTCGCCTGCCCGGATCGTCTCGATAAATGTGAGCGGAAAACGGTCGCTATACTTTTCCAGCGCCGACGCAACGGTACTTCCTGCAGCTACTTCCTCTGCCGCAGCCCCCATGATCTTCCGGATCCGCTTGTCCTCATTCTGATCTGCCAGCATACGCATCGCGTGTGCCACTGTCATGCCCGAATGAAGGGTGAGCGCAAACTGTGAACACAGGATCGCCAGCTTCTTCGTCTTGATCCGCCTGCTTCCGATCTCCATTTCCAGGAGACTGCCCTCATCAGGTCTTTTCTTCTCTTTCTTTTGGCTGATGCTCAAAAGAATCGGATAGTTTTCCCGGATTCTGGAAGCGGCTGCCGCTTCACTCTCAGCCTGGAGCACTCCCCGGACTTCTTTTCCATCCCGTCCCAGCGCTTTATATGAAAAATTTGGCATCTCTCATACCTCCAGCCACAGGATTCAGCTGTACGCCATCCGTATGTACATCGCCATCTGCATCCTTTTTATCATTATTTTAACATCTTTGTTTGTTTTTGTAAATATGCCGTCAATCTTTTGGATATTTTATACGAAACACGCATCTAGATCGGCTTTTTTTTGCTATTTTCTCTATACGTGTTTTGTTTTTGCCAATCTATTTTTGTATATATTTTCACCAACACATCTGACTTTTCTTTCTTTTCCAGACTATTTCAGGTATATAGATCATCAGAGCGGAAATGGTACGTCCCGCCCTGACACTCCCAAAAGAATAGCTCCCGTTTCTTTTTATCTTCTCTCTTATTTCTCGTTTTCCTTATCCAGCATCTCTTCCATCGTATGCCATCCCAGCACCGCGCATTTGACACGCGCCGGCATATGGGAAACATCGACCAGGGCACCGGCTTCCTCGAGTTCTTCGATCTCGTTCTCGCCTGCCTCGCCCTTGATCATCCGCAGGAACAGATCCGCCAGATGGCGTGCTTCCTCTTCGGATTTTCCGATGATCAGATCCAGCATGATATCAGCGGATGCCTGGGAGATTGCGCAGCCGCTTCCCTCAAAAGCACCGTCTACCACCTGTCCATCTTCGACCTTCAGCTGAAGAATGATGTCATCTCCACAGCTCGGATTGACGCCCTCTAATACCAGATTGGCATCCGGCAGCTTTTCTTTATGTAACGGATGCAGATTGTGATCCGTCAGTATTTCATTGTAAAAGGTTCTATTCTCCATATCCCATTTTCCTCCGGATTTCTTTCAGGTTCTGGACAAAACGGTCGATGTCCTCCTCCGTATTGTAGAACGCAAAGCTGGCACGCGCTGTTGCAAATACACCCAGATGTTTTAAAAGCGGCTGGGCGCAATGGTGGCCTGCGCGCACATTGACATTTGCGGCATCCAGAATCGACGCGATATCGTGCGGATGTACGCCGTCCACGGTAAAGCTGATAATTCCGTTGTGCTCTTCCGGCTTATCACTTCCCTGGATATGAACGCCCGGAATCTGCTGCATCGCCGTCATTGCCCGTGTTGTCAGCAGCTCCTCACGCTTCCGCACCTCGTCAAATCCGACGTTCATCAGATAATCGATCGCCGCCTGTAAGCCGACCGCACCGCCGCCATTGACGGTACCGGCTTCGAATTTGTGCGGCAGTTCGGCAAAGACTGCGGATTCCCGGCTGACCGAATCGATCATCTCGCCGCCCGTCAGGAACGGCGACATCGCATCCAGAAGGGTCTCTTTTCCGTACAGGACGCCGATTCCCATCGGTGCCATCAGCTTGTGACCGGAAAATACAAGGAAATCTGCATCCAGTGCCTGCACATCCACCGGAATATGCGGGGCGCTCTGTGCCGCATCGATGACGATGACACCGCCTTTTTCATGCACCAGTTTCGTCAGCTTCTCTACCGGATTTCTGCGGCCAAGGACATTGGAAATCTGCGGCATGGCTGCGATCTTTGTCTTTTCTGTCACCAGGGCTTCCATATCCTCATCCCGGTAGGAACCATCCGGCTGACATTCCAGATAAACGAGCTTCGCGCCTGTCTGTCTGGATACCATCTGCCACGGCAGGATATTGCTGTGGTGGTTATCAATGCTGATTAAGATCTCATCGCCTGCTTTCAGACTGGTTAAACCATAGCTGTACGCGATCAAATTCAGGCTCTCGGTGCTGTTGCGTGTAAACACGACCTCGCTCGTCTTTCCAGCATTGATAAATTCCCGCACGCGCTCTCTTGCCGCTTCATATGCCTCCGTCGCCTCGATTCCCAGCTCATAGAGCCCGCGGAGCGGATTGGCATTTTTCTTTGTATAGAAATCTTCCACTGCCTTTAATACCGCCTCCGGGCGCTGTGCCGTTGCCGCATTGTCCAGATATGCGATATCCGAACCCGCAAGCAGGGGAAAATCTTTCTTGTAATCTGTCATGTTCTGTTCCTTCTTATATATTTGTTTGTATACTTGCTGCAAAAACAAACCGCAGCCAACTTACAGTTTTTTCATTTTATTATCGCTTCTGGTTCATGAACTCCTGAACCTGCTTCTGTACTGCCTCGTCAGCTACCAGCTCATTCAGCGCGTCGATTCTCGCCCGCGCTACCATGCGCTCAGCTTCCTCTCTCGACAGTCCGCGGGAGCACAGATAAAACAGCGTTGCATCGTCCAGATCGCCCATCGAAGCGCCGTGATTTCCTTCGACATCTTCTTCCGCACACAGAATCAGCGGAATCGTCTGGTTTACGATGTCATCGCCGAGCAGCAGCACATCCTCGCGCTCAGTTCCCTTTGCCCCGGCGCATCCCGGCACGAAATCGATGGTTCCGCGGAACAGCTTGGAGGAACCGTCCTGCAAAACGCCAGAGACTTCCATCATACTCTCTGTCTTTTTGCCGCGATGGCGTACTGTATAGTTCATATCCAGCTTCTGGTTTACACTGGTGTAATAGCCGATCTTCGCGTCAAATGCGCTCTTTTTTCCTTCCAGCTCGGTCAGGCAGCCCGCGTAGACCTTGCCTGCGCCCAGCTCCAGTTTCAAAAGCTCAAATGTGGCATTTTCCCCGCAGGACGCACCGATATCACTCAGGCAGGTATATCCTGCGCCGAGAAGCTGCACTTCCTGAAGCTGTACCTTTGCATTCTTTTCCGCATGAACCTTTACCTGGAACGAGGATGTTCCCTGTGCGTCCTCCCCGGAGCGGAATACGATCAGCACGTTTAAGCGGCTGTTTTCCTTTGCATCCAGGCAGAGGCGGTTCTGGTAACTGCCGTTTTTGTAATCGACGCAGAGAACCGTCCATTCTGTATTTTCATTCTGAAGCACAGCTGCCGCTTCCGCTGTCAGCCGGTAGATACTTCCCGCACCGGCATTTTCTTCTGCAACAGCCGTTCCATTTACAGTGTCCGTTTTATTTGCGCCAGCCGTTCCGCATTCCGCCGCCATCGCATCGTACTCGCGTCCCATGCCGGTCTGGATCTCGTCCCACTCTTTTCCGGAAATTTCTTTTTCCCAGGTCACACCTGCTGCCAGGCGCTCCGGTTTTATCAAAACACTTTCCTCCGGCCACTCAATCTGTATCTGGCTTTCGTTCATTCCCAGCCGGTTCCAGGTTCGGGTCGGAAGAATGTTTACTATCATTTCTTTCTGTCCCATTGTTTCCTCCTGTCGTTACCATTCATGCACTTGCATGCCCCGCAGCAGAATCTGTTATTTCAAAATCCCCGCTGCAAACAGTAACCATCTATTATCCGATACTGCCTTTCATCTCAAGCTGAATCAGGTTATTCATCTCAACCGCGTACTCAAGCGGCAGCTCCTTCGATACATCATCCGCAAATCCGCTGACGATCATTGCGCGCGCGTCCTCCTCGCTGATGCCGCGTGACATCAGATAGAAAACAGCCTCGTCGCTGATCCGTCCAATCTTTGCCTCATGGCCGACGTTCGCGTCGCGGGTTCGGATATCCATCGCCGGAACCGTATCGGAACGTGAAATATCATCCAGCATCAGGGACTGGCAGGAAACCGATGCCTTAGAACCGGATGCCTGTTTTCCAATCTGTACGCTGCTTCGGAACGTGCTGACACCGCCGTCCTTGGAAATAGATTTCGTATTAATATAGGAAGAAGTCCGTTTGCCCGTGTGGACTACCTTCGCACCGGTATCGAGGTTCTGACCTTCTCCGGCAAAAGTAATGCCGGTAAATTCCATTCTTGAATCGTCGCCCTTTAAGATACTCATCGGGTACAGATACGATACGTGGGAACCAAAGGAACCCGATACCCACTCGATCGTGCCGCCCTCTTCCACAATCGCGCGCTTGGTGTTCAAATTGTACATATTTTTCGACCAGTTCTCGATCGTCGAATAGCGGAGTTTCGCATTTTTGCCGACATACAGCTCGACACAGCCCGCATGCAGGTTTGCCACGTTATATTTCGGCGCAGAACAGCCCTCTATGAAGTGCAGATATGCACCCTCATCAACGATGATCAGCGTATGTTCAAACTGTCCGGCTCCCGGTGCATTGAGACGAAAATATGACTGAAGCGGGATCGTAACCGACACGCCCTTTGGCACGTACACAAAAGAGCCACCGGACCAGACTGCCCCGTGCAGTGCTGCAAATTTATGTTCCTGCGGTTTGACCAGATGCATAAAATGCGTTCGGATCATGTCCGCATATTCGCCGTGCATCGCACTCTCCAGATCGGTGTAGACAACGCCCTGCGCCGCTACCTCCGCGCGCACGTTATGATATACTAACTCCGAGTCATACTGGGCGCCCACGCCTGCCAGCGATTTCTGCTCCGCCTGCGGGATTCCCAGACGTTCAAAGGTATCTTTGATGTCCTTCGGAACCTCGGACCATTTGGCGCTCATCTTGGATTTCGGACGGACATAGGTTACGATGTTGTCCATGTCCAGATCCTCGATATCCGGTCCCCAATTCGGAACCCGCAGGGAATTGTAAATCTGTAAGGACTGCAGACGGAACTGCTGCATCCACGCCGGGTCATTTTTCTCCTTAGAAATCTTCTCAACGATCTCCGGAGTCAGACCTGCTTTTACTTTATATGCGTCATTTTCTTTGTCTTTTATATCGTAGATGCTGCGATCAATATCATCTACATACGTTTTTTCTTTCATGTTTGATGCCTCCATATTACCCGTGCTGATTCGTTATTACTGTCGCGTTATCCTGCGGCACTCTCGATTCCCAAAATGCCTGCCTGCGAACAGTAACGATTAGTTCCGGGCGTCTGCCACACCCGCCTCACGGATAAAGGATTCGTAGCCTTCCTGGTTAATCTTATCAACCAGGGAGCCGTCACCGGTTGCCACGATCTTTCCATCTACCATGATGTGCGTATAGTCAACATGCAGTGCATCGAGAATCCGGGTGCTGTGCGTGATAATAAGAAGCGCGCCGTTCTGGTTCTTCTGGTACTCTTCCACACCCTTAGAAACCAGACGGACTGCATCAACATCCAGACCAGAGTCTGTCTCATCGAGGATTGCCAGGCTCGGATTTAAGAGCATCAGCTGTAAAATCTCAGATTTTTTCTTCTCACCGCCAGAAAAGCCCACGTTTAAGCTTCTCTGTGCATACGATTCATCCATCTGGAGAATGTCCATCGCCTTTTTGAGCTGTTTATGAAATTCCCAGATCTTTAAGTTCTTGCCAGTCTGCTGGCGCATCGCGCTCCGCAGGAAACTTTCCAGCGAAAGTCCCGGTACCTCCAGCGGCTCCTGGAAGGACAGGAACATACCGGCTTTGGAACGCTTGTCCGTGGACTCATGTGTGATATCCTCACCCTTAAATAAGATCTGACCACCCGTGATCTGGTATCTCGGGTTTCCCATCAGGACGTTGCCGAGCGTCGATTTTCCAGCGCCGTTCGGTCCCATCAGGACATGTACCTCCCCTGCACCGACGCTTAAATCAACGCCGTGCAGAATCTCTTTTTCTTCTATATTTGCCTTTATCTGATTTACTTCTAACACTTTTTCTGCCATAAAGCACTCCATTTCCGGGACCGGCTGAGACATTCATGCTCGGTCTGTCTGATCTGTGACAGCCGCCTCGTCACGAAAGCGGTTATCCTTCTTAGCAAACGTCCATCTCTCTGGTTCCTTTTTTCTATAATGAATCTGGCTGTTCAGACGGTCAGATTACCCTATGGCTATTATAGGTATTTATTTCCGGATTGTAAACCCTCATTTTTCACAAAACAAGAAAGATTCTTATTATATTATTGAAACTTTTTCTCATTTATTATTGAGTCAGCATTATCCACCCCCAATACACAACCCCTAATCCCCACGAACTCAGAATCCCATACAGGATCACCGGACCCGCGATTGTAAATATTTTGCATCCGACACCAAACACCTGCCCTTCCGCCTTGTATTCCAGCGCCGGGGATGCAACTGAATTGGCGAATCCGGTGATCGGAACCAGCACACCAGCCCCAAAAACGCGCGCCAGCTTCTGGAATACATTTGCCCCTGTCAGGATAACGCTGAGCAGAATCAGTCCCAGCATCGTCCAGAGCGCCGCCGTTTTCTCCTCCATGCCTGTCTGAACCAGACAATTTGTGCTGATCTGCGCCGCCAGGCAGATCAGCCCGCCGGAAATTCCCGCCATCAACACATTTTTCCATGTACTGTGGACGGGCGTAACCGATTTGACATATGCTTCATATTGATCTTTTCTGGCTTCCATGGTTTCTCCTCTCTTCTACTGTCTTCCAATTCCATGTAAGAAATAATACAGCGAACCCGCACATTTCCCCGCCGCAATCGCGAGAAGGAGATATGGCAGCCCCACTGCCAGACGCAGGCGGCGGCTCAGCACCGGCAGGGCTTTCAATGTCTCTGCCAGCGACATGACGAGGCAGCCTACAAAAATACCACAGGAAAGTCCCGCAGCCACTAGAAGCAGCTGTCCGGAGACATTTCCAAGCATCACCAGAAATCCAGCACCAGCTCCCGTTCTGCCACCGCCTTCTGCTGCCTTCTGCCACAACTCTGCCTCCGGCATTGCCGCTGGCCACGCTATTCTCAGGAAACTCCCGGTCAGCTGTTTCACTTTCTCTGTAAATAAATCCACCACATTTCCAAACAATCCTCCCAGCGCGATAATCGTCTCATACAAGAAGATTTTCCCCTTCGACGCCGTCGCCGTCTTTCCAATCAGGCGCGGATAAACGCCGATGACCACCAGAAAGGCGTAGACTCCCGCTGCCACCGTGCTTCCCGCCGCCAGCCCCGCCAGCAAAAGCAGCGCTTCTTTAAGAAACATCGATGTCATCCTCCTTCCGCTCCTCGTTCTGAATCAGCGTTTTATTGACATTTTCCTCATACAGGCGCATTTCTACCTCCAGCGGCGTCGGATCGAGACTGAATTTCCACGAAGTAAAATGATTAAAAAACAGCAAAATCCCCACCGGAAGCCCGATCGAATAACCGATCTCCAGCGCCGTTGTTCCGTCCGACGCCTGCCCCGTCGTGATCTCATATATTTTCTTGAATACATCCAGCACGTTTGCATCGTTGTTGAATGTCATGATCGCAAATGCCGCCCCGAAAAAGCAAATCAGGCAGACGAACAGCGTCTTGCACCACTGCCAGACAAGCGCCTGACGGTGCGGCGGCTGATAATGAATGACATAATCCGTCTCCCCCAGATTCTGCACCGATGTCCCCGGAATTTCCCGTTCAATCTGCTGGATAATCTCCATGACGTTTCCAACCAGACGGCTTTCGCGCTGTTTCCCGCCGCCGCGGATCCTCTTCACGATCATCGCACGGCAGCGGCTTTCCACGCTTTTTTCACTGCAATAAACTTCTCCCAGGCTTGCAAGCGGTACATTTTTCTCATGTACCTGCGTGATCTGGCTGAGTTTCAGATAGACCGTCTGTGTCATAATGCTGCCTTCTCCGTCTGTGCCTCCGGTCTCAAAAATGCCTCCGCGCTGTCCCCGGAATGCTGTACGAAGGTTCCGTCAATGTAGACGCTGTCCCGCCCCACTGCCATCAGACAGAGACAGAGCGCTGCCACAATCAGAATCATGCATCCGACCCAGATACAGATTCCCATCTTTTTTTTCATTGTCACTTTCACATTTCCCGTCATTTTTTTCCATCCTTCCTGTGTATTCTGGAAACTCCAAAAGTTCCTGTATCCAGTAGTATGGCTGTCTTTCAATGGAGTATGCACATTCATATATTCTGAATTATGAGCCTGTCTTTTTTCTCATGTTTCTTCCAGCTTTGCGCGCATCTGCCCTAATATTTTCCGCTCGATCCGCGACACCTGTACTTGTGAAATGCCGAGCTGCGCCGCGATCTGAGTCTGTGTCTGATCATAAAAATAGTGCCGCACAATGATCTCCCGCTGCCGTCCATTGAGCATTTTCAGTAAATCTCCCAAAAGCATCCGGTCAAGCAGAACCTCATTTTCCGCTGTCTCCCCAGCAATCCGGTCCTGAAGCAGAAGGCCAGTTTCTTCCCCGGCGCTGGCTGGTGCAGAGAGCGATTCAACCGGACTGTCCGCCGCCATCGATGCGGCAGCTTCCTCACAGCTCACTCCAATCTGCGCCGCCAGCTCTTCCAGCGTCGGCTCCCGCCCAAGCGCCGTGCAGAGCGCTTCCCGCGCTGCCCGGAGCCGCTGGTTTTGCTCTTTGATGGAACGGCTGACCTTGATGATACCGTCATCCCGGAGAAAACGTTTGATCTCCCCCGCAATCATCGGCACCGCATACGTCGAAAAACGCACCTCATATGATAGGTCAAACTTATCAATCGCCTTCAACAGCCCGATACTTCCGATCTGAAATAAGTCCTCCGTCTCACACCCCCGCCCCGCAAAGCGGCGGACGATGCTCCATACAAGCCCCAGATTGTCTTTTACCAGCGCCTCCCGCGCCGTCTTATCGCCCTGGTGTGCCCGTTTGATCTGCTCGATGGTTTTATCCATAGAACTCCGCCGTTTCTTTTTCTTCCTGTTCTTTATTCATATATCCCCTTCCAATTCGCTTTTTCATCGTCACACACGTTCCGCAGCCCACCTTGGACTCCACCTCGACCTCATCCATAAACGCTTCCATAAACGAAAAGCCCATCCCCGAGCGCTCGCCGGTCGTGTCTGTCGTATACATCGGCTCCATCGCCTTTTCCACATCCAGGATTCCTTTTCCCTCATCCCGGACCGAAATTATCAGTTCTTCTCCCTCAATCCGCGCTTCTATGTAAATAATTCCGATTTCATCGCTATACCCATGAATCACCGCATTTGTCACCGCCTCCGAGACCGCCGTTTTCACATCCTCCAGCTCCTCCATCGTCGGATTCATCCGGCTCATAAAGACTGCCGCTGTGACACGGGCAAACTCCTCGTTCGATGAATGGCTGTCTATCTCCAGGTGCATCCACGTGCCATTCTTCTCTGCTTGTCTCTGTTCATTCTGTTTAAATTTTCTGTATTCTTCTGAATCTTTTATTTTTTTAAGTTTTCCTTTCACTTCCGTTTCTGATACAGATATATCATCCGCATACATATTCATCTCTCCTTTAATGTCTCCCATCCAGTGCCTCCTCTCTCGTCCGGTACGACTGCACCAAACGATACACGCCGCCGATCCGCAAAATCCGGCGCATCCGCTCGCCTGCCCCGTACACCGCCACCGTGCCGCTGCTACCCTCCATCTGCTTATACCGGTTGAGAATTACACCGATCCCGGAACTATCCATAAATTCCGTCCCTGAAAAATCAAAAATAATCCGGTTAATATAATTTTCCGCCAGAAGCAGGTCTGTTTCATATTTGAGTGTCAGGCAGTTATGATGATCTACCTCCTTCGGCAGATGAATCACCAGCGCCGAATCGATTGCTTCGTATGTAAACATATTTCGTTCCATATCAGGATTCCCCCTTTTTCGATTTTTTATGCAGCCTTTTCCTATATACCTAAAAAGAATGTGCTTTGGCACATTCGGGCGTCTCGCGCGGTCGCTTGCGACATGTTTCTGCTTCGCGCGAGTGCGCATCCTCGCGGAGCGTTTTTTGTTTCATAGGACGTAATTTCCTATGAAACAAAAAAGCACCGTAAAGTTTTTATCTTTACAGTGCTTTTCTTCTTAATTATCTGCCGTATTATATTTGTACTTACTGCGCCGCTTGCGTCTCCGCTCCGCTGCCTGCTGCCGTTTCATCCGCCGCAGTCTCTCCCTGACTGATGATGGACTGACCTGGAACTGCAGCCTGCTGGTTATCCGGCGCAAGCTCGGCGAGCTGCTGTCTTGCCTTGTCCGCCTGCTCGGAATCCGCATACTGGGTCACAATCTGCGTAAACATTTCGACCGCCTTGTCTGTCTCGCCCTGTGCCCGGTAAATCATACCCATGCTGAAGATAACCTTCGGGTTTGCCGGACGGATCGCCAGACAGGTCTGGTAATCTGCCAGTGCTTCCGCCATACGGCCTGCCGACCACATCGTGTATGCCAGATCCTCCAGCGTCTGGTAGCCATTTGTCTCGATGTCCTGCTTTACCCCGTTGGCAATGGAAACGACCGTCTCGTCCGTAAATAACGACGGATCAAAGCCCTCATAATAGGTAACCGCCTCTGCCAGGTTATTGTTGCGGTATGCCTGCAGCATTTTGACGAGCTTCGCATACTGGTTCAGAACGCTGTCATTGCTGTTGAGCATCGTATCCAGCTTGTTCTCCGCCTCTTCTTTGTCCTTTTTCGAGGTCTCAATGCTCTCATTTAAACTGTCAATCTCTTCATTTTTCTGATTGAGCTGCTCGTTGTACTGGAGCATTTCCTGCGTATGTGCATTATTTGCCTGCTTAATCTTGGCTGGCATCACCAGGAAAAAGATAACTGCCGCGCCCAAAAGCAGTCCCGCGCCGATATTGAGCACCGACTGCAATCCCGTATTCTCCTTGTACGTCGGCGGCATAATGACATCATCATCCTGCATCTGGCGGTGGGAAAATGCGTTTTTCAGCTTTCTCCGCTCGATATCCGCCTTGCCGGTATGTTCCTTAACAATCTCCATATACCAGTTCGCCTTGGGATTGTTTTTATCAATCTTGAGTACCTTATACAGGGATTTGCCCGCTTTCGTATAATCCTCATGACTAATATGCAAAAGAGCCAACAGAAGATGTGCTTTTACAAATCTCGGATTAGCTTCTACAACTCTTGTAAGCTGTAAGGTCGCCAGATCGTCGCTTCCGGTCTGCGCCTGCAGAAGCGCCTGATTATATTTCTGAATCGTCGCGCTCGCCTGATCCAAACGATCCTGCTTGCGCTGAATCTGGTCTAAATAATAATCAGCCCGGTTATCCTGCTCCCTAAAGTTCATGCTGATAACCCACTGCACCAGCGCCTCCGACACCTCACCCATCTCATAATAGATAAGTCCGAGAAGATTTCTGGCATCAATATGATACTTGTTCAGGTTCAGGCATTTTTTCAGATACTCGACCGCCCCTGTTAAATCCCGTCTCTTTGCCCGTTCCAGCCCGGCATTGTAAAAGCTGTTGGAAATCAGGCGAATTTTTCTTGTTCGATCCATCATGTCCGCCTATTCCTTCATATGTTTTAAAAGTTCCATCATAATATCCGACATATCTGTCAGGTCACTCTTCACGATCGCCTCGCCGACCTCCTCGACCTCCAGACTCGGTTTAAAATGTTCGATTTCTTCTTCGAAATTGATTGTCATTCCTTCGCCACTCATGTTTTTCCTCCAGAGTTTCTTCCTTTATTACATGGATATACATTCCCGCTAATCTTACACCATTCTGGCGGTGCTGTCAAATCCAGTTCGGGAAATCTTTTTCTCCAGCTCTCCGATTAAATACAAAGAACCCACACAGAAGCAGGTATCCTCCGGACGTTTTTCCTGAACCAGTGTCTGATAAGCTGTTTTTACATCTGGTATACTTTGAACCTCACAGCCATCTGCCACCCGGTGTGCTGCTTTTTCCATCGCCTCCATCGAAAGTGCCCGCGATGTATATAAATGAGTCAGCACCAATCGATCCGGCTTCAGTTTCCGCATCAGTGTTTCCAGCATCGATTCATAATTTTTATCTGAAACGGCTGCAAACAGCAGAAAAATCCGACCATCTTTCCCGGACTCTTCTCTTCTGCGCGCTGCCACCTCTGCCGCCGCGCCCACAAACGCACGGATTCCGCCCTCATTGTGAGCGCCATCCAGATAAACTCCGTCCTGGATCTCCTCCATGCGTCCGTGCCATACCGCATTCCGAATGCCCGCTGCCGCTGTCTCCCCGTCCACTGCAAGAAGCCGCGCCGCCTGGTAAGCGATGCAGGCGTTGACCGCCTGATATTCCGCTTCGAAGGGAATAAACAGACGCTGGCTTTTCTCTTTTATCCTTAGAATCATCCCGCCATGTTCCCGCCGAAGATCCGTATACACTGCCGGGCTGATCGGATATGCCGGACAGGAAAGTTCCGCCGCCCGATTTCTGATAACTGCCGAAGCCGCCGCATCCGTATCATCGTACACCACCGGCATATTTTTTTTCAGGATTCCCGCCTTTTCGCCCGCGATCTGTGTCACCGTGCCGCCCAGGTATTCCATATGGTCAAGGCTGATTGAAGTGATGACCGTAAGCGCTGGATGCTCGATGCAGTTCGTTGCATCCAGCCGTCCGCCGAGCCCCGTTTCCAGAATCACATACTCCGGCTTTTTCCGGCGCACCATCCACATGAACATCAAAAACAGATATTCAAAATACGTCGGACGCCCCAGTCCTTCCTGCTCAAAATGAACATATGATGCCTTAACCGCCTCAAATGCCTCCAGGAACAGTGCATCGTCTGCTTCCTGTCCATCAAAAGAAAAACGCTCCGTCACGCGCACCAGATGAGGAGACGTAAACCGCGCCGTCCGCTTCCCGGCTTTCTGCAAAACCGCATCGAGAAACGAGCAGACCGACCCTTTTCCATTTGTTCCGGCCACATGTACGATTCTTTCCTCCTGCGGCAATGCATTCAGGTATGAAAGCATCCTGCGAAGCCCCTCCGCCGTATGTTTTTCACTGGTAAATTTCGGTATCTCATTCAGATATGCATCTGCCGCTTCTACCGTCCATTCTTCTTGTCTCATGGCATGAAATATCCTTTCCTGGCAAACGGAAGCGGCAGTACGAACTCTGCCGTCTGCCGCCTTGTCTTTTGTATGTTATTATTTTATATCATTTGCGGAGATCGTGCAAGTGGTTATATGGAATAAAGGCTGTACCGTTACTGTTCACAGATAGGAATTTTCTGAACTGAAATTTCCGTACGACACAGTTCTGATTGCAGATTTTACCAATTTAAAATGTGAAGCATCGGCAAAATCCAAGGTATTTCCAATTATACAAGAAACCCCTCTTGATAATCAAGAGGGGTTCCACTCATCAGCTCCCTGCCGGACTTGAACCGGCGACCTACGCATTACGAATGCGTCGCTCTACCAACTGAGCCAAGGAAGCATTTTAATTTGAAAAATGCTCTGGAAAACCCAAAGCAACTTTCGATGACCTGTCCGGGAATCGAACCCGGGTTTACGCCGTGAGAGGGCGTCGTCTTGACCGCTTGACCAACAGGCCGTATGTTTTATAATAGAATCGAGGCGACGTGATTCGAACACGCGACCTCTGCGTCCCGAACGCAGCGCTCTACCAAACTGAGCCACGCCTCGATTACATGACGTAGTATAATATAAATCCAGGAGAATGTCAACACTTTTTTTGAAGAATTTTTAAAAATATTTATTATGTTTAATATTTCGCTATAGTTGCTTGTGTTTGCTCAATTCGATAAATTTATATTTACTTCATCAGCTTCTGAATCGTCTTGCACAGCTCCTCAACCGCTTCTTCCCCATTTCCCGCCTCTATATCATCAACCACACAGGTTTTGATATGGTTGGACAGCAGGACTTTGGAAAAACTGTTCAGCGCCGCCTGAACCGCTGATACCTGGTTTAATATATCGACGCAGTATCGCTCGTCTTCCACCATCGCCTTCACACCGCGCACCTGTCCCTCGATCCGGTTTAAACGTTTCAGCAGATCTTTTTCTTCGGTCAGATTTCTGTGTTTGTGGCGTTCCGTCTCTCCTCCCTGACAGACCTGCGCTTGTGATTCACATTTACAACAGCCCATGCTTTTCTCCTATCTTTTATCAAAATGCTGCGAAATGGCATATTAATTCCACCATTTCGCAGCTTTTTTCATCCTACTGAATCGAGTTCACCTTATAATCCTGTGCCTCAACCGCCTCTTTCAATGTATCGTCCGCCACATCCGCACTCATGCTTACGACCGCGGTTCCTTTCTCATGGCTGACCTCTGCGCTCTCCACGCCTGCCAGTGCCTCCAACGCCTTCTTTACGCGTGCCTCACAGTGTCCACACATCATTCCTTCGATATTCATTGTCTTTATCATCGTTATTCCCTCCATATTTATATTATTTTTTTGATTCTCACTTTTTTGCATTTCTTTTGAAACAGTTTCATTTTCATTTGCTGTTTGCCCAATTGACCGGGTGTCTTCTGCCCCCATCCTAACTGCACCTGCATTTTCTGCCTTTTCTCCACCTTTATTAGCAGCCTTCTCAGCCCTCTTCCGCATCGGATGATCCTTCGATGCATCGTGCATCTTAAACAGATTCAGCCGCAGCGCGTTCGTCACTACGCAGAAGCTGGATAAGCTCATCGCTGCAGCGCCGAACATCGGATTTAATTTCCATCCAAAGATAGGATACCACAAACCGGCTGCAAGTGGAATACCCACAACATTGTAAAAGAATGCCCAGAACAGGTTTTCGTGAATATTTCGAAGCGTCGCACGGCTTAGACGGATTGCCGCCGGAACATCACTCAAACGGCTCTTCATCAGCACCACATCCGCGGCATCAATCGCGATATCTGTACCGGCTCCGATCGCGATACCTATATCGGCACGCGTGAGCGCCGGGGCATCATTGATACCATCACCGACCATTGCCACCTTGCCCTGTTCTTTCAGGCTGCGGATGACACTCTCTTTCCCATCCGGAAGTACTCCGGCAATGACTTCATCCACACCAGCCTGTGCCCCAATCGCACGGGCGGTCCGCTCATTATCTCCGGTCAGCATGACCACACGGATTCCCATGTTCTGCAGTTCCCTGACCGCCTGCGGGCTGTCTTCCTTGATGACATCTGCCACGGCAATCATACCAGCCAGACGACCATTTTTCATAAAGCACAGCGGTGTCTTGCCTTCCGATGCCAGGCGCTCAAAGGATGCCTGTTCCTGTGCGGACACCGTCGTATGTCCGCTGATATAGGAAAAGCTTCCGCCTGCCAGTGAAGCGCCGTCTAACGTACCAGAAAGTCCATTACCCGGCAGCGCCTGGAAATCAGCCGCCTCCGGCGCGTCAATCTGCTGTTCTTTTGCATAAAGAAGAACCGCTTTCGCCAATGGGTGCTCACTCTTCTTTTCCAGGGAAAGCGCCAGGCTTACCAGCTCCTTCTCAGTCACACCTCCAGACGGGATGACGTCGGTCACACGCGGCTCGCCGCTGGTGATCGTACCCGTCTTATCAAGCGCTACAATGTCCATTTTTCCGGTTTCTTCCAGCGAAACAGCTGTCTTGAACAAGATTCCGTTTTTCGCGCCCATGCCGTTGCCGACCATAATCGCAACCGGCGTAGCCAGTCCCAGTGCACACGGGCAGCTGATAACCAGTACGGAAATACCTCGCGCCAGTGCGAATCCAAACGTCTGTCCTGCCAGCAGCCAGATAATCGTTGTCACCACTGCGATCGTGATAACCGCCGGGACAAACACGCCGGAAACCCGGTCTGCAATCTTGGCGATCGGCGCTTTCGTCGCCGCCGCGTCGCTGACCATGCGGATGATCTGCGACAGGGAGGTATCTTCACCGACTCTGGTCGCCTCACAGCGCAGATAACCAGACTGGTTGACCGTTGCCGCCGAAACCGGGTCACCCTGTGCCTTATCCACCGGAATACTCTCGCCGGTCAGTGCTGCCTCGTTGACCGCGCTTGTTCCTTCCAGGACCACACCGTCCACCGGGATATTTTCACCTGGGCGTACAACAAATACATTACCCTTCTTTACCTCTTCAATCGGAACCTTTGTTTCCACTCCATCCCGGATGATAACAGCTGTCTTCGGTGCCAGTTTCATCAGTCCCTTTAAGGCATCCGTCGTTTTTCCCTTGGAACGCGCCTCCAGCATTTTTCCGACTGTGATCAGCGCCAGAATCATTGCCGCCGACTCAAAGTAAAATTCATGCATGTAGGACATGACTGCCGTGTCGTTGCCCTTTAACTGTGCGTCCGTCATCGCAAACAACGCATATGTGCTGTAGATAAACGACGCGCCGGAACCAAGTGCTACCAACGTGTCCATGTTCGGGGCGCGGTGTAAAAGTCCCTTGAAACCGCTGATAAAGAATTTCTGGTTAATCACCATGATAATTCCGGCCAAAAGGAGCTGCAAAAGTCCCATCGCCACATGGTTGCCATCCATAAAGTGCGGCAGCGGCCAGCCCCACATCATATGTCCCATCGACATATACATAAGGACTGCTAAGAATCCCAGCGATGCGATCAGACGGTGTTTTAAGACCGGCGTCTCCCGATCTTTTAAGGCGTCCTCTGCCTCCGACGCGCTCTGCGCCTGCGCTGCAGTGCCCTGTCCTTTCAGGGATGCGCCATATCCGGCATCTTCCACCGCATGAATCACGGTCTCCGGGGGCACATCGCCCTCGACGCCCATCGAATTTGTCAGCAGGCTGACCGAGCATGCCGTGACACCCGGCACTTTCGATACTGCCTTTTCAACCCGGCTGCTGCATGCCGCGCAGCTCATGCCGGTTACTGTATATTGCTTCATGGTCTCCTCCTATCTCTTAACTGCCTTTATAATATACCCCCATAGGGTATATGTCAACCCCAATTTCATTTATGATCTCTTTTTCTCAACAAAATAATAATGGACGCAAAAAGACTCTGTCCGGAGAATTTCCCCTTACAGAGTCTTTTATACATTCGCATCCATGCCGCCCTTTTGCGGGCATAGACATTATTCCATTTTTATCTGCGCATCATCCAAACAGCACGCCCAGCACGCCGTAGGACAGAATCGACATAATCACCGTCGCCAGCGCGATACCGACTAAAATCGCGCCAAATGCCTTGCCAAATTTCATGTGGAGCAGGGATGCCACCAGCGCGCCTGTCCATGCGCCGGTTCCCGGAAGCGGGATGCCGACAAAGAGCATCAGCCCCCAGAACTCATATTTCTCGATCTGCCCTTTTTTGCTCATCGCTTTGCGTTCCAGCCACAGCGCAATACCACGGAAACACGGAACCTTCTTCATCCACTCCAGCACATGGCGGATCAGAAGCAGGATAAACGGGATCGGCAGGATATTTCCCACGATACAGATCGGGATCGCCCGCAGGATCGGCACGTTTAAGAGTGCCGGTGACGCAGCCAGAAGCCCGCCTCGAAGTTCCAGAATCGGAATCATCGAGATAATGAAGATAATTGCCTCCTTCGATATGACTCCGGATAAATTAGCTGTAAACCATTGTACCAGTGAATCCATAAATTATGCCTGCTCCCCGCTGTTATTTTCATTCTGTGCCGCAGTATCGGTGGTGTTCTCCGAAACAGAGTCCGAAACATCCGCGGAATCCGCGTCTGGACCAGCCGCGCCTTCTGTTTCTGCGTTGTCAACCGCCTTATCTGCTGCAGCTTCATCCTTCTCTTCAAAGATAGTCTCCTGCATCTCCTCCGGTTCTTCCGGCTCATGCACATCTGCAGATGTCGTTGAATCCATCGGCGCACCGCACCGGCTGCAGAATGCCGCATTTTTCTCCACCTTTGCGCCGCACTCCGCGCAGACTCTTGTGCCCTCTAACTCGGCAATCTCATCCTCCAGGGACGCAATCTTCACAAGCCCTGCCTGGATAGTGTGGAACTCATCTGCAAATTTCCCTTCCAGCTCGCCCTCATGTCTGTCATAGTATGCTTTTCCCAGTGTGATATATGCCTTATTAATCTTATCTTTCTCGGCGGACAACTTCGATTTCAGCTGTAATACGCCTGTAATGTCCTTTACCCGGTTCGCAGCTTCCTTGCTCTTATCGCTGATCACCTTTCCAAGTTCATCGAAAAATGCCATATTTCTTCCTCCTCTGCGGGATATGTACGCCTCAAATTTTGTTCTGCCTGATGGGACAGTGCATCGCTGTTCTAAATGCAACGGCAGGTTCATGCAAAACCAAGGCATCTGATATTTTCTCATAACGATTCAGCCGGTTTTTGCATCAAATACATAAACCGGCTGAACCGCTACGTTTCTCCTTATTTTAGCCCCTACAGGGGAGAAAGTCAATCTTTTGCATCCCCGAATCAACTCCAGGCAACTTTTTTAATACGCAAACACCCGGTTCAACCGCATCAATTCCGGTGTCAGACCGAAGGTCGATTTCACAAACTCCGGAACCTTGCCATAGCGGAACGAGCGCTGGTAGATGCCATACTGACCCGATTCATCCATTTCATAGTCCGCCGCATATTCCCCATCATACAGGACATTCTGACCGGCATCCACCGTATATGTCTGACCTATCTCATTTTCCTCCATTGAATTTACCGAATCCCTCAAATCATCCTCTGAAACTGCCCCTGTGTCCTCTGTACCGGACACATATACTGCAATATTGATCCCCTGATATGCCTCCGCCATTTGATTGATCTGCACCATATCATCCGAAGCGGAGTTTGCAAGAATTTCTGCAATCTGTTCCGGATCTGTAATCGTTACCTCGCGTCTGCTGTTATTCTGAAGATACTCCCGCTGGCGTTTTCCAAGCTCTGTATCTGCCGGTGCCAGCTGATCCTCCGGAATCTTGCCGCCCTGATACTGAAGCACGATTTTTTCTGTATTTTCCGGCGTCACCTTGCTGCCGACCTCGGTACCACACTGTTTCAGAATCGCGATCGTCTCCTGGAAGGACGGATAAATCGGGTAATAATCAAACTGGTTAAATGTGTCATAATAGCCGCCATTTTTACGAATCACATCAATCATCGCCTGCATCTCATTTGTCTTAAACTGAATCTCCGCGATCGGCATCTCCTCCCGGCGCATATCCGGCGTCAGAGCCATCAGCTCTTTCTGGTATGCAGCAAGAAGCGCCGCCTTCGTCTGCTCATCCGGAAGCTTCACATGGCTGCAGTCCTCTTCCTCTTTGTAATTGATGCCTGCGACATCGTCTGCCTGTAGGGACAGCACCGGGTACATTCCCAGTTTATAGCTCTGATTTTCATAAATGGAATCTAGCTGTTCCCGCAGCTCCGATACATTGATCGTGCGGTAATTACGGTAAACGGTTTTTCCATTGTTCAGATGCCAGGACAGCACGATCGAATCATAGCGTGAATCCAGATCCGCCTCACTCATCCAATCCTGTCCGCCGTTCAAATGCTTCCGCTGTCTGAAAGCTGTCTCGATGCCCTGCGCGCCAATTTCCCGCAGGACACGGATTCCATCCTCATCCGAGATCTGCATTTTATCTGCCACATCTCCCTGGGACGCCCATTCCATTCCAACACTGTAGCCATCCCTATACATTCTCGGAGTCACATGGTAAGCCCCTGCCGCATTGTTGTCCAGCGCATCACAGTAAATACCCGCGTATGCAACCTTGTCAGCATCCGGCAGATAGCTGTCATATCCTGCCACATCCAGGCGGAACCCTAAGAAAATGGCTGCCACTGCCACCGCACTAATGGCAAGCTGTCTCTTATGCGCAAACAAGCTCTTAAAATCGAAATGATAGATAATTTCGATCAGGCAGCTGGTGATGAGCAGTCCGCAGATCAAGCCAAACACGGTCCAGATATCATCATTCAGGATTGACCGGAAAATCATTCCGGAAAACAGCGTGATCGGCACAACCAGAAGGAAACGGATCACCGGCTCACTTACCTTAAATGCCATCGCTCTTCCAGCCGCCTCAGACGGGCGTTTCCGGTACAGGAACATTCCCAGACCAAAGAGCAGGGCTGCCACTGCCAATGCAATGACTGCCATCCGGGTGGGATGATCCGAACCAGTTGCCGTGCCGTACCAGAAAACCGGTGAGGTCCGCTCGCACCAGCGCAGCAGGAAATTGCCATTGTCATAAAACGTCATGAAGTATTCGGAAAAATACGTCGATACCACTGCAGCCACACCCGGTCCCCAGCTAAAAAATACGCCGGTTCCAAGTAATCCTACGATCAGATTGCCTGTCAGAATCACTGCCAGCACCACCGTCATGTACACCAGGGTAAAAAAGCACATATGCTGTACATACCCAATCAGCAGGGTTCCCCATGAAAATGGCGCGCCCTTCACCTGCAGCATCACACCTGCCACCAGCAAAAACACCAGATACGGAACCGCCAGATACAGGATACCGTCCAGGCAGGTCACAGTATAAAGCATTTCACGGCTGATCGGAAGGCTGTGAAAAAAATCCGTTTTCTTTTTCGAATGGAGATACGAAAAACCGGACGCTGCCAGCACCACCGCCGTCACAATCAGGATAAATACCAGCATTGCATTCTGGATCGAATACATATGCAGCATCTCATTGGTCAGCTTTAATTTTGCTTCTGCTAACGCCGCTTCGACGCTCAGATCTTTAGACAAGTTATCCGGACGCAGCATTATGCTGGTTTCCAGCGCTGTCAGGACTGGAAACAGAAAGAAGCACAAAAGTGCGGTAAGCGCCACGCTCCAGAGACGCTGCTTCGTATTTTCTCTCATATATTTAAAAAACAAGCCTTTTGATGTCATAACCAGCCACCTCCGTTTCACTGATAAAGATCTCTTCCAGGGAAAGCGGTATCATTTCAAAAAACACCGGATGATACGCCTGTAAAATTGTCTGAATCTCTTCCCGTTTTCCGCGCACAGTAAGCGTCAGGAGACTTCCCCTCTGTTCCGTCTTTATAATATCGATTCCCTGCAAATCGCTGCTCCCCACTCCCGCCGGAAGCACACACTGAATCTTGTGAATATTTAACTTCATATCGTCCAGATCCTTTGAGAGAAGCATTCCTCCCTTGTGAAGCAGACCTACATGGTCGCAGATATCTTCCAGCTCCCGCAGATTATGGGAGGCGATGACCGGCGTGAGGTTCCGCTCCTCGATATCATTGGCAAAAAGACTCTTGACCGTCTGCCGCATGACCGGATCCAGCCCGTCAAACGTCTCGTCGCAGAACAGATAATCGGTTCCCGCGCAGATGCCCAGCAGCACAGCGAGCTGTTTTTTCATACCCTTCGAAAAGGTCTGCACCTTCCGCCGGCTTTCCAGTTCAAAATTCTTTAGCAGTTTATCAAACCGGGCTGCATCAAACTTCGGATAAATCCCCTGATAAAATACTTTCATGTCTTCCGCCGTTCCATTGCTTAAGAAATACGGCTCATCCGGGATATAAAAGCACCGTGCCTTTACCTTTGTATTCTCAAATACTGTCTCATCATCAACCGTAATGCTTCCTTCGTCCGGCTTTAAAATACCGGCTGCCATCCGCAAAAAGGTACTTTTTCCGGCGCCGTTAGTTCCGATCAGACCAAAGACACTTCCATTGTGAATCTCCGCATGGATATGATCGACTGCCACTGTATCATAAAAACGCTTCGTCAGATTCTCAGCCTTTATCATTCCTGTTTCCTCCTTCCTCACTTCCATAGCTCTGGATGACCTGCTCCTGGAACTCCAGCATCGTGATGCCGGTTCCTTTTGCATCCCGGATCAGAAGTTCCAGCTGATCCCAGATCTCCTGCCGCTTCCTCTCCCGAATCTGCCGGTTATCCGCCACAAAACTGCCCCTGCCCTTAACCGAATAAATATATCCCTGGCGTTCCAGCTCTGCATACGCCCGCTGGATCGTATTCGGATTCATCGACAGCTCCGTTGCCAGACTCCGCACGGATGGAAGCTGACTGTCCTGCTCCAAAATCCCCCGGACCATCAGATCCGACAGCTTCTCAACAATCTGCTCATAGAGAGGTCGTCGATCTTTATAATCAATCAGAATCATGCTCACATTCTCCTTTCCTCCATTCTGCCCTGTATCAAAAATCATAAGTGTATTAGTTCATTTAATACAGTTATAGTATACAAAAAGGGCAGCCGATTGTCAACCGACTGCCCTCTTACGATTTTCTTAACAACCTTTTCGGTTATATCCGAATAGAAACAAACTTCTACAATCAAAGATTGATTACTGAGCCTGTGTCTCCTCAGCTGCCTCAGTCTCTTCTGCTTCAGCCTCAGTCTCCTCAGCTGCCTCAGTCTCTTCCTCAGATGCCTCTTCGGTCTCTTCCTCGGAAACTTCCTCAGTCTCTTCTGTTTCAGCCTCGGTCTCCTCAGCTGCCTCAGTCTCTTCTGCCTCTACAGTCTCCTCTGCTGCTGCAGTTGTCTCCTCTGCTTTGCTGCCGCAAGCGGTCAGAGCAGATGCTGCTACCATTGCACTCATAACTAAGATTGCTGCTGTTTTTGTAAGATTCTTTCTCATAATTATTCTCTCCTCTTTAAAACATACGATTTATGTTTTCTTGTACCTCATCGGTACGTGACCTATAATAAAAACAAATTATGTCCAAAATATGAACAGATAATTAACATTCACTAAATAAATCCCGTATTTCTTACAAAAATCGAAAGTTTTCGTAAGAAAAATCCTTGTTTCTGTTGACTTTACATTGTTTTTTAAGGTCTTTAAATCTTAATATATATGTAGCAGTTTTCTCGTTTCAATGCTGTTTTTTCCCGATTTCCGGCTTATTTTTATTCTTTTTTCGTTTCTTTATGAACAAGGTTCTCGATTTTGTGTTTACGATTTGTTCACAATTTAGCCAAATTTGAACGGTTGGAACCGAACTGAAATTCCGTCATATATTTCCGGTAGCGAAGCGGCAGGTGCATCCGCTGACAGGCTGGATTTTCCCGCTCCTTAATTCCTATCTGATGAAAAAATGCACTCCAGAGCGCCGCATATTCGCTCTGATCGGTTCTCCCGGAAAGCGCCCGCAGGGGTTCTGTCTCAGCCCCACGCATCATATACCACCGCCCCTTTCCTGTCCAGACTCCCGCTTCCTGGTGATTTTTATCATAGATAATAAATGGTTCCGAGGGCAGGCGATCTGTAAAATACGGCATCAGCAATGCCGTCACCCGGTTTTTCGGACCAATCTCAGAAAATAGTACCTGATCGGAATATTCTGCAAACCGCAAAAATTCTGTCTGCAAATGCGCTTCATTGGCAACCGCGCGGTTGATCTGAAAGACTGTCTGCACCGCCGGTATCTGTAAATTTTCCGTGATACGCCTCCCTGCTGCCCCTGCGCTAAACCCACAGACCAGAAAGCGGTAGACCGCCTCTGCCCGATCCTCCCGCTCACTCAGCGCCGTGCGGTAAATCCAGCTGTACGCCAGTTCTGACAGGGATCGGCGCACCGAGCGCACGACTTTCTGTGCCTTGAGCCGATCCACCGCTACCTCTCGATACTCCGAAAACAGGCTGTAATTATATTCGCCCTGTACTTCCAGCCGCACGTTCTCATGCCCTAAGCGGCTGTTCCAGGCATCATATACTCCTGTGAATATACCTTCCGGACTGTCTTCGCATACAAATACAACCATTGTTCTCTCCTCCGTCTGCTTCATGCCTGCGCCATGTGAAAATCATCAAACAGCGACATCTGGCGGTACAGCCCGCTCTGTGACAGCTGCCACTGCTTCCGCTTCTCTTCACTGATTAGCTGTGCCGCGATCGCATCCTCATGGATCTGCACCGGGTACATCATCCGCCCTGAACAGGTAATGAAGTATACTGCCCGCTTCAGCACAACTCCCATCTTCTTCAAATCTTCAAACCGAAGCGCCGCCTGTTTTCTCGCTGCGACAATCCGCATCGCAGACTTTACCCCGATGCCCGGAACCCGCAGAAGTGTCTCATACGGTGCCCGGTTTATCTCCACCGGAAACTCACCCAGATTCTGCAGCGCCCAGTCGCACTTCGGATCCAGAAACACATTAAAATTAGGGTGCTTTTCACTCAGAAGTTCCGATGCCCGGAAGCCATAGTAGCGCATCAGCCAGTCCGCCTGGTACAGACGGTGTTCCCGCAGAAGCGGCGGTCCGTCCGGAAGATCCGGAAGCAGGCTGTCCTCATTCACCTTGATAAACGCCGAATAAAAGACCCTCTTTAATCCAAAATTCCGATACAGCGCTTCCGCGACCGCAACCATCTGATAATCACTCTCCGGAGTCGCCCCGACAATGAGCTGTGTGCTCTGACCGCCGGGGACGAAATAATTCTTGCGGTTTGAGATATTTCCCAGTCCGAAACTGCCATAGATCGATCGTCCTGGGATGACACGGGGGATCTCCGGTGTATGTGTCCTTCCAACCCTTTCATCCATTTCCCCCGGCTCTTTCGACCTCATAAATCCTTTTACCTTGTCTCCATTCCGCCCCCAATCCATCTTTGTCTCTGTCTGATTCGGACTCAGAATTCCCTTGTCAGCCTGCAGACATTCCCTTTCCCCTTTTCCTATCGCTTTACCACCAATTCCATTTCTCCCGTCTCCCGGAATCTGAATTTCTCCGCGCTCTTTCTGCGGAAGCCATGCCCCTCTGCTCTCCAGACGCCCTTCCTGCTCCAGCTGTCTCGCGATCCCAGTCTGGATCTGGCGCATCGGGCGCAGTATCTTGTCCCGCGTCTTTCCCGGTGCCAGGCGCGCCAGACCATCAGCCGTCGGAAGCTCCAGATTCACACTCATCCGGTCCGCCAGAAAGCCCACTCTCTCAATCAGCTCCGGATCTGCCCCCGGAATTGCTTTCACATGGATGTAACCGTTAAATCGATGGACGCGCCGAAGGCGGTACAAGGTCTGATACAGCAGTTCCATCGTGTGATCCGGTGTCTCCAGCACACCGGAACTTAAAAACAATCCTTCTATATAGTTGCGCCGGTAAAATTCCATCGTCAGACGGCAGACCTCCTCCGGCGTAAAGGAGGTACGGACCGTGTCATTGCTCCGACGGTTGACACAGTAATGACAGTCATAGATGCACTGGTTCGTAAATAAAATTTTCAGCAGGGAGATACAGCGCCCATCCGAGGCAAAACTGTGGCAGATGCCGTCCACCCGGCTGTTTCCAAGAAAGCCTTCCTTTCCCTTTCTACCCACGCCGCTGGATGTGCAGGCGGCGTCATACTTCGCCGCATCCGATAAAATTCTTAACTTTTCTTCGATTGAAAGATTTTCCTGTATCAGCATGAGGTTCTGCCTCCTCCCGTTTCTCGAACATCCGTTCTGTATTTATCATATCACACCCTCTTTTTAAATGCAAGCTGTTTTTCGAACGCACATTCTATCATCACGCACACTGTATCCGAGTCTTTCCAATTCTACGCAAAGCGTTGTTAAACTTCCTCTTAAAATATAATTTCGATAACACATGACAATATTTCCGATTGTTTTCCTCGCAAGCCGCGTTTATAATAAAGAAAGATTGAAGGTATAAAATGAATTATTCTTATAGGTAGGATGAAGGAGGAGTTTACAATGGCTATTTTAGTTACTGGAGGCGCCGGTTACATCGGCAGTCATACCTGCATCGAACTTTTAAACGCCGGATATGAGGTCGTTGTCATGGACAACCTTTACAATGCCAGTGAGGAAGCGCTGCGCCGCGTGGAGAAAATCACCGGCAAGCATGTAACCTTTTACAAGGCAGATATGCTGGATCGCGAGGCAGTCAATGAGATTTTTGAGAAAGAATCCATCGATTCGGTCATTCATTTTGCAGGCTTAAAGGCAGTCGGAGAATCCGTTGCGAAGCCACTGGAATATTACCACAACAATATCACCGGAACCCTGATTCTCTGCGACGTAATGCGCAATCATGGCGTCAAGAAAATCATTTTCAGTTCCTCCGCTACCGTATACGGAGATCCGGCATTCGTCCCGATCACCGAAGAATGCCCGAAAGGCAAAATCACAAACCCTTACGGTCAGACAAAGGGAATGCTTGAGCAGATTTTAACTGACCTGCACGTGGCAGATCCGGAATGGAATGTCGTTCTGCTCCGCTACTTCAACCCAATCGGTGCACACAAGAGCGGTCTGATCGGCGAGGATCCGAAGGGAATCCCGAACAACCTGGTTCCTTATATCGCACAGGTTGCTGTCGGCAAGCTGAAATGCCTCGGTGTCTTCGGCAATGACTACCCGACTCCGGACGGAACCGGTGTGCGCGATTACATCCACGTAGTTGACCTTGCAGTCGGTCATGTAAAAGCACTCCAAAAATTTAACGATAAGCCAGACGTATATATCTACAACCTCGGCACCGGCAAAGGCTACAGCGTACTCGATGTTGTCAAGGCTTACGAAAAAGCCTGCGGCAAAACAATTCCTTATGAAATCAAGCCACGCCGCGCCGGCGATATCGCAACCTGCTACTCCGATGCTACCAAAGCGAAAAATGAACTCGGCTGGGAAGCTCAGTACGGCATTGAGGAGATGTGCGCTGACTCCTGGAAATGGCAGTCGATGAACCCGAACGGATATCGGGACGCTGAGGACTAAGAGATGAAAAAGAATGTGCTTGGCACATTCTCGCGCCGAGCGCGGTCGCTTGCGACATGTTTCTGCTTCGCGCGAGTGCGCATCATTGGCACGTTAGTGCCTTTTTGTGTAATAGGGAATTCCAGAAAATTTCCTATTACATGACAAAAGCGGCTGACAGATGTCCATCCTAACATCTGCCAGCCGCTTTTTCTGTTCTTTATTTGTGTTCCGCAAATCCCCGCCGCATTTTTTCCAGCGCCCGCTTCTCGATCCGGCTTACATAAGAACGCGAAATCCCAAGTCTGGCGGCAATCTCCCGCTGCGTCTGTTCCTTTCCGCCAAACAGCCCGTACCGGCTGCGTAAGACGATTTTCTCTGTTTCTTTTAAACACGCTTCATAGGCGCGGTAAAGCTGTTCAATTTCCTGCTTTAAAATAATGGTTTCCAGAACTTCTTTTCCTTCTGCCTCCAGCACATCCATCCGGCTGACGGTTTCTCCGTCTTTATCTACCCCGATCGGGTCATATAACGAGATATCCTTTGCATATTTTTTACCAGCACGGAAGGTCATCAGAATCTCATTCTCGATACATTTCGCCGCATATGTCGCCAACCGCGATCCCCGCTCCGGATGAAACGTATTGACCGCTTTAATGAGCCCGATGGTGCCAATCGACAGGAGATCTTCCATTTCATAATCTGTACCCTGATATTTTCTGGTCACATGCGCCACCAGCCGTAAATTTCGCTCTATCAGAGTATTGCGTGCCTCATGGTCTCCCTCTTTCATGCGTTCCAGACAGGACCGTTCCTCTCCAGGTGTCAAAGGCTTTGGAAATGTATGCAAAGAAAAAGCCACCCTGAAGCTTACTTACTGATAGTTTATGCTTCGGTGGCTTTTCCAGTGCACCACTTGCTTTTCCGATTTTAGAAAGGGCGCTAAAAATCATACCATCCAGCCGGTTATAAATCCGCTGCATCTAAAAATATTGATACCTCCTTCTCTTCGCCGCCAAAAAGATAACTGACACCGTCACGGACATACATTCCGCCACGATAATTGCGCCCCAGATTCCGTTCAGGCCCAGGAGCAGTGGCAGAATGATAACCGATGCACTTTCAAACACAAGAGTACGCAAAAAAGCTATCAGCGCCGAGGTCAGTCCATCTCCCAGCGCCGTAAAAAAGGCGGAACTGAAAATGGAGAAACCGCAGAATAAGAACGAAACCGCATAAATGGAATACGCATGTACCGTCATGTCCAGAAGCCCGGCATCATATCCTACGAAAATAGCTGCCAACGGTGCCGCCATCACCTCGGACAGCAGCAGCATGCTCAGAGACGCTGCCGCGATCAGAACCACACTGCGCTTTAGCAGGTTATTTAACTCCTTTTTATTTCCTGCGCCGTAGTGATAGCTGATAACCGGAGCTACGCCGGTCGCATAACCGATGAAAATCGCAAGGAAAATAAAGTCCACATACATGATGGTTCCGTAAGCTGCGACTCCGTTTTCTCCCGCGTAGCGCATCAGCTGCGCGTTATACAGCATGCCGACAATGGACATGGAAATACTGCTCATCAATTCCGATACACCGTTGGTGCAGGCACGTCTGAGCGCTCCTCCATCCCACTTTGGTCTGCGAAGGCGGAGGCTGCTGCTGTTCTTCCGCAGGAAATAAACCAGCGGTATCGTTCCGCCTATGATCTGTCCCATCGCAGTCGCCATCGCCGCTCCGGCAATTCCCCAATGGAACACCCCCATGAACAGAACATCTCCCGTCATATTGAGCACACCCGAAATGATCGTTACAATCAGCCCCAGCTTCGGCTTCTCCGCCGTCACGGAAAGGCTGCCAAACGCATACTGCAGCATTAAAAACGGAAGCGCCACCAGAATGATCCGTCCATACCGGATGCAGTCCGCCAGCATCCCTCCCTTCGCGCCAAGAAAGGCAGCGATCTGCGGTAAAAACAGAATACTGATAACCGCAATTACCAGACCAGAAACAACGGTCGCAGCGATCAGAAGGGAAAAAATCTCCTGGGCCTTCTCACGCCTGCCCTCGCCCATAATCCGGGCAATCAGGGCACTTCCACCCGTGCCGAACATAAATCCCATGGCACCTACGACCATCAGAAACGGCATAATGAAATTGACCGCCGCAAACGGCGTTTTTCCTACAAAATTCGATACAAAATATCCATCTACCACTCCGTAAATGGAGGTAAAAATCATCATTAAAATAGATGGAATTGTAAACCGGATCAACCTCCCAAAACCGAAATGATCTGATAACTGAATCCTCTGTTCCATAACATTCTCCTGTCAAATTTTTAAGTAATTCTGCCATTATATCACGATTCGCATCTTCGATGCTTACCGCTGCTGACGCAGCTATCGTGATCGCCATTCGCCGTTCGCCATAAATCTGCAAGCAGCTTTCTGGCTCACTTGCGCTCATTATATCATAATTCTTCACATCACGGAACATCACCTGCACCTCTTCTCCGTTACTGTTCACGCATACGTGCCCAGTAACGGAATTTGCCGTGGCTTCGCAGTTAAATACGGCAAATTCCTGCTGCCACCACGTTTTCTTACGGCACTTTCGGTTCCAAAAGTGCCTACCCGTGAATACTCCCCCCTTGAGCCAAATAAATATTATTCCTACGGTTGATTTTTTCGGAATTATTCTGTATAATGAAAATAAATTTACAATTTAACGCGTTAAACCTCAACGCATTAAATTCAAAAAAAGCACGACTTTCACATTAGGGAGGAACTATGTTATGAGCGAAGACAAAAAATTAAACATGCCTCAGTCGCTTCTGCTTCTGCTCCTAATCATCGGAGCGGTTGCAGTCTGCATCCGGCTGAAAACGGGCGGACCGATGATTGGACTATTTATGAGCTGGATCATCATCTATCTGTTTTGTAAGGTATTACGCATAAATTATGAGCATGTTGTAAACGGCGCTTACGACGCGATCCGGGTTGTCGTTCCTACCCTGTGCCTGCTCATGGCAATCGGCGTCATGATCGGTACCTGGCTGCAAAGCGGCACGATTGCAACCATCATTGTCGGCGGTTTAAAACTGATCAACCCGACCTGGCTGCTGCCTCTGACCTTGATTTTCTGTGCCGTATTAAGCCTTGTGACCGGAACCTCCTACGGTTCCGTCGGCAGTGCCGGTGTTGCCATGATGGCAATCGGCAACGCGATGGGCATCCATCCTGGCATGGTGGCAGGTGCTGTCATCTGCGGCGCGATGTTCGGTGACAAATTAAGCCCGCTTTCCGACACAACCAACCTGGCTCCAGCGGTTGCTGGCTCTAAATTAAACGACCACGTGCGTTCCATGCTCTGGACCACGCTTCCGACCTTTGTCATCAGCCTGGTTCTCTTTGTAATTCTTGGCATCAGCCAGACTTCAGGGAACTATGAAACTGGAAATCTTCTGACATACATCGATGCCCTGCAAGGTGAGTTTAAACTTGGCTTCATCACTCTGCTGCCAGCCATCGCAATCATTATTCTGCTTTTATGCAAAGTAAACGCGGTTGTCTCCCTTGGTCTTTCCGCCATCTGCGCCGGAGCTGTCTCTTTCTTCTATCAGGGCGCAACTCTGCAGAGTATCATCCGTGTTGCTTACAACGGATACAGTACCAGCATTGAGGAAGGTATTTTACAGACCATCTTAAACCGCGGCGGTATGAGCAGCATGCTTCAGTATGTGGCAATCATCTGCTTTGCAGTTGGTATGGGCGGTATGCTGGATCGCCTCGGCGTTCTCGGCAATCTCTTAAACGCCATCGTAAATCACATCAACAGCGATGGCAGCCTGATTGCAGCAAGCCTTTTAGTCGGCTATGTAACCAGCTTAATCAGCTGTTCCCAGCCGATGTCCCACGTCCTGACTGGAAATATGATGAAACCGCTGTTCAAATCCAGAAAAATCGCACCAGAAATCCTTTCTCGTACCCTTGAGGACGCAGGTACTTTATCCGGTCCGATGATTCCGTGGCACGGTTACTGTGTATACATGTCTGGAACCCTCGGCGTTGCCTGGTCAGTATTCTTCCCATACCTGTTCTTACTGTACTTAACACCTTTGTTCAGTATTTTCTATGGATTTACGGGAATCTCCATCCGGCATACAGACGGCGCTCAAAATTAAACCTTTCTCTTGATGAAAACAAAAGGATCGAAACATATATGCAGCCTTTGACACAGTGTTTACCTGTGCAAAGGCTGAACACATCTAATTTGCCCGAACTTTTTTCATGATTTCGCGCAAAATATATTACATATGAATTTAGGAGATGAATATTTATGATGGAAACAAAGCTTGTACTTCTCGGAACCGGTACCCCGAACGCCTGCCCGAATGCCAGCGGTCCTTCTTCTGCAGTTGTCGTAGGCGACCGCGCTTATCTTGTAGATTTTGGTCCTGGCGTTGTCCGTCAGGCGGCGAAAGCATACCAACAGGGAATTGATGCCCTGCGCCCGGACCGGCTGATGATCGCATTCTGCACACATCTGCACACCGACCACACGGCCGGCTATCCGGATCTCATTTTTACCCCGTGGGTGCTGGAACGCCCGAAGCCGCTGAAAGTATTCGGTCCAAAAGGCATCCAGAACATGACCGAACATATTTTAAAAGCATATGAGACGGACATCGACTTCCGTATCCACGGCTTTGAAAAAGCCAACGAAAATGGCTACAAAGTCGAAACTACCGATATCCAGCCTGGTATCATTTATCAGGATGACCGCGTGACGGTTGAGGCATTTCCAGTCAGCCACGGTACGCTTGAAAGCTACGGATTTAAGTTTACAACACCGGATAAGGTGATCGTGATCAGCGGTGACACGGCTCCGCTTGAGATCGTGGCGCAGAAAGCGGAAGGCTGCGATATTCTCCTCCATGAGGTCGAGTACACCGCCGGACTCTCCGCCAGAGAGCCAAAATGGCAGAAATACCACCAGGAAGTTCACACTCTCAGCGTTGATCTGGCAAAGATTGCCGCCAAAGCGCACCCGCGGCTTCTGGTTACCTACCACCGTATCTATCACATGGAAATCCAGGACAACACCCGCGATGTCGAGGCTGAGATGGCGCGCAGAAACACCGCCATTTTGCAGGAAATCCGTGATGCCGGATATGAAGGTGCCGTTGTAAATGGACAGGATTTAGATGTATTCTAAGAAAAATTTAAGGGGATGCGCATTAAGTCAGTCGCTGCCACCCCTGTTCTCAGATCTTCAAGCCTTATATATAAAAAGCAGATATTCTCACACAATGGAGAATATCTGCCATCCAGTCTGACTCATTCTACGGTACGGAAAACATAGACCTGAAGTTTCAAGCGTGCCAATTTGTGAGGATGTATTAGAACAATACTTCTCCGATAATCTCCACCGCATCGCTGATGCAGTCCGGACAGGCACGCAGCACATTTCCTGTTTCTACACCCTTCAAATCCCTACAGACCACGCTCTGGTTCTTCTCAAGGAAACGCGCGATGCACTCTCTGGCATCCTTATAAGAAACCGCCTTCGAATTCGCCAGCTCCAGATCCCCGGTACTATCCTTCAGCCCCGCCAGCACAGCCGCCGCCGAAATGGCCCCGCAGGTACCATTCATGCCGCCCATGCCAAGACCAAGCCCCTCCGTCACCTTAAACAACGCCACCTTGTCCAAATCCACCTTATCCGCAAACGCACACGCCACCGACTGGGCACAATTATACCCCATTGCATGAAACTGAGCCGCCTGCTGCTGACGCGCTGAAATCTCTTCTTTCGTCATACTGATACCTCCTAAAATTTTCTTAATCTGCTAAATTTTTTATATTATACTATTTATGCCAATTATAACATACATTTCCACTTTTTAAACACCCCAAAAAGCATACAACATACAGCGCCAGAAGCCAAATGCCCTCCGTTGCATTTGCAGGAGTCTTGGTAACTCTTGGCTCGCAGAGATTTGTGTTAGAGTTCAAAATACACCTGTCTGAGCGAAGCGAGTTTGTATTTTGGACTCTGCTTTTAACAAATCTATGCAAGCCTAGTGTTACCGGCTCCGAAACCGCAACGGAGGGCATTTGGCTTCTGGCGCGTCACCTTGCCATTTTTATGCATTTCTATATATTTCTATTTCATCAGCGTAACCATAACCGCCTTCTGGGCATGCAACCGGTTTTCCGCCTCTTCAAAGATCTCAGACGCATGTTCTTCAAAGATCTTCTCGGTAATCTCCTGTCCACGGTAAGCCGGCAGACAGTGCATTACCATCGCCCCCGGTTTAGCCGCAGCCATCAGTTCATCATTGATCTGATATCCCTGGAATGCCTGCTGGCGGATCTTCTTCTCTTCTTCCTGACCCATGGAAGTCCATGTATCTGTGATGACAACGTCTGCATTTTCCACTGCCTTGATCGGATCATTTACCAGTGTAAATGCGTCATTGCCAGCTGCGAAATCCAGCACTTCTTTCGCCGGACGGTAATTATCCGGAGTTGCGATAGATACCTGCATATCCGATTTCAGACCGCCTACGATCAGGGAGTTCGCCATGTTGTTGCCGTCGCCGATGTAACACATCTTGAGTCCTTTCAGTACGCCGTATTTCTCACGGATCGTCATCAGGTCAGCCAGCACCTGGCACGGATGGCAGAAATCGGTCAGACCGTTGATGATCGGGATAGAACCGTATTTTGCCAGATCCTCCACCTCTTTCTGCTCGTAGGTACGGATCATGATGCCGTCCAGATAACGGGACAGTACGCGTGCGGTATCCTGTACCGGCTCACCGCGTCCGATCTGTAAGTCTCGGGAGGAAAGGAACAGTGCCTGTCCGCCGAGCTGGAACATACCTGTCTCAAAGGAAACTCTGGTACGGGTGGATGACTTCTGGAAAATCAGACCGATGGATTTGCCCTCCAGAAGACGATGTGAAATGTGATGTTTACGCTCATATTTTAACTGATCTGCCAGATCCAGAATCGAGGTAATCTCCTCCGGTGTGCAGTCCAACAGCTTTAATAAATGCTTCATTTCTAAAATACCTCCCTCATAGCAGCGATTGCCTCGTCCATCTCCTCTTTCGTGATAACAAGCGGCGGAAGCAGACGGATCGCCTCTGTACCGGCTGTCAGGACCAGGACGCCTTTCTCCATCAGCTGACTGACCATCGCAGCTCTCTCGTCTTTGTCCACTACGATGCCTAACATCAGTCCCATGCCGCGAACGGTTTTTACCTTCGGAGAACCGATCGCTAAAATCCCCTTTTTCAAGTACTCGCCCTTTTCCTGAACCGATTTCAGGAATTCCGGCTTATTTACGATATCTAATACGGTATTGGCAGCCGCACAGCAGAGCGGATTGCCGCCGAAGGTTGTACCGTGCGTACCGGCGCCCAGTACATCCTGGCATTTCTTATCCGCCATGACAGCACCGATCGGAACACCGCCGCCGAGTCCCTTGGCCATACTGATGATGTTCGGCTGAACGCCGTACTGCTCATAGCAGAACAGGCTTCCGGTACGTCCGATGCCCGTCTGAACCTCGTCAATCAGAAGCAGGATGTCCTTCTCCTTGCAGAGCTCGGCAGTTGCCTGTACAAATTCCTTATCAAGCGGAAGGACGCCGCCCTCGCCCTGAATCATCTCCATCATGACAGCGCAGGTCGTATCATCAATCTTGCGCTTCATGTCTTCGATATCATTGGCTGCCGCATAATCAAATCCTTCCGTAAATGGGAAGAAATACTGATGGAACTTGTCCTGTCCGGTTGCCTTTAATGTCGTCACGGTACGTCCGTGGAAAGACTGTTTCAGCGTGATAATCTTATTTCTTCCCTCGCCGTATTTGTCAAAGGAATACTTTCTTGCCAGTTTGATCATGCCCTCGTTGGCTTCCGCACCGGAGTTTGCAAAAAAGATTTTTCCCATTCCGGCTGCATCGACCAACTTCTTTGCTGCCTGCACCATAGGCTCGGTGTAATACAGGTTACAGGCGTGCATCAGCTTATGTGCCTGCTCCGATACCGCAGTCGTCAGCGCCTCGTTGTCATGGCCAAGACTGTTGACACCGATGCCGGAGGTCAGATCAATGTATTTCTTTCCCTCCGTATCCCACAGCGTCGCGCCTTTTCCGTGATCCAGCGCAATCGGGAAACGTCCGTATGTGTGCATAATATAAGTTTCTTCGCCCTGTTTGATTTCTTCAAATGTCATAAAAATCCTCCATGCATCTTTCAAACTTTGTTTACGAGAACATGGTTCCTACACCGTCATCGCTCAAAAGCTCGACCAGAATCGAGTGCGGCACACGACCATCCTGGATATTGGCACGTTCTACACCCTGGCGCACTGCCTCAACGCAGCAATCTACCTTCGGAATCATGCCGCCGGAGATCACGCCCTCTTTGATGAGTGCCGGAACCTCGGAAACTTTCAGTCTCGGAATCAATGTCGAATCGTCTTTCGGATCGCGCATCAGACCGCATACATCCGTCAGAAGAATCAGTTTTTTTGCTTTCAGTGCCACCGCCAGCTTCTCCGCTGCCGTATCTGCATTGATGTTATAGTTTGTCTCCTCGTCCATGCCTGCTGCCACGGAGGAAACAACCGGGATAAAGCCCTCATTTAAAACATCGAGAACGACTTTCTCATTGACTTCTTTAATATCTCCCACATAGCCGTATTCCGTTCCATCCGGATCGACTAACTGGATCGCCTTGAAGAGTCCGCCGTCCATGCCGCCCAGACCAACGGCATGTCCGCCTGCTTTCTCAAACAGGGAAACAAGGTTTTTGTTAACCTTGCCGCAGAGAATCATCTGGACAATATCCATCGTCTCGCGGTCTGTGTAGCGCAGACCTTTGACAAATTTAGACTCTTTTCCGGTTTTTTTGAGCATCTCCGAAATCTCCGGACCGCCGCCGTGTACCAGCACGACCTTGATTCCTACCAGATTTAAAAGGACGATATCCTCGATCACCGCCTGCTTTAAATCTTCATTAATCATGGCGTTTCCGCCGTATTTTACAACGATAATTTTACCTGCATATTCCTGAATATAAGGCAGTGCCTCTACCAGGACTTCTGCGCTCATTTTTGATCCTGTTTTCATCACGTCCGATAATCTCCATTAATCTTCACATAATCATAGGTCAAATCGCATCCCCAGCAGGTAGCGCTTCCGCTGCCTTCCTGAAGCGTTACATTGATCTCCACTTCATCCTGGCTTAAGATTTTCTTTGCCAGATCTTCATCAAAATCAAGTCCTCTGCCGTCCTCACAGACCGCAATGCTGCCCTCTTTGGAAGCAAACTCGACTAACACTTTCTCCGTGTTAAACTCAGCTCCGGAATAGCCCATCGCGCAGAGAACGCGTCCCCAGTTCGCATCGGAACCGAACATTGCTGCTTTGGTCAGGGAAGAACCGGCGATGGATTTTGCCAGTACCTCGGCTGTCTCCTCGTCCTTCGCTCCCTTCACGGTACAGGTCATCAGCTTGCTTGCGCCCTCGCCGTCTGCCGCAATCTTACGAGCCAGATCCTGCATAACCGTCTGCAATGCCTCGCGGAATGCCTCGTATGCCGGATCTTCTGCAGTAATCTCCGCATTGCCAGCCATACCATTTGCCAGAACGGTACACATATCGTTGGTGGAAGTATCGCCGTCAACAGTCACACGGTTGAAGGTACGTTTTACATTGAATAACAGCGCCTTGCGGATCATCTCGCTGCTGACTGCACAATCGGTTGTGATGAAGCACAGCATCGTTCCCATATTCGGGTGAATCATGCCGGAACCCTTACAGATACCGCCGATGTGGCAGGTTGTTCCATCTACATCAAATTCAACAGCGATCGTCTTCACTTTTGTATCGGTCGTCATGATCGCTTCTGCAGCTACCAGGGAGTTGTCATATTTCATCTCCATCTCGCCTGCATGAGCCTCGATCGCCTCAACCGGAAGCGTCTGACCGATGACGCCGGTCGATGCTACGATTACATTTTCCTCCGAAACGCCCAGCGCTCGCGCGCCTGCCTTTGCCTGTCTTCTTGCATTCTCCATGCCAAACGGAGCGCACGCGTTCGCATTTCCGGAATTGACAATAACCGCCTGTGCCTTTCCGTCGGCCAGATGTTCCTTTGTCAGTAAAATCGGTGATGCCTTGACGCGGTTGGTCGTATAAACCGCCGATGCGTTGCAGACACAGTCCGAAAGGATCATCGCCAGATCCTTTTTTGTATGAGATTTGCGGATTCCACAGCGCATCGCGCCCGCTTTAAATCCTTTTGCAGCACAAACACCGCCTTCGATTATCTTCATATGACATTCCTCCTGTCATTTTTAATGTACTCTCGGAATCTTTCTGTGCTTGATTTTGTGAGATGTTTTTTTGTCAGTTGTGCCCAAATTTCTGAGGCGTACGCGGTGCGTACGTTGATGAAATTCGGGTGCGGCTGGCGGAAAATCAGCCACAAAAGCAAGTGCAGAAAGACTCCGAGAGTACATTTTTATATAACTTCATGTTTATAGTCCCCCGCAGCTATTTTATGATTTTATCTCTCAACCCCTCTATAGTGCCAGTCCAGTTGTCTCCTCAAATCCGAGCATCAGGTTCATGTTCTGAACGGCTGCGCCTGAAGCACCCTTTCCAAGATTATCAAAGAGCGCCGTCACCATGGTCTGTTCCCCGTGACCATTGACAATCAGCTCCAGACTGTCTCGGCCTGCCATATCTGCCGCCGCGATCATACCGTCATATCCAAACGGATGTACCTTAATGAGCTTCTGTCCGTCATACCAGCCAGCCAGCTTCTCGTAGATATCTTCCGCGGTCGGCTTCCCCGGAAGCAGACGGTTCTGAAGCTGAATCGTGACGGCCATTCCTTTATAGTAATCATCCACGATCGGACTGAATACCGGCGGGAAGTCCAGTCCGCAGATTTTCTGCATTTCCGGCAGATGTTTATGTTTCAGAGTCAGGCCATAGATACGGGGTGCAAAATAACTCTGCGGCTTCTCTGGGGATTCATACTCGGCAATCATCTTTTTGCCGCCGCCCGAATAGCCAGTCAGCGAAAATACCGTCATCGGATAATCCTTCGGAATCACGCCCTGTGCAACCAGCGGATACGTTGAAGTGATAAATCCGGTCGCATGACAGCCTGGATTCGCTACGCGGTTCGATTTCTGAATTGCCTCGCGATGTGCATTCGAAAGCTCTGCCATACCATACGTCCATCCGGCTGCCGTCCGGTGTGCGGTAGAGGCATCGATGATACGTGCCTTGGAACCTTCTGCCAGCGCAACCGCATCGATCGCCGCCATATCCGGCAGACACAAGAATACAATATCTGCTGCGTGAATCAGTTTCCGCCGTTCTTCACTGTCTTTCCGCTTTTCTTCATCAATCAGAAGCAGTTCGATATCCTCTCTCCCGGCCAGACGATCATAAATCTGCAGTCCGGTTGTTCCTTCTTTTCCGTCTATATAAATCTTCGGTTTCGCCATTGTTCGTCCCCCGTTTCCTATCCGTCTTTCTTATGTCACATTTCCAACGCCCGTCATTGCTTACGCAGCCATCACCATCCGCATCCGGCGCTGACCAGAATGCACTAAACCGTTTCGTGCTCGCTCACAAACTTCTCAATCACCAAAATCTGACGGGTTACTTCCTCCGGAGCCGGTCCACCAATCACCTTACGTCCACGTACACAGGTCTTTAAGTCTATCGCTTCATATACGTCATTCTCAAAGGCATCCGAATGCGTCTTGTACTCTTCCAGAGTCAGATCGGCTAAAGACTTGTCCTCACGTACACACTGTGCAACCAGCTGTCCGACTGTCTTGTATGCATCACGGAACGGCATTCCCTTCTTGGTCAGGTAATCTGCACAGTCCGTTGCATTGATAAAGCCCTTCAGAGCGGCTTTCTTCATATTGTCTTTCAGAATCTGCATCGTGGAGAACATCGGTGTCAGCACACGCAGGCACTGTTTTACGGTGTCAATCGCATCAAAGACAGCCTCTTTGTCTTCCTGCATATCTTTGTTGTATGCCAGCGGAATGCCCTTTAACATTGTAAGAAGAGTAAATAAATCGCCGTAGACACGTCCTGTCTTGCCGCGGACCAGCTCGCATACATCCGGATTTTTCTTCTGGGGCATAATGGAAGAACCGGTGGAGAATGCATCATCCAGCTCTACAAACTTGAACTCCCAGGAGCACCAGGAAATAATTTCCTCAGAGAAACGGGACAGATGCATCATCAGGATGGATAAAGCGGCTGTCAGCTCCACGCAGTAATCGCGGTCAGAAACACCATCCAGGGAGTTGTTGGTCACTCTGGCAAAACCAAGCTGCTGGCGTACAAAATCACGGTCAATCGGATATGTGGTGGAAGCCAGTGCGCCTGAGCCGAGCGGCATATCATCCATGCCCTCTAAGCAGTTTTCCAGACGGATCACATCGCGGCGCATCATATTGGCGTATGCCATCATATAATGTCCAAATGTAACCGGCTGTGCCCGCTGCAGGTGCGTATACCCCGGCATAACAGTCTCCAGATTATTTTTCGCGCTCTCACAGAGTGCTTCCATGAAATCGATGATTTCTTTCTTGATTGCCACGATCTCTTTCTTCACGTAAAGACGCATATCCAGTGCAACCTGATCATTTCTGGATCTCGCCGTATGAAGACGTTTTCCGGCATCGCCGATGCGCTCGGTCAGAATCTGCTCTACATTCATATGAATATCCTCATAATCCTGTGAGAAATGAATCTTGCCTGCCTCGATATCCGCTAAGATACCTTTCAGTCCTTCGATAATCTTGTCTGATTCTTCCTTCGCAATGATGCCCTGCTTGCCCAGCATAGCCGCATGGGCCATGGAGCCTGTGATATCTTCCTTATAAAGACGACAGTCAAAGGAAATCGATGAGTTAAAATCATTCACCTCCAGATCCGTCTCTTTTCCGAATCGTCCTGCCCATAACTTTGCCATAAGTGTAAACTCCTTTTTATTCTCTGATTTAGAACCAATGCGACCATTGGAACCGGCAGATACCGGAAAACCAATGGTCACCATCGGCTGCGGGCTTGTCGCCTGCAGATTATTTATTATTTTCCTAAATTACTCTACGCCTGGAAAATGCTCGCCGGTCTTTGCTGCCAGAACTTCGTCGTTCAGGGCGCGAACCTTGATCGGAAGTCCAAACAGGTTGATGAATCCAGCGGAATCTGCCTGATCGTAGCAGTCATCCTCATCGAAGGTAGCCATACCTGCGGAATACAGGCTGTACGGGGATGTAACAGATGCCGGAATAATGTTGCCCTTGTAGAGTTTCAGTTTTACATCACCGGTTACGGTCTCCTGTGTGGAATCAACAAATGCGCTCATCGCCTTGCGAAGCGGTGTGTACCACTGACCGTTGTATACTAACTCAGCGAACTTGAGAGCCAGCTGCTGTTTGTAGTGCTGTGTCTCTTTGTCCAGAGTGATTTCTTCCAGTTTCTCATGTGCCTTGTAAAGAATAGCTCCGCCAGGAGTCTCATAAACACCGCGGCTCTTCATGCCAACCAGACGGTTCTCTACGATATCCAGCAGACCACAGCCATTCTCACCGCCTAATTTGTTCAGAGTCTCGATTACCTTCTCTGCATCCATCTCCTCGCCATTTACACTGGTCGGAACACCCTTCTCGAAGTGGATGGTTACATAAGCAGCTTTATCCGGTGCATTCTCCGGAGATACGCCCAACTCAAGGAATCCAGGTTTGTTGATCGGAGCCTCGTTTGCCGGATCCTCCAGATCCAGACCCTCATGGGACAAATGCCACAGGTTCTTATCCTTTGAGTAGTTGGTCTCTTTCGTAATCTTTAACGGAATGTTGTGAGCCTCTGCGTACTCGATCTCTTTTTCACGGGAATTCAGTTCCCAGAAACGCCACGGAGCGATAACATCCATCTGCGGAGCAAATGCCTTGATAGCCAGTTCGAAACGAACCTGATCGTTTCCTTTACCGGTACAGCCGTGGCAGATAGCGTCTGCGCCCTCTTTCTTCGCAATTTCAACGATTCTCTTAGCGATAATCGGACGAGCGAAGGAAGTACCTAACAGGTAATGCTCATAAGTAGCGCCAGCCTTCATGGTCGGGATGATGTACTCATCTACGAACTCTTTCTTCAGATCCTCGATGTACAGCTTGGAAGCACCTGTCTTTAATGCCTTCTCTTCCAGACCATCCAGCTCCGCACCCTGACCTACGTCAGCGGAAACTGCGATAACCTCACAGCCATAGTTTTCTTTCAGCCACGGGATTAAAACCGATGTGTCCAGACCGCCTGAATATGCAAGAACAATTTTATTATATTTCTTAGCCATTTTTCATTTCCTCCAATCATTTGCCTGCGTGATGCTTTTTTCTTTGTCCATCCAGTCAACTAAGACCGGCAGATTTATATGCCTCACGTGAAATTACCCAGATTATACCTCCTTGATCCTAATTATGCAATACTTTTTTTGCATTTTTATGAATAATTTTTGTATAAAAACGTGTTTTATGCATTTTTCATGTGTTTTATGCATAAAAATAACATTTACGAACTTCATTTATATGCTATGCTACATGATAGGTATAAGTATTATAAATAAGTGGTACTGTGTGTGTACAGTAACATGGTACTGCCCTTCCTGCATTCTAAAATATGCATCTTGATTTAAAATGTCAAAATTGCTATTATAATGTAAGAATAAAATGAAAGCATTCGAAAGGATAAAAACCATGACGATCAATGAAAAAGCACTCGAACTTCATGAAAAATGGAACGGCAAGCTCGATACCGTCTCCAAAGTACAGGTAAAAACCAGAGAGGATCTGGCTCTGGCATACACACCGGGCGTTGCAGAACCATGTAAGGTAATTGCAAAAGATCCGGAAGCTGCATACCGCTACACCATCAAGTCCAACACTGTAGCCGTTGTCTCCGACGGAAGCGCCGTTCTGGGACTTGGCAATATCGGACCGTTAGCAGCTATGCCGGTTATGGAAGGAAAAGCCGTTCTGTTTAAAGAGTTCGGCGGCATCAATGCATTCCCGATCTGCCTCGACACACAGGACACCGAGGAGATCATCGAGACAGTTGTCCGCATTGCCCCGGCATTCGGCGGTATCAACCTGGAGGACATCTCCGCACCGCGCTGCTTTGAGATCGAGGAACGTTTAAAGAAACTGTTAAACATTCCGGTTTTCCACGATGATCAGCACGGAACCGCCATCGTCGTACTGGCAGGCATCATCAACGCCCTGAAAGTAACCGGCAAGAAGAAGGAAGACTGCCGCGTCGTTGTCAACGGCGCCGGAAGCGCAGGCGTTGCCATTACCAAACTGCTCTTAAACTACGGATTCCCGCATATCACCATGTGTGATAAGACCGGTATGCTCTGCAAGGGCATGGAAGGGCTTAACTGGATGCAGGAAAAGATGGTCGAAGTTACCAACTTAGAGCACAAGACGGGCACACTTGCCGATGCATTAAAAGGCGCTGACATCTTCGTAGGCGTGTCTGCTCCGGGCATCGTTTCCCAGGAGATGGTTGCTTCCATGAATAAGGATTCCATTCTCTTCGCAATGGCAAACCCGGTACCGGAGATCATGCCGGATCTGGCAAAAGCTGCTGGTGCAAGAGTCGTAGGAACCGGACGTTCCGATTTCCCGAACCAGGTCAACAACGTTCTCATCTTCCCAGGCATCTTCCGCGGCGCTCTGGAAGGACGCGCAACCGCTATCACCGAAGAAATGAAACTGGCTGCTGCCAACGCAATTGCTGCTCTGGTTGATGACAGCGAATTGAGCGACGAGAACATTCTTCCGGCAGCATTTGATCCGCGTGTAGCTGACGCTGTTTCCAAGGCTGTGAAGGAACACATTAAGAAATAAACGTAACAATTCAAGCGATTCTCGCATTTACCGTAAGAACCGCACAAAATTTGCACAGTTACGAAATAATAATAAAGGAGTTTTTCCATGCTGGCTGAACCGATGACACTTTACAAACTGATGAATCTCTATATGCTGCACCAGGTCAATTTTCCGCTGACCAACGCGCAGCTCTCCAATTTTTTCCTGGATCGTGAGTACACCACGTATTTCACACTCCAGAAGGCCTTGAACGAGCTTCTGGATGCAGGTCTGGTAAAAAAGGAGACGATGCGGAACAGCTCCCGCTATGAGATCACTAAGGAGGGCGAGGAAACGCTGGAATTTTTCGGCAAAAACATCTCTCCTGCCATCGTCAGCGACATGGATGAATACCTGAAACAGAACCGCTTCCGCATGCGAAACGAGGTAGGACTGATCTCCGATTTCTATAAATCGACCAATCAGGACTACATCGTTCACTGCGAGGTGCGGGAAGGAAAAGCCGTTCTTGTCAATCTCGATATCTCCGTTCCGGATAAGGAGCAGGCGGAAATCATGTGCAATCACTGGAAGGATCGAAGCCAAGAGATTTATGCTTATGTGATGAAATCTTTGATGAGTGAGCATGGGGTGGAGAAAAAATAAAGACGATAAAAAATCGCATACGAGACGAAAAAGAGAGTCCTCCGCGTGATTGCAAAATCACACGGAGGACTCTCTTTTTCTGTTTAGTTTCAAGCAAAAAACAAGGTCTGCGTCTGACATTTTATGCCTTTTTGCAAACCTTGTCTTTTCTTTCCATTTATATTACTTTTTCTAGATCTATAACAACACCATAAAAAGCTCTATTACTCTACCGTAACACTCTTCGCCAGGTTTCTAGGCTTATCTACATCCAGTCCCTTCGATACACTTACATAATATCCCAGCAGCTGCAGCGGCACAACCGCTAAGCTCGGTGTGAAGTGCTCGTCAGTCTTCGGTATATAGACTGCGAAATCGACGGTGTCTTCAATATTGTAGTTGCCTGCAGTTGTGAGTCCCATGAGGTAGGCGCCGCGGCATTTTACTTCTACCATGTTGCTGATCATCTTCTCATACAGGGCTTCCTGGGTCAGGATGCTGACTACGAGGATACCATCCTCAATCAGGCTGATGGTTCCGTGTTTTAATTCTCCGGCTGCATACGCTTCGGAATGGATGTAGCTGATCTCTTTTAATTTCAGGCTGCCTTCCATGCTGACTGCGTAGTCGATGCCGCGGCCGATGAAGAACACGTCTTTTGCATTGGCATATTTCGCTGCGAACCACTGGATGCGTTCTTTGTCATCTTCGAGCAGCTTCGCGATCTGATCCGGCAGTTCCTGCAGGGCTGCAAGGAGTTCTTCATATTTTTCTTCTGTGATCGTACCGCGCACATGGGCAAACTGCACGCCCAGAAGATATCCGGCAACCAGCTGTGTGCTATATGCCTTGGTGGTCGCCACCGCAATCTCCGGACCTGCCAATGTGTAGAAAATATGATCTGCCTCACGCGCAATCGTGGAACCTACTACATTGACAATCGCCATCGTAGGAACGCCCTGGCTCTTTGCCAGACGCAGGGCTGCCAGGCTGTCGGCTGTCTCGCCCGACTGGCTGATGATGATAACCAGACTGTTCTCTTCCAGAATCGGGTTCCGGTAACGGAACTCGGAAGCCAGCTCGACGCGGACCGGAATACGCGCCAGATCTTCGATCACATACTGCGCTGCCACGCCTGCATGGTAAGCAGAACCACACGCTACGATATAAATACGCTTTAACGAACGAATGACATCATCGGAAAGTCCCGCCTCGGTCAGGTCAATATGACCATCGCGAATGACTGAATTTAATGTATCCCGAACCGCACGCGGCTGTTCATGGATCTCCTTAATCATGAAATGCTCATAACCTCCCTTTTCAGCAGCTTCTGCATCCCACTCAATCGTCACAAGTTCTTTCTGAATCTCTTCCTGATCAATATTATAGAAAGTAACCTCTCCCTTATGTAAGCGTCCCAATTCCTGATTGCCGATATAGTATACCTTGCGGGTATATGGAAGCAGGGGCGGAACATCCGACGCGATAAAGGATTCACCCTCGCCTACTCCGATGATCATCGGGTTATCCTGACGGGCTACAAAGATCTCCTCCGGATAATCCTTAAACATAACCGCCAGTGCATACGTGCCACGGATACGCATCATCGCACGCGCCATCGCATCGAGCGGTCCCTCGTTGTATTTCTTATAATAATGATCGATCAGCTTTACAGCCACCTCTGTATCAGTATCTGAATAAAACGTATATCCATTTTTAATCAGTTTTTCGCGAATTTCCTGATAGTTTTCGATAATACCATTGTGAACCGCTACCACGCTGCGGTCATCCGTGCAGTGCGGATGTGCATTGTTCTCAGACGGCTCCCCGTGTGTCGCCCAGCGGGTATGACCGATACCGCAGTTGCCCCGCATTGCGCGTCCATTGTCTGTTTTCTCTGCCAGCGCGCGCAGACGTCCCTTCGCCTTTACAACCTCCGGTACACGTTCTCCGTCTCTGACTGCCAGACCTGCTGAATCGTATCCACGATATTCAAGCTTCTCCAGACCCGCTAATAAGATCGGAGCCGCCTGCTGGTCTCCTGTATATCCTACGATACCACACATACAATTATTCCTCCTTTTTCCAACCAGGCGAGCCGCTGCCATCATATCGCCTCAGACACTCCCGCCTTCGTATCTCTATCTCAAGAATATGATAAATCTATTGATTCTTCAAAATAGAATCTTCTATAAAATATGTCGTTTATCCCTAAATAGCGCCTGACCGGCACCTTCGATATAGACTTTCTTCTCAGTCATGTACATATTCTGTCTCATTATACCAAAAAAGAATCTTCTTGTCAGCATTTGCTGTAATATTTTCGTCAGTCATCATATAGACACATCTCATTTTAAAACCCTCCGCTATAAGCAGTCACATATTTCTTCTGCATATCTGCCTGTAAAATAACGATTGTCCACGACAACTATTTTTTATACAGGAGGTTTCATCATGAAAAACGAAACAATGTACTTTAACGATCTTCTTTCCATCTGGCTGGAAAAGCAGAAACAGGCGCGAGCCCTGTCTACCTATGTGAAATACCGGCATCTGGCAGACCGTTATATCTCCCCTTATTTTAGATCCATCCAGCTTTCAAAGGTCGATCTGCCTATGCTTCAGACATTCCGCAATTCCCTTTTATCCCCGGATTCCCTGCATCCGCTTGGGAACGGAACTATCCGCTGTATTCTTCTGCTCGTCAACTCCATTCTGCGTCTTTCCTATGAAACCGGGCAGACAAACGGCATTCTCTATCTCCCGCCCCGTCTTCCAAAAAAGCGCCCTGAAGTACCTGTTTTTACCCTTCAGGAACAGGAACAGCTCGAACACTATCTAACTGCCCATACAGGAGTCTCCGAAGCCGTCATCTATCTGGGACTCTATACAGGGCTGCGGGTTGGAGAACTCTGCGCCCTGCGTTGGGAAAATATTCATTTTTCCGATCGCTATCTCCATGTCCGACACACGGTGCAGCGCCTGACGCGCCTTGACACAACCCATAAATCAGAACTCATTTTATCCGGTCCCAAAAGCATCTCCTCCAACCGTTTGGTTCCCCTGCCCGCTTTCCTTCTGCCGATCCTACAGCCATATTCTCATCCGGAACACCCGGATTATTTTCTGCTGTCACAATCTGCCAGCTCCCCGATGGATCCGCGAACCTTCCAGAATCACTACCAGCGCATTCTATCACAAGCCGGACTGCGCTATCTGAATTTTCATGCAATCCGGCACACGTTTGCCACCCGCTGTATCACAAATGGCATGGATCCCAAAACGCTCAGCGAAATTCTGGGACACTCCGATTTGAAAGTCACGCTTGAATACTATTTTCATTCCTCTCTGGAATTCAAGAAAGAACAGATCGACCGCCTTACTGCTCTTTTTCCGGCCGTCCATACTTCTCTTCCAGATATGCCACATAATATGACGGATTAAAATCTTCCCCCGTCATATCGCGCAGGATCTGACGGCTGTCCTTCAATTTGCCATACTGGTGAATATTTTTCCGCAGATATTCGCGGATTTCTCCCAGGTTTCCAGCCTCCAGTAGTTTTTCTACCGGCAATTCCTTCTTCATCTGGTGATAAATCTGCGCGCCAAAGGCATTTCCTAATGCATAGGACGGAAAATAGCCGATCGATCCCTGTGACCAGTGAATATCCTGCAGTACGCCCTCCCGATCCGTGGACGGGCGTACTCCCAGGTATTCTTCATACTTATCATTCCAGATCTGCGGCAGTTTCTCCACCTCCAGATCCTCCTCAATCAGCATTTTCTCAATTTCATAGCGCACCAGCACATGCAGCGGATAAGAAAGCTCATCCGCTTCCGTCCGGATCAGCCCCCGAACGGTTCTATTAACCGCCGCCAGAAAATCCTCCAGACTCGTCTCCGTCAGCGGGCTTCCAAACATCTGCGCCACTTTTCCATAAATCGGTTTCCAGAATGCATGGCTGCGCCCCACGATATTTTCAAAGAAACGGGACTGGCATTCATGCATTCCCATCGAAGTTCCCTGCCCCACCAGCGTCTGTGTCAGGTCATCCCGGATGCCAAATTCATAGATAGCATGTCCCGTCTCATGCAGCACGGAAAAAATCGAAGAATCAATCCGTTTCTGATAATGCGTCGTGATCCGTACATCATGATTGTGCAGATTCGTCGTAAACGGATGGGCGCTGAGTGCCAGTACTCCCCGGTCAAAATCAAAGCCCTCATACTCTGCTAGGAAACGCGCCGCCTCTGCCTGCGCCGCCTCCGGATAATCTGCGGATAAAAAGGCGTCCGGAACCGTCTTCGAGCGCTCTGCCGATTCTTTCAAAAGCGGCACGATTTTCCCTTTCATCAGCTCAAAAAATGGATCTAACATCTCCATATTAAAACCTTTTTCGTAGGTATCCAGCATCACATCGTAAAGCTTCTGTCCCGGCTTTGCCCGGTACGCCGCAAATTTCTTCTGATAGGAAATAATCTCCTTCAAAACAGGGGCAAATGAAGCAAAATCATTTTTCTCTCGCGCACGCGTCCAGATTCCCGTCGCACGCGCCGTAAGTTCTGCATACGCACGGTATTCCTCCGGCGGAATGCAGGAAAGCCGCTCCTGCTCCTCGGCTGCTTCCCGGAGAATTGCCGACTGCACCTCATCAAATACGCCCGCATTCTCTTTTTCTGCTTTCTGGCAGGCATCCAGCAGCTCCTTAAAACGCATTGACGCCAGAATCTCCTGATACTGCTCCGAAAGTGAACCTATCACCCGCGCGGTATGCTCCGCTGCACCCTTCGGTGCCAGCGTCTCATCATCCCACTCAAACAAAACCATCGACGTCTGAAGCGCCATCGCCCGCTCCAAAAGAGACTGCAGCTCCTCAAACTGTTTTTTTACATTCTGATTCTTCTGTTCTGTCTGTGCCATTTTCCTGCCTCCTGTCTTTTTTTCGTAATTCTATCATCCAAATTCTGTGTATTTTTTAGGTTCCGCTGCACATATGCCTGCATTCTTTTGTAATATGAGCCATTTCCATCTTCATCATACCAGATTTTCTTTCTTCTGTTTCTTATATCTTTCTTATGATTTTTTACAGTTCACACATTGTGCAAACTGTAACAGGATTTTCTCATGATGCCTTATGTGACTTTCCAATCTTGCATAATCATGCAAAACGCGGTATACTAAAACCAGTATAAATCATATGCATAAAGCTGGTTCCCGGCACACGGATATACGCCACGAATCAACTTCCATGCACACACCAGGACAGGAGGGATTGCAGATGATCGAAGCAACGAGCTGCGGCGGTGTGGTTATATTTCGGGGAAAATTACTCGTTCTTTACAAAAACTACCGGAACAAATACGAAGGCTGGGTTCTTCCCAAAGGAACCGTAGAACCGGGCGAAGACTTCAAGCAGACCGCCCTCCGGGAGGTTCATGAGGAGACTGGCGTCGCCGCCTCCATCATCAAGTACATTGGCAAAAGCCAGTACACCTTCAACACCCCTCAGGATACCATCGAAAAGACCGTGCACTGGTATCTGATGATGGCGGACAGCTACTACAGCAAGCCGCAGCGCGAAGAATACTTCGTCGATTCCGGCTACTACAAATTTTACGAAGCCTACCACCTTCTGAAATTTTCCAACGAAAAACAGATCCTGGAAAAAGCCTACAATGAGTATCTGGATCTGAAAAAGGCAAATTTGTGGGGGAATCGGAAATACTTTTAATCACAAGAACAAAGAGGCTGTTGCAAAATCATTATCAAAAATAGATGATTGAGCGGCAGCTTCCATTTCTCTGCAAGCTAATCTGGGTTAAAATTCGCGGTTTTCCTGTTAAAAAAGGCTTTTCGGTAATTTCCTATGAAACAAAAAACACCCCGTCCGCTGCACAAAGCCAACGAACAGGGTATTAAAAAGGGGAGGATAAGTATTCAAAAATTTCTCTTTTGTGATACTAACAGTATGACCCGTTTCTGCTATTCTATACATCAATCTCCTAATTTTTATAAGCCCTTTATCTACTTCCCGAGTATCCGCTTTTCATATTATTTATCATATATGCCTTTTTCTCTTGCTTTCTTCCTCTCTTTCCGCTACAATAGATACGTTTTGAGTTGTACTTTTTAATTTATTTTTACCTCTATGAAAAATACAACTCCAGCAAATCATTTTATGTACATTTTTATATTGATCTAAAACTTTTTATACCATAAACCTTGTACTTACCTCACAAAAAGGAGATTTACCTTATGAACAAGAAAAACATCTTAGTCGGACAGTCCGGCGGACCGACCGCGGTTATCAACGGGAGCCTTTACGGCGTTATCTGCGAAGGTGCGCGCCACAGCGATGCTGTTGGCTGCGTCTACGGTATGATCAATGGAATCGAGGGCTTTCTCGCGGATTCTTATATGAACCTTTCAGAAACACTCTCCGATGACGATCTGGAACTTCTTCGCCTGACTCCGGCGGCGTATCTGGGTTCCTGCCGTTTTAAACTCCCTGAGAACCTCTCCGACAGCTTCTACCGCGTCCTCTTTGAAAAACTGGAGCGGCTGGACATCGGCTATTTCTTTTACATCGGCGGCAACGACTCGATGGACACCGTCAGCAAGCTTTCCCGCTATGCGGCGCAGATCAAAAGCCCGATCCGCTTTATCGGCATTCCCAAGACGATCGACAACGATCTCGTCCTGACCGATCACACGCCGGGATACGGCAGCGCTGCCCGCTATGTCGCTGCATCCGTCCGTGAAATTGCGCTGGACGCCTCTGTCTATCAGCAGAAATCGGTCACCATCGTTGAGATCATGGGACGCCATGCCGGATGGCTGACGGCTGCCTCTGCCTTAGCACGCAAGGAAGCCGGTGACAATCCGCTCTTAATCTATCTGCCGGAAGCTCCATTTGAGCTGGCACAATTTAATGACGACTTAAAGAAAGCGTTTGAAAAGACAGCGAATGTCATCGTCTGCGTCTCCGAGGGCATCCGCGACCACGGCGGTCGTTTTATCTGCGAATATTCAACCGAAGCCCAGGTCGACACCTTCGGTCACAAAATGTTAGCCGGATGCGGAAAAATTCTGGAAAATTATGTCCGCAACCAGTTCGGCGTCAAGGTCCGCTCGGTCGAGCTCAACGTCAACCAGCGCTGCTCCGGTCTCACCGTTTCCGGTACTGATTTAAACGAGGCTGAAATGGCAGGTCGTTTCGGCGTCCAGGCAGCCCTGGACGGTCACACTGGACAGATGGTCGCATTTGAGCGTGAGACTGATACAGCTGCTTCTGAACCTGTTCATGCAGCTGCTGCCGTTTCAAACGCTACGGACTTAGGCGCAGCATCCGCTTCATGCGTAAAACATCGTAACACTGTATATAAAATTCATCCAGTTCTCAAGGATGTCAATCTGATCTGCAATCAGGAAAAGAAAGTACCTGCTGAGTGGATCACGAAAAACGGTACCGATGTCAGCGATGATTTCCTGGCTTACTCGCAGCCGCTGATCCAAGGGGACGTTTCCCATATTATGGAAAACGGACTTCCAAAATATTTGTACCGCAAATAGTCCGTCACACAGTATAACTGCTTCATCCTTGAAATCCATACAAGCAACAGAAAAAGAGACGCTTCTTTCATTTTACGAATGCGTCTCTTTTCTACTTAATAATACATAATACCTGAATTTTTTCTAATTTACCCCAATCACACACTCTTATCATTTGGGGAGGAATCCTGACCGTGCCCTTTCAGCGCAGCCATCTTCTAAATCTAATCTTCCTCACAATCCCGAATTTCAACCCCATCATAAAAGAACATCAGAATCTCTTCATAATTCTTGCCTTCGCGCGCCATCTCCTGTGCGCCGTTCTGGCTCATGCCGACTCCGTGACCGTAGCCGCCGCCCCAGATGGTAAATGTGCGGATGTCTTTTTCCTCATCCCTGGCAGTTTCATCCACCGAGAAAAAGGCACTCGGTAGCGTACTCCATCCTGTCAATTCGGTTCCGTCATTTTTCTTATAAACGAGTGATTCCGAGCCGAGGACACTCCGGATCTGACTCTGACCTTTCAGTGTCTTGGTTCCCTCGCTTCCGACGATCTGCACCGTCTGGGCGATGCCACCCGTACCGCGGGAAGTCACAAAAATACCCTGAATCTCGCCGATGGTATCTACCTTCTGCTGCAGCTTCTTATTCGTGATCGTTGTTTTCCAGCGGTACATCGGGAACGAGGAATCATAATTCTGCTCACCCTGTCCCTGGATAAACTTGAGAAATGTGTCGTTGTCCGTCAAATCCGGAATCTTCTTCTTTTCCGTCAAACCGATCCCTTTCAGATACGGAACCTCGTCTTTGCTGGCGCCCCAGATCGTTCCATCGGTCGAATATCCGCAGGAAGTTGAAAAATAATACGTTTCCGCCGGGGTATCGTTGTAATATACAATCTTCCCGTCCGTCTCCTTGACTGCCAGATTCGTCCGCTCACTGCTCTCTGTATTATTGTACACCTGATAGTTCGTGCTGTCATCAACGTGTGCGCCGTAACGGCTGTAGGCATTCGCCTTGATCTGCCGGTAGGCATACGTCCGTGCGCAAACTGCCTGCGCCTTGAGCGCCTCCAGCTCATAATTAGATGGCATCTCGCTCGGCACTACGCGTGTCAGGTAATCTTCGACGTCCAGCTCATTGATCAGAAGCAGTCCATCCGACTCCTCGCTCAACTCGAAGCTGCCGAAATACGACGGCGTTCCCTGCGCCCGCTTGGTACTCAGGATGCGGATCTCCTTCTGCGGGTCTTCCAGCGTGATCGTCATGCGCCCTTCTTTCAGACGGTCATCGCCAGGACTCACGGACAATTTCGTTCCCGGGCTCAAAGTTTCCTCTGATTCGCCCCAGGTCACATGCATCGTGCTGTCCGACTGGAGTACCACCTTCGTGTGAAACAAGGAGGAATAATCATCATTCATGATCAGCACGCGGATGTTCGTCGCTGAAAAATCATGATTTAAGAGCGCTGCGCAAACCTTTTTGCCAGCCACGACAAATTTTCCCAGATCATAGCCGACCAGCACATCCCGCTTTTTCTGCTCCTTGACGACTCCATATGTTTTATATACTTTAAAATCATCGTCCAGTTTCAGCGTTCCGTACCCGTCAATCTCGATCGTATCATCCTTGACCGAGAGTACCTTTCCTTCGATCATGTCTTCCTTGAGCGACAGCTTGCGGATCTTGCCCTTATCCAGCTCGACATCCGCCAGCACGCCATCGGTACGATCCTTGAGCTTTTCTTCCTCTGGAAATGTCCGGACGATCGTGCCAATATACACATCCATCCCACCCGATTCTCCCGGAACGATCCAGACATTCTTATATGTAACTTTTTCAGACTGTACGCCGCACAGCGTGATGATCGAACCATCACGCTCATAGACCTCGATCTTCCGATCGATGCAGGCATCCAGCGACACGCCCTCAAAATTCATCGTTCCCTGATCCGTATATGCCGTCCATGCCGCTGCTTCCTTCACATTTTTCGGTGTTCCATAAAGCACCAGCTTCTGTTTTTTGACCGCGTTTTCCGAATCTGCCTTTTTTAAGAATGACTCATAAAACAGCCACCATTCTTCCTTCGGCATTGCCTTTTTATATTTATTTTTAGATACATTCAGGGCACTCGAAAGCCCTTTTGAAACGCGATCTGCCGCATATGCCGCTTCGCCATAGGTCAGTGCGCCCATCGCGTAGCTTTTACTTATCTTCTCGTCTCCCGGCTCCAGATAGCCTTCCTCAATCATATAGTCAATATATTTGGCATACCATTCATCCTGATCCGGCGTTCCAAAATGGCTTCCGTGTTCTCCCTGCGACGCAACGATGTCGTCCCGGTCTGCAAATGATAACGCCATAGCTTTCGATGCCATGGCGCGTGAAATATCATTATCCGAGTGATCCAAAAATACAATTGCAAAGAGCAGGAGTGCCAGAAAAGCCGGAATCGCCACTGCCCAGTAAACCAGCTTTTTAGGTTTCAGAGACTGTACTGCCTTTCGCGATCTGCCTGTTTTCTTTTCCATATTTCTCCAGCCGCCTTTATTTTTTAACTGTCCTTTCTCATTCACAGTCACTTTTTATTTAACTCCATAAACGTTCCTGTTTTCTCATCAATGTGGTCTAACTTCCGGTATTCGTCTGTCTCCATCGGCAATTTCCGAAGCCGCAGCGACCGGTGCACCGCGCGGGAGATCAAGTCATAAATAACCGCAAATGCCGGTACTGCGATAATCATGCCGACGAAACCAAAGAGTCCGCCAAAGAAGAGAATCGAAAACAGTACCCAGAAACTCGAAAGTCCTGTCGAATTGCCCAGGATCTTCGGTCCCAGAATATTGCCGTCAAACTGCTGCAGAAGCAGAATCCAGATGAGGAAATACACACACTGGAGCGGACTGACTAAGAATACCAGGAACGCTGCAGGTATCGCACCGATGAACGGTCCAAAAAAAGGTATCACATTCGTCACACCGATAATGACGCTCAAAAGCATCGGGAACGGCATATTTAAGATCGTCACACCGATGAAACAGATAATACCGATAATGAGGGAATCCACCAGCTTGCCGATGATGAAGCCGCCGAACATCTGATTGATAAACCGGAGCTCCTCGATTACCAGATTCGCCTGTCTTAGATTCAGGCAGCCATAAACAATCTTCTTTCCCTGTGCTGCCAGTGTATCTTTGATATTTAGCAGATACACCATGACGATCAGACCGATCAGCCAGTTTTTGATAAATTCCAGGACACCCAGCACGCTGCTGGAAAGGCCTGTCACGATCTGTCCAATCCGGTGCATATCAATGTTGGTAAACGATTTCTCCGCCCAGTTCTGAAAAACTGCCAGATTATTTTCAAAACTGCTCAGAACCATATTTTCGATCTCCGGATTATTTTTCAAAATACGCTGAATCCATTCATACACATTCTGCACATACAGCGGAAATGAATCCTGAATGCCGATCAAACTCTCGATCAGCTGCGGGATCATAAGCTGGAACATCCCTACCACAAGCACAATAACCAGCCCCAGACAGGCTGCCGTCGCAAGCATCCGGGCTGCACCACGAACGTATTTGGAATTCTTAGTGACAGAGCCAAGGGTCTTTTCCACGATCCCTGCTACCCAGTTATATGCCGGGGCGGTCAGATACGTCAGCACCGCACCGCAGAGAATCGGCGCGAGGATTTTCACAACCTTGCGGGTGCCCGCCGACACCACATCCCAGTGTTGGATGCTGAACCAGAGCAGTATGCAGACCGCAATCACCGAAACTGCCGTCATCCCCATATAAATGTATTCTTTGAAATCTCTTTTTTCCATACTTATGTTCTTATCCATTCCTCTTTTCTGATTTTACAATGTGCTTCTGGAAAATGTTACATTTTCTTTACACACTTTCTTTTACAGAGAAAGCAGCGATTGCTCGCTGCTTTTATCCTTTGTAACCCCAAAATGCCGGCTCTTACCATATTGACGCCTAGCGCTGCTAGGTGGGCAACCTCACTTAGATTTCTGTCTTCCACTCGAGAGGAGGCCTGACATCCATCTAAAAATATCGGAATCCCGTTAGTCAAAATGTAGGTTCAAAAAAAGCAAGAGTTGTCGAGCATCCCAGGAATTACAAATATTCTCTTTTGATACGGCTATTATACCGCAAGTCGGATGTTTTTTCAAGTTCCATTTTCTGATAATGCGGTCAGGTTGTTACTGTTCAGGTTATCCATCTCTCTATCTTTTTTAAGAAACTCCTTTTTGTCTTTTATACTTCTCCCCACTTCATCAGAAAATCTCCCAGCTCTTCCACCGTCTCAATCTGGTAGTCTGCCCCATTTTCCGTAAACTCTTCCCGGGAACCATATCCATACAGCACTGCCGCACATGGGAGCTGATTTTCATGCGCCCCGATAATATCGTGTTTCCGGTCGCCCACCATGATAACCTTCGATTCCTCCGGTGTTGTTCCCAGATGGTCCAGCGTGTAGGCAATCACATCGCCTTTGCCGACCCGGATCTCCTCCATATCCGCCCCGCCAACCAGGGTAAAGTAGGAAAGCAGATCAAAATGCTCCAGAATCTGAATAGCAAACGGTTCCGGCTTCGAGGTTGCCACCGCCAGCGTAAGACCGGCATCCTTTAAACGTGCCAGCATCTCCCGGATTCCCGGATAGACTTTGTTTTCAAACATTCCCTGTTTCGTAAAATATTCGTGGAAATGGTCAATCGCTTCGCGCGCCTGCGCTTCGCTGAATCCGTAATATTCTTTAAAACTGTCCGACAGCGGCGGTCCGATGAACGGACACAGTTTATCCAGATCCGGCTCATCGATCCCGTATGCCTGCAGCGCATGCTGGACAGACTTTGTGATGCCTTCCTTCGGATCTGTAAGGGTTCCGTCGAGGTCAAATAGTATGATATGGTTCATATGGTTCGTTCTCCTTATTGTAGTCCGCGGTGCATTACTCCGCAGCACACCAGCTTGAAAAAACTACGTTTTCATTGCTTACGACCATTCTAATACATTTTACGCAAAAAAGAAAGACAACTTTTCTCCAGCCATCTTTCTTTTCTGCGTTTCAGTTACTGTTCACGCATACGTGCCCAGCAACGGAATTTGTCGTGGCTTCGCATTTAAATACGGCAAATTTCTGCTGCCACCACGTTTTCTTACGGCACTTTCGGTTCCAAAAGTGCCTACCCGTGAACAGTAACGTGTTTCACTCTTTATTTGTAAAATTCATGTCCACCATGCTGCATGACATAGGTCAGCTTGCCATCGAACCAGCGTACATTGGAGGAAGCAGAGATTCCGCGGTTCATGAAGTACAGGGCGCCGCCCGAGTAATCCTCGCCTTCCAGTGCACGGTTGACGCAGTCAATTGTCTGCTGCGTTACCTTACAGCTGTTGATCGTTCCATCCAGTACCGGTGAGAACTGGGATGGTTCGTACACAACGGCTTTAACGCTGTTCGGGAATTTCTTGTTTTTCACCCGGTTGATGATTACATTTGCAACCAGTATCTTTCCCCTGTCGTCGCACACACCCGCCTCCGCCTGAACAATTTTCTGCAGAACACTGTAATCTTCATCGCTGTAAGAGATGACTGCGCGTTCCCGGCGCTCCCGTTCTTCTGCTTCCTGCGCCGCCTGCTGGGTCTGCATTCGTACTTCTCGTTCGATTACCTCTACTTCCAGAGCTTCCTTCGCAAGTTCATCCTGAATCCCCTGCTCCAGTCTCTGTCCAAGTAGATGCTGACTTTCCTCGTTGGAGGCGAGAATCGTAAATTCTGATAAGCTCTCTGTCTCTGTCGTTTCTTCTGACTGCAGCATTTCTGTCAGTTCCACATCATCCGGATATTCCCGGTGTGCCGAGGCTGCATTTTTGCCAACGCCGCCAAAACTGACCGAATTAAATGCTATCACCGTCACAACCGCTGCCCCCGTCATCAATACGGCTGCGGTCCGGTACATCCTTTTTGTCACACGGACAAATAATGCCTTTATAAACTGATAAGCAGTCTGAAGAAATGTGTCAATGCTTGGCATACACTCTCCTCTTTCTATCAGTGCAGTCCTCCCAAAACCGGTCTGACTGCCATTTAACATCTGCGGCATCTTCTTTGGCTGTCTGATTTTTTCTGACAGCTAAGGACAGATCGTTACTGTTCACACACGTGTGCCCAGCAACGGGATTTTGCCGATGCTGCGCATTCCAAATCGGCAAAATCTGCTGCCAGAACTGTATCGTACGGAATTTTCAGTTCAGAAAATTCCTACCTGTGAACAGTTACGACAGATCCTCTCTGCCTGTGCCGCTTCCTTCAAGTGACGGGAGACATTATATGTGGTTTCCGGCTTCAAAGTCAACGTCTTTTTTACATTTTTGTGACAAATCACGTTCTCATTTAACTTTTCCTTAATATTTATGTGAGCATTTTATAAACTTTTTTGCTTTTTCTTCCCAATTTTTATAAACTTTGGCTGGTATAAAATTTTTAATTTTTTACAATTCTGTTAAATTCTGCCCGTCAAAAAAACAGGCGAATCAAGTCGCCTGTTTTTTATGTCAACTGTAATAGAACAATTATGGTATCTGTAAAGGTGTCAGACAGACTCCGATTATGTGAAACCAACACATATAATCCACTGTCCGGTGTCCGATCACTGCCACTCAAACTTCTTACCACTCTAGATCAGCGCTACAAACTGTGCATCCACATATTTTGCAAGTTCCTCCGGATTCAGAATGACCTGAACACCTCTCTGACCCGCGCTGATGCTGATTTTGTCGAAAATCTGCGCTGTTTCTTCTATATAAGTAGGGAACTTCTTTTTCATGCCGATCGGGGAACAACCACCTCGCATATAGCCAGTCAGCGGAAGAAGTTCCTTCATATGGATCATCTCCACTTTCTTGTCCTTGGAAGCCTTTGCCACCTTTTTCAGGTCCAGCTCCTCATCGACCGGGATACAGCAGACCAGATAGCCGTTCTTATCGCCCTTTAAAACGAGCGTTTTGAACATCGTGTCATGGTCCATCCCCATCATATCCGCCGCATGGCTGCCGGATAAGTCGTCCTCATCTACTTCATACTCGCCTGCTTCATAATCGATTCCAGCCGCGTCTAAAAGACGCATTACGTTTGTTTTTGTCATAAGCTAAACCCTTTCTGGAGACAGATTTAGTGCACTCCTCTTATTTCTGGTTGATATAGTTTACCAGTCCACCGGCTGTGATGATCTTCTGCATGAACTCCGGGAACGCCTGCCCCTGGAAGCTCTGGCCGGTGGTTTTATCGGTAATCACACCGCTGTCAAAATCAACCTCTACCTCATCACCAGCCGCGATTGCTTTTGCAGCCTCCGGGCACTCGATGATCGGCAGACCGATATTAATAGAGTTGCGGTAGAAAATACGTGCAAACGTCTCAGCAATAACACAGCTTACTCCTGCACATTTGATTGCCAGCGGCGCATGCTCGCGGGAAGAACCGCAGCCAAAGTTCTTATTTGCTACGATGATATCACCCTTCTGTACTTTATTTACAAACTCTTTATCAATATCTTCCATACAATGTTTTGCCAGCTCGTTGCCATCCGGAGAGTTTAAGTATCTTGCCGGGATGATAACGTCTGTATCTACATTGTCTCCATATTTAAATACATGTCCATTTGCTTTCATTTCTATATCCTCCTGCGATTTATCCTGTTATTTTATTCCAATTCACGAGACGGCACCTGCGATTGCAGGAACCCCTTCCCCGAACCGTAATATCCGTTTGTAACTGTTCAGCACCTTCACAGTCACCCGCAGATCTACTGAACAGTTACATCCGTTTTACTTATTCCTAAACTTTTATGCCTATTACAGTCCCAGTTCCGCCGGTCCGCTCACTTTTCCGGTAATGGCGCTGGCTGCTGCCACTGCCGGGCTTGCCAGATAAATCTCAGAATCCACGTGTCCCATACGTCCAACGAAGTTACGGTTGGTCGTGGATACACATCTCTCGCCTTCTGCCAGGATACCCATATAACCGCCCAGGCACGGACCGCAGGTCGGAGTGCTGACAACGGCACCAGCCTCGATGAAGGTCTCTAAAAGTCCCTCTTTCATGGACTGTAAATAGATCGCCTGTGTCGCCGGAATCACGATGCAGCGCAGACCTTTTTTCACTTTTCTGCCCTTTAAGATCTCAGCTGCGATACGCATATCCTCGATACGTCCGTTCGTACAGGAGCCAATGACAACCTGATCGATCGCAATGTCACCCACTTCATCGATCGTTCTCGTATTCTCCGGAAGGTGCGGGAAGGATACGGTCGGCTTTAACTCGGATAAATCTATGGTGTACTCTTCGTCATACTCTGCATCCGGATCTGCCTCATATACCTTGAAATCACGTTTAGAATGCTCTTTTAAGTACTCGATGGTCTTCTCATCAACCGGAAAGATACCGTTCTTGCCGCCTGCCTCGATCGCCATGTTGCAGATCGTGAAACGGTCATCCATGGAAAGGTTCTTGATGCCCTCGCCAACAAACTCCATGGAACGGTACAGCGCGCCATCTACGCCGATCATACCGATAATGTGAAGAATGACATCTTTACCACTGACCCATTTTGCCGGTTTGCCGATCAGGTTGAACTTGATCGCGGACGGTACCTTGAACCAAGCCTTACCGGTTACCATGCCAGCTGCCATATCGGTACTGCCGACACCTGTAGAGAATGCGCCAAGTGCGCCGTATGTACAGGTATGGGAATCCGCACCGATGACTGCGTCACCTGCTACAACCAGACCTTTTTCCGGAAGGAGTGCATGCTCGATTCCCATCTCTCCTACGTCAAAATAGTTGGTGATATCATGACGACAGGCAAATTCACGACAGCATTTGCAGTTTTCCGCCGACTTGATATCCTTATTCGGGATAAAATGATCCATAACCAGCGCAATTTTGTCATGATTGAATACCGTCTGGTTGTCCATCTTCTTCATCTCATTGACCGCTACCGGCGTTGTGATATCATTTCCAAGAACCAGATCCAGATCTGCTTCGATCAACTGTCCTGCTTTTACCTCTGCAAGACCCGCGTGCGCTGCCAGGATCTTCTGTGTCATTGTCATTCCCATGATTTATTTCCTCCTGCATATACATACTTGGTAACGGCTCCGATGCCCTTACTGTTATAGGAAAAAACTCTGTTCCAACGGTGCCGCTGCCATCTTTTGCTTTTTTATGTTTGTATTATAGCACCGGTTCTGTTATAATACAAATATATATTATTAATAGATACTATGAGTCGAAGTTATATTGTTACTGTTCACGAGTAGGCACTTTTGGAACCGAAAGTGCCATAAAAAAACGTGGTGGCAGCAGGAATTTGCCGTATTTAAATGCGAAGCCGCGGCAAATTCCATTACTGGGCACGTATGCGTGAACAGTAACTTTATAGATATAAAGGAGTATTATGGAACAGCATTTAACCCAGTACCGTATTTTCTACGCCGTTGCACGCGCCGGTAATATTTCCCGCGCCGCCAAGGAACTTTTTATCAGTCAGCCCGCGATCAGCAAATCAATCAGCAAGCTGGAAGAAAGCCTCGGCATGGCACTTTTTATCCGCAATTCCCGCGGTGTCTCCCTGACCGCAGAGGGACAGGTCTTATTTCAGCATGTGGAAGCCGCCTTTGAAGCACTGGAGCGCGGTGAAAATGAGCTGAAACAGATCCAGAACCTCCACATCGGACAGCTCAAGATCGGCGTCAGCAACACGCTGTGCAAATATATTCTTCTTCCTTATTTAAAGGGATTTATCGCGCAGTACCCGCATGTCCGCATTTTGATTGAAAGTCAGGACACTGCACGCACAATCTCGATGCTGGAACAGCAGAAACTCGACATCGGTCTGATCGCCGAGCCGAAAAACCGCCGCAGCCTTTCATTTCTCCCAGTCATGCGAATCGAGGACACCTTTGTCTGTACCCGGTCGTATCTGGAAAATCTGCGGATCCGCGAAGGTGCCGATGTCGATCCATTCGAATCCGGGACAATCCTGCTGCTCGACCGTAGCAATATGACGCGCACGCACATTGACGCGTACTTTGCAGAGCACGGAATTGAACCGAAGCAGATTTTAGAGGCGACGACGATGGATCTTCTGATTGAATTTGCCAAAACGGGACTCGGAATCGGATGTGTGATCCGCGAGTTCGTGCGGGAAGAATTAAAGGATGGTTCGCTGATCGAACTCCCGCTGGAAGTGCCAATCCGAAACCGAACGATTGGATTTGCTTATCATCCGACGGCGATGACGCGGACGATGAATGATTTTGTGCAATTTTGTTCGGAATAATGAAATAATTGGCAACACGGACGTCATTTCCTATGAAACGAAAAAGTCCGGCGCATGGCGGTCAAGCTGCCATATGCCGGACTTTTTCTGTTTAGTTCCTATTTTTATCAATTTTCGTAACTGTTCAGTACCTTCACAGTCACGCGCAAAAATTCATTAAAAATTGCCTGCGGCAATGGAATTTTTGCCTGCTAGCCCATGTTTTCGTACGGTCAGCGCAGTAAATGCGCAGACCTACTGAGCAGTTACCGATTTTCTTTTAAAATATTCTTCGCACATTTCCACACACATGGAAATATTTTCCCATCTACCAGCCAGACATACACTTTCGAACAAATTCCTATTAAAATACAGCTCAGAACCAGATTCACCCCGATCGCCAGCTTCTCTCCCGCCTCAGAATAAATGCTATAAAACCAACAGGAAAAGCTGGCAATCACAAGCCAGTGTGTCAGGAAGATTCCCATGCTATACTCGCCGATCCACAGAATAATTTTTTTGAGGGTCTCCGGGAGCCAGGTCTCCAGACCGCCGAGCCAGAAGAGACGGAAGCCTAAAATCATCAGGAATGCAGCAACATGACCATAGAATTCCATGGTTCCGAGTCCGCCTGGAAATCCATGCGCTCCCAATGTGGTTCCGATCCAGAAAGATTTTCGAACGAACCAGATGCTGAAAATCCAGAGGGCAGCACCAAAAATGCCATATTTTTCTTCTCCATCTTTAAGCAGATTCTCTTTTCGCTCTCTTTCTTTCATGGACTTCTCAACTGCCCGCATCAGCAGACAGATCCCATTTCCCAGAAGCAGGCAGATATAAAAGCTGTTCATTCCGATCAGCACTGCCGCGACGCCTGCCAGAATCAGAATTTTCTGGCGGGTTCCTACTTCCCGGAGGGCGGATGAAAGTACAAGAGTCAGAATACTTCCCATGAAAGTGTAGGTCAGCATCCAGGACGGACCATAGTACGTTGAATCAGCCTTGAAGATTGTATCAAACCAGGCATAGCGGAGCGCCTTCAGACCGCCTGGCAGATAGCTGTAAAAGTTGCTCAGCCACTCATTTTCCAGACGCGGCGCAACCCGCACTGTGTAGAAGAGACCGCTCCGGTAAAATAGATATGCCAGCAGAAATGTGACCGTCAACGGGCAGGTCAGTTTCAGATAGCGGCGCAGGATCTCTAAACTCCACGAAGTAAATCGCCCGGAATATACCTTATCGGCTATCAGCATTCCGCTGATCATCAAAAAAAGACTAACCCCGAAGGTTCCATAGCGGAGCAGGGGAAGCGGTCCTATTTCCATCAGCGCATTTACCTTATTGCTGCCCCAACTCCCGAATGTACCGAACCAGTGACTTCCAAAGACCGCCAGACAGGCGTATGCCTTGATTATATTTACGTCATCATAGCGTTTCATCCGCGTTTCCTTTCCCATTCATATAAAAAGAATGTGCCTTTTTGTGTAATAGAACATTCCAAAGAATTTCCTATGAAACAAAAAAACAGGACCGCTGCAAACCTGCAGCAGCCCTGTATAAGATTTCCTATATTCGAAAAACGATTAGTTGTTGATCAGCTTATCGTTCTCGTTGTTCCAGCTGTAAAGCTTACGGATCTCTGCGCCGACTTTCTCAGACGGATGCTCGGAAGCAAGCTTTCTCATAGCCTGGAAGTGTACCTGACGACCTGCCGGGGACATATCCAGTAAGAACTCTTTTGCAAAGGTACCGTCCTGGATATCAGACAGAATTTTCTTCATAGCTTTCTTTGTCTCAGCGGTAACGATCTTCGGTCCGGTTACATAATCGCCGTACTCAGCTGTGTTGGAGATGGAGTATCTCATACCAGCGAAACCAGACTGATAAATCAGGTCTACGATCAGCTTCATCTCGTGGATACACTCGAAGTAAGCATTTCTCGGGTCATAACCAGCCTCACACAGAGTCTCGAAACCAGCCTGCATCAGAGCGCAAACACCGCCGCAAAGAACTGCCTGCTCACCGAAGAGGTCTGTCTCAGTCTCGGTACGGAATGTAGTCTCCAGAAGACCAGCTCTAGCGCCGCCAATGCCAAGACCATAAGCCAATGCGCGGTCAAGTGCCTTGCCTGTGTAATCCTGCTCTACTGCTACCAGGCACGGTGTACCTTTACCAGCCTGATACTCACTTCTTACAGTGTGACCCGGTGCCTTCGGAGCGATCATGGTTACATCGACATTCTTCGGCGGTTTGATGCATCCGAAGTGGATGTTAAAGCCATGAGCGAACATAAGCATATTGCCCTCTTCCAGGTTTGGCTCGATGTCTTTCTTGTACATATCTGCCTGAAGCTCATCGTTGATCAGGACCATGATGATATCAGCCTGTTTTGCAGCCTCTGCTGCGGTGTATACTTTAAATCCCTGTGCCTCTGCTTTTGCCCAAGACTTGCTGCCCTCGTAAAGACCAATGATAACATCACATCCGGACTCTTTTAAGTTCAAGGCATGTGCATGACCCTGGCTGCCGTAACCGATAATAGCAATCTTCTGTCCTTCTAATAAGGATAAATTACAATCTTCCTGATAGTAAATCTTTGCTGCCATTTTTCATTTCCTCCTTGGATCTAACAAAAATAAAATAAATTTATTATAAAGCATAGACCGGCGCCTCTCTGTGCGTCTTTGGACCAAACTTTGTAAACCTGTTGAATGCCTTGTATCCAGTCTATCGACTGATGTACTATGGCAGATAGCGGATATCATCGGCACCTCTGGAAAGACCTGTAAGACCTGTTCTGGCTAATTCCAGAATCTCATAATCTTCCAGAAGATTAATCAGCGCGTCCTGTTTGGACTGGTCGCCTGTCAGCATAACAGTGACAGAATCTTTTCCCACATCGACAATCGACGCACGGAAAATCTCGGAAATTGCATTAATCGCCATCCGCTGGTTTGCATTTGCTCTCACCTTGACGAGCATCAGCTCACGGTATACGGAATGACCTTCCCGCAGTTCCTTTATGTCGTGTACATCTTCCAGTTTTCCAAGCTGCTTCTGAATCTGCTCCAGAACCTGATGATCGCCCAGCGATACAACCGTCATACGGGAGTATCTCGGATCCGCGGTCACGCCAACTGTAAGACTTTCGATATTATATCCGCGGCGGCTGAAAAGTCCAGCCACACGGCTTAAAACGCCGGCAGTATTATCTACCAGCAGTGATAACACAATTCTGCTCATGCAATCTTCCCACCTTGATCTTCTGTCTTGTTCGTATTGCCTTAATGATAGCAACCAATTCTCAGTTTGTCAACTAATTAAAAGGAATGCCTAGTATTCCCCAGAGCTATATCATTACTGTTCACGCATACGTGCCCAGTAACGGAATTTGCCGTGGCTCCGCATTTAAATACGGCAAATTCCTGCTGCCACCACGTTTTCTTACGGCACTTTCGGTTCCAAAAGTGCCTACCTGTGTACATTAACGATATATCAACACATCATTTCTGGTGTTCCTGCCACTTTTTCTCCCAGTCCGGACCGTATTTAAAATACATCTTCATCTCGGTTCCGACACTGATGAGGCGTGCATCGTCCGGGATCTCCTCTCGCGTATACCAGCCTGCCTCAGAAAGCTCATCCTCCTGCAGCCGGATCTTATCATCCCCATCCAGTTCTGCAAAAAATCCGATCATCTCCGTATCAGTAAACGCCCACGGCTGACTCTTGAAATAGCGGATATTTTTAACTTTCAGCCCGACTTCCTCCATCACTTCGCGGCGGACGGTCTCTTCAAATGTCTCCCCGATCTCGACAAATCCAGCGATCAGCGCATACCCACGGTAGGTACTGTGGTTGACGCGGTAGCGCGACATAAGAAGTTTGTTCCCGTTCGTGATCGCCACGATGACTGCCGGGGAAATCTTTGGATATTCCGTCTGACCGCAGACCGGGCAGACGAGCGCCCGCTCGTTCTTGCTGTCCTGCGTCTTTGCCCCGCAGCGTCCGCAAAACTGACGGCTCTGTCTCCAGCGCCACAGCTGCACCGCCGTGATCGCTGCAAATGCCTGGTGCATTGGCTCCATCGCACGGATGTCGGTTGACGTTTTCCATGCATAGCAAAGCTGCTCCGGCTCTTTTTCTGCCCCTTCCAGTGCACCAGAAGCCATCTTCCCAGCTTCCATATGATTTTTGTCTGAAACAGGCATCTGACCAACACCTTCTTTTAGCTTTGCCAGAATCTCTTCCGCTTCTTTCTCCGGCACACTGACCAGAAAATACGGCTTCTCATCAACCGAAAAGAGATAAACCGCCCGATCCATCAGTTCCGGAACTGCCGCCTCAATTTCCTCCCGGCGCGGGATAGTAAGCACATGTTCCTCCACGGTCTCACGCAGAAGAATCCGGCTTTTCTGGATGCAGAAGACGTAGTCCTGTGCTCCAGGTTTCTGAATGTGGTATGTATTGTCATAGCGATGTGGTGCGATATCCTGTATCATAACTTTATCTCTCTATCCTTTTATTCTCCAAAACTTGTGCAACCGTTATTTCCATACTGTGTAACGGCTGTCCTCGCAGACATTCTTTGTAATCTTTCTGCAAGTCTCTTCATTTTACTCTTTTTATTAAAAAAATACAATCCCTCGGCTCGCCCCAGACTTACAACCGTCCCACAAAATCCTCATATCCAAACGCCCGCACCACTTCCGCTGTCCCATCTTCATGCCGGTATACGATCGACGGAAGCGGCATTCCATTAAAGGTATTATTTTTGACCATCGTATAGAGCGCCATATCGCCAAACACCAGCCGTCCACCCTCTTTTAGCGGTGCATCAAACGAATAATCCCCGATGCAGTCCCCCGAAAGACAGGTTGGTCCGCCCAGGCGGAACGTATACGGCTTTTCGCCCGCTTCTCCCGCTCCGATAAGCGGCGGACGGTACGGCATTTCCAGCACATCCGGCATATGACAGGCCGCCGAGGTATCCAGAATTGCAATCTGCATGCCGTTTTCCATCGTCTCCAGCACGGAAGTCACAAGAAATCCTGCGTTTAAGACAACTGCCTCGCCCGGTTCCAGGTATACTTCTACCCCATATTTTTCGCGCAGCCCGCGCACCAGACGGATCAGGCGTTCCCGATCATAATCTTCTCTCGTAATGTGGTGTCCGCCGCCCAGGTTCAACCATTTTACCTTTGAAAACCAGGCTCCAAACTTCTCCTCCGCTGCCCGCAGCGTCGTCTCCAGGTCATCTGAATTCTGCTCGCAGAGCGTATGCATATGGAATCCATCCAGATACGGAAGGATAGTTTCTTCAAAGCTTCCAGCCTCCGAAAGCATCGAAAGAGTCGTCCCCATGCGGGATCCTGGCGCACACGGATCATAGATCGCGTGCCCCTCCTGCGTGGAACACTCCGGGTTCAGCCGGAGTCCCGCCTGTTTTCCGGCTTTTTTTACTTTTTCACCGAATTTCAGCACCTGCCCCGGCGTGTTAAAAACGATGTGGTCGGCATAATTTAAAATCTCATCAAACTCATCCGGGCGGTAGGCGGCAGAAAACACATGGGTCTCCCCGCCAAACTCCGTTTTTCCAAGCCGTGCCTCATAAAGCCCGCTCGCCGCGGTTCCCGACAGATACTGGCGAATCAGCGGGTAGACCGAATACATGGAAAATGCTTTCTGTGCCAGCAGAATCCGGCATCCAGCCCGCTCTGCCGTATCCTTCAAAATTTCCAGATTTTTCTTTAAAAGCGTCTCATCCACCACATAAAATGGTGTGCGGATCGCCGCCGTGTCCCAGAGAACCCCAGCCGCCTCCCGTTCCTGCATCTGTTTTCCTTCCTTTCTTTCTTCCATCTTCCGTGTCCGTTCTCTTCCTGCGCCTAAAAAAACGCAAAATAAAACCATTTTCTTAATGGAAGCATTTTTACCTTAATCCACCAGTGCCGGATCCCAGGATTCCTTCCACGGAAGTCCCCATTTATTTAACGCATCCATAAATGGATCCGGATCAAATTCTTCAATATTATAAACGCCCGGTTTCTGCCAGGTTCCATTCATCACCAGCATCGCGCCGATCATCGCCGGTACACCGGTTGTGTAGGAGATCGCCTGGGAACCAACCTCTTTGTAGCACTCCTGATGATCGCAGATATTATATAAGTAATACTTCTTCTCTTTTCCATCCTTCTTACCCTGGAAAATGCATCCGATATTTGTTTTTCCAACGGTACGCGGACCAAGGGATGCCGGATCCGGAAGAACTGCCTTTAAGAACTGCAGCGGTACGATCTCTTTTCCTTCGTACATAATCGGCTCGATCGAGGTCATGCCGACATTCTCCAGGCACTTTAAATGGGTCAGGTAGCTCTGACCGAAGGTCATGAAGAAGCGGATCCGCTTGATTCCCGGCATATTGAGCGCCAACGATTCGATCTCCTCATGGTGAAGCAGGTACATATCCTTCATGCCGACGCCGTCAAAATCATACTCTCTCTTGATCTCCATCGGTTTCGTCTCTACCCAGTGTCCATCTTCCCAGTAAGAACCGTTTGCCGACACCTCCCGGATATTGATCTCCGGGTTAAAATTGGTTGCAAACGGATAGCCGTGGTCGCCGCCGTTGCAATCCAGAATGTCGATGTAGTTGATTTCGTCAAACTCATGTTTCAGCGCATACGCTGAAAATACGCCGGTTACACCCGGATCAAAGCCGCTTCCCAGCAGTGCGGTAATGCCCGCCTCTTTAAATTTCTCACGATATGCCCACTGCCATTTGTACTCAAATTTTGCCGTGTCCTCCGGCTCATAGTTCGCAGTATCGATATAATGGGTCTTCGTCGCCAGGCAGGCATCCATGATTGTCAGATCCTGGTACGGAAGCGCCAGGTTCAGCACCACATCCGGGTTAAATTTCTCAATCAGGGCAATCAGCTCGTCCACGTTGTTTGCATCCACCTGTGCGGTCTGGATCTTCGTCTTGGTGGTTCCCTCTAATTTTTCTTTCAGCGCATCGCATTTGGACTTCGTCCGGCTTGCAATGCAGATCTCCTCAAATGCCTCGCTGTTCTGGCAGCACTTGTGAATTGCTACGGAAGCTACGCCTCCACATCCGATAATTAACGCTTTTCCCATCTTTTTTCCTCCTGTATTCTGAAATGTACTCTATTTTTGTTCCATTTTATAATCCAAATTTCACATTTACTTTTGTTCAAACACTTTTCAGTTCATGTCTCAAACACACACTTTTATTTGATGATACCAGGGTCAAAAGGTCAGAAGTTCGACGCAAGCTTGCTTGCAGGAGAATTTTTGACCTTGGGACCCGCCAAAAACATTTCTTACTTAATCTTTGGATTTCCCAACAGCGCCAGCAGCATCTCCCTTACAATCTTGCACGCCACCGCCGTCGATGCACCGGACGCATCCAGCGCCGGGGATAATTCATTCACATCACATCCAACAATCCAAGCTGCACTGCAGATCTGCGTGACTGCCCGTCGAAGTTCCTCAAAACTGATTCCGCCCGGTTCCGGCGTTCCTGTTCCCGGAAACACACTCGGATCCAGCACATCCAAATCCAGGGTAAAATACACCGGTTTTCCTTCCAGTTTCCGAAGAGTTTCCTGAAGGACTTCCATATCCACGATAAATGGATGCGTCGTCACGTGTTCTTTTCCCCAGCGCCATTCCTCCCGGTCGCCGGAGCGGATACCAAACTGCGTGATCCTGCCATCTCCCAGAACCTCCCAGCAGCGGCGCAGCACACAGGCGTGCGAAAGTTTCGCGCCCAGATAATCGTCCCGCAGATCGGTATGTGCATCAAAATGGATGATATGCAGATCCGGATATTTCTCTGCCAGTGCCTGCACCGGTGCCAGCGTCACCAGGTGCTCGCCGCCCAGCATAAATGGGATCTTGCCATCCCCGGCTATCTCCGCCGCCCGCTCCCGCAGATCCTTTAACGCTAACGATGCATCGCCAAAGCAGAGCTCCTGATCGCCCGCGTCAAACACGGCGTAATCGGTCAGATCACGATCCTGGTACGGCGAATACGATTCCAGCCCATAGGATTCCGAGCGGATCGCCCGTGAGCCGAACCGGGTGCCCGGGCGGTACGAAGTGGTCGAGTCAAACGGCGCGCCGTAGAGCACGATCCCCGCCTTCTCATAGCTGGCGTCACACGCCAGAAACGTCTCAATATTTGCCTTCAACATCTTCTAACATCTCCTCCACATATGCCGGCAGGTAAAATGCCCCTTTATGCAGGGTCGTCGTATAATACCGGCAATCCAGTCCCCGCAGGTTCCATCTTGTCTCATCCAAATTCTTTAACGGATGGTATTTCTTCGACGCAAATCCAAACAGCCAGTGCCCGGACGGGTAGGTCGGGATATGCGCCTGATAGACGCGGCTGATCGGAAATGACTCCACGATCCTCTTATGAGCCCGCTTGCACGCCTCCGCGTCTTCGGCATAAAACGGGCTTTCATGCTGATTGACCATGATGCCGTCCTCTTTTAATGCCTTATAGCAGTTCCCGTAAAATTCCCGGGTAAAAAGCCCCTCGCCCGGTCCAAACGGGTCGGTCGAATCCACGATGATCAGATCGTATTCATTTTCCTTAAAGCGGACATATTTCAGCCCATCCTCATAGTGGATCGAGAGTCTCGGATCATCGAGACGGCACGCTGTCTTTGGCAGATATTTCCGGCAGACCTCCAGCACCAGCGGGTCGATCTCCACCATGTCGATGTGCTCGATCTCCGGATAGCGGGTCAGCTCCCGGATCACGCCTCCATCCCCGGCTCCAATTACCAGTACCTTTTTGACCAACGGATGCACTGCCATCGGCACATGCGTGATCATTTCATGATAGATAAATTCATCCTTTTCCGTCAGCATCATATATCCATCCAAAGTCAGAAACCGCCCAAATTCCGGCGAGTCAAAGACATCGATCCGCTGAAACTCGCTCTTTCCGCTGTAAAGCTGGCGATCCACCCGGATGGAAAGTTTTACATTTGGCGTATGATTCTCTGAAAACCAGAAATTCATAATTTTCCCCTTTCTATCTACTGCTTATCTATTTCAGCACATTCAGGCGCTCAATCCCCGGATCCTCCGGTCCAGTCATTGAACATCCTTTTTCCAGCGCATACGCAATGTAGTCAATGATCTCTTCCGTGATCTGTTCGCCCGGCGTCAGAATCGGGATGCCCGGCGGATAGCACATGACAAACTCACTGCACACACGCCCGGCTGTCTCGCGAATCGGAAGGGATTCTTTTTCTCCATAAAATGCCTCCTGCGGCGACATCGCCACGATCGGGTCAATATAGTCAAAATCCATCAGCGTCGATTTATCCCGGCTGAACCGGCGCTTGATCTCCGCCAGTGCGCTGACCAGGCGCTCTACCTCCCGCTGCCGGTCACCGATGGACAGATATGCCAGAATATTTCCCAGATCACCAAATTCCGCCTGGATATCGTACTCGTCCCGGAGAAGATCATAAACCTCGATCCCCGCCAGCCCGATATCGCGCGTGTGAATTGAAAGTTTGGTCACATCGAAATCATAAATGCTGTCGCCGTTTACCAGCTCCTTCGAATAGGCATAATAACCGCCAATCCGGTTGATTTCTGTTCTCGCATACTCCGCCAGCTCCACCACCTGCTTAAATGCCTCACGCCCGCGAAGCGCCAGGTTCCGTCTGGAGATATCGAGGCTGGAAAGGAGCAGGTAGGAACCGCTCGTCGTCTGCGTCAGATTGATAATCTGGCGGACATACCCGGCGGACATACCCGGCCCCGTCAGAAGAATCGAGCTCTGCGTCAGGCTTCCACCCGATTTGTGCATCGAAACCGCCGCCATATCCGCCCCAGCTGCCATCGCGGAAACCGGCATATTTTCCCCGAAATAAAAATGGGTTCCATGTGCCTCATCAGCTAAACACAACATCCCATGCTCATGTGCCAGCTTTACGATCGAGCGCAGATCCGAACAAATGCCGTAATACGTCGGATTATTCACAAACACCGCCTTAGCATCTGGATTTTCCTTGATCGCCCGGCGCACATCTTCCACACGCATTCCAAGAGGAATCCCCAGTCTCTTATCACCCGCCGGATTCACATAGACCGGAACCGCGCCTCCAAGCACCATGGCGCCCATGACGCTGCGGTGGACATTTCGCGGCAATATAATCTTCTCGCCCCGCTTGACTGCCGTCAGCACCATGCTCTGAACCGCCGATGTCGTACCGCCGACCATCAGGAATGCGTGTGCCGCCCCGAATGCCTCAGCCGCCAGCTGCTCCGCATCCGCGATGACGGACACCGGATGGCAGAGGTTATCGAGCGGCTTCATGGAATTGACGTCCAGCCGCATGCAGGTCTCTCCTAAAAGTTTCGTCAGCTCCGGGTTGCCGCGCCCCCTCTTGTGCCCCGGCACATCAAACGGCACCACGCGCATCTTCTGAAATGCTTCCAGCGCCTCATAGATCGGCGCGCGCTCCTGGGTCAGCGCGTCATCTCTTCGACTGCCTCCCCCCGTTTCTTTCGGTCCTGAAGCTTCCTTTCTGCGCCGTGCACTCCGTCCGACGCCCGGCTCCAGATTCCTTCTCTCTTCTTCCATCTGCCGTCCCTCCTGAAAATCACTCATTCGTTTCTTCTATCGAATTTCCCTGGTTTTCGCGGTATTTTCCAGTCAAACCATTCTCTTTCCTCTCAAAAAGCATTTCTTTTAAAACACATTTCTTCCGCTGAAAATTTCAATCATCTCCCGCCGCAGGCTGTCCATAATACTGAGCCTGGTGGTCGGCGGAAGTTCATAGACATCTGTCTTAAACAGATAATTCTGCAGATCGATCTCTTTCAGCATCATCTTGGTATGGAACAGATTCGCCTCGTACACATTGATATCGACCACATCGTAGCGCCGCAGCGTTTCCTTGGAGATATAATCCTGAATTGAGCGGATCTCACGATCCATAAACAGCTTTTTTCCGTCCACATCCCGAGTGAACCCGCGCACCCGGTAGTCCATCGTGATGATGTCCGAATCAAACGAACCGATCAGATAATCGAGAGTCGAAAGCGGCGTGATCTCCCCGCAGGTCGCCACATCGATATCCACCCGGAAGGTCGCCAGACAGGTCTCCGGATGGTATTCCGGATAGGTATGGACGGTCACATGGCTCTTGTCCAGATGCGCCACCTGCGTCTCCCCCTGCACCGGCACCATAGAGCCTTCCGCAATCAGAAGCGTGACCGAAGCCCCCTGCGGATCGTAGTCCTGCTGGGAAATACTCAATACCCGCGCCCCGATCATATCTGTCAGCGACGTTAGGATCCGGGTCAGACGTTCCGAATTGTACTGCTGATCAATGTAGGCAATATAATCCTTCTGCTCCCTCGGTGTCTTGGCATAACAGACATCATAGATATTAAAGCTAAGCGCCTTTGTAAGGTTATTAAAGCCGTATAATTTTAATTTTTCGCTGTGATCCATATCTTCCTTCTCCTGAAATATAAATGGTGTTGATCATGTAATAGGAAATTCCAAGGAATTTCCTATTACACATAAAAAAGAATGTGCCTTGGCACATTCTCGCGCCGAGCGCGGTCGCTTGCGACATGTTTCTGCTTCGCGCGAGTGCGCATCCTCGCGGAGCGTTTTTTTCATAGGACGTAATTTCCTATGAAAAAAAGCGGATGACGTGTCTCCACATCATCCGCAAAACGTTCTTTTTCTGCTTCACTCTATTTTTACAAATCTGCCGTATAGCTACGAAATCTTCCCTTGTCTCTATTTACCGCATATACTGCAAAACCTTTTTATCCACAGAAATCTCACATTCAGAGTCTATATAGCAAATATCTACTTTTACCACTCTTATTGACCGTTTTACAAGTTGATGTGCATGAGCACTGGTTGTAAAGTAACCAACTTATAAAATTGAGCTTTTAACTCAATCAATAGGGCAGTTCGCACTGCCAATCGGCATTTGACCCGGCTGTCCGTATGGCCATTCCCTGTTTCACAGGTGGTCAGATATATTTGCATGGATGACTCTTAAAATGTTAAGATTTTCCATATCAGAGGTATCATACAGCAATTTTGGCAAAATGTCAAGAATGATTTTTATTTGGGTTGACATTTAAAAATTTTTACTTTTCTAACGGTACTTCTGTCCTCTTCCCACAAACCACAAACATCGCCACGCCCGCCGCAAAGATAAACAGTGAGATAAACTGTGAAGTTGATAGGGATCCGACCGATCCCCGGTTCAAATCCCCCCGGAAGAATTCCAGCACGAAGCGTCCCAGACTGTAGCAGATCAGATACAGGGATACCACCTGCCCCTGTTTTTTGCACTTTTTCGCCGCATAAAGAAGCAGCAGGCAGTGCAGAAAATCCAGACCGCTTGAGATGAGCTGGGTCGGAACCAGGGGAATGTTGTTCGGAGCAAAGTCCGAATCGTGGAACACGATCGCAAAATGGCTGTGGGTCGGCATACCGTAGCAGCAGCCAGCCAGAAAACAGCCGATCCGTCCAAAGCCCTGCGCGAGCGCAACCGACGGCATGACCAGATCTGCGTACTGGAAAAAGGAAATATGCTTGATCCGGCTCAGCACATAGCCGCCCAGCACGCCGCCGATGATGCCGCCATACACAACAAATCCATCGCTGATATCTAACAATTTCTTCGGGTTTGCCAGAATTTCGTCAAAGATTGTGACATAGTACAGAAGTTTTGCACCTAAAATTCCACATACAACACCGCAGATCGCGATCGAGAGGATCATATCGACATCCATCCCCCGCTTGTTTGCCCGGTACTCTGCCAGGTAATACGCAGCGATAATGCCGATGCCAATCATCAGACCGTAGCCGTGGATCGTGATGCTGCCGATTGTGAATAAGTCATTTTTCATGAAATACTTGTCCTCCGTTCTCTTCTTTCCTACAATTTCCTACAACGCATGAACATCCATATAATACTGATAATTTGGGAACTTATTCTGGAAGTGTTCTGCCATATAGTACGCCGCTTCTTTCGGGTTCCGGTTCTTGATTGCCTCGAAAATCTTCAGATGGCTCTCATAGAAATACATGCCGTCCGTCTGGCGGATCTGATCCGACACCAGATCCATGATGCTCGAATAAATCAGGCGGATCAGCTGGTTTCCAGAAAGGTTCACCACCCGGAAATGGAACAGGTTATTGTAATACTGGCGCGTCTTCAGATCGGCTCCGCCCGCAATCGCCTCTTTCATCGAATCCATCAGCGCCTGAAACTCCCCTATCTCCTCTTCCGTGATCTTGGCGGCCGCAAGCGACGCCATCTGCACCTCCATGATATAGCGGAATTCCAGAATATCATCCATCTTGCCGTTTTTTAAGTAAAACTGCATTGCCAGCGGATTGATCACCTCGACCGTGTCCGCCGTAATATAATTGCCGTCTCCCTGACGGCTGCGGATAATCCCCAGCACTTCCAGCGCACTGATCGCCTGCTTGAGCGCCGGTCGCCCAACTCCGAGCATCTCGGCTAACTGGCGCTCCGGCGGAAGCCGGTCACCTTTTTTTAATTCGCCGTGCATGATCATTTCCTGGATCTGTGCGACTACCTTCTTATATACTGAAACATTTTCTTCGATTGGCTGAAACATTCTCAGTCTCCCTCCTGCTGATTTACGTTCCCTAACGCCTATCGATTATATCATTATTTATGTGAAAAAACAAATGTTAATAGATAGCAGACAACCTCCAGCACCGGCACAATCCAAAAAATACAAGCGCCTCCCTGTGCTACTCCCAACAGTCCCATCGGCGTTACAACATTGGAATGCCACGGGACCAGAAGACTCATGTATAAAGCGCCCAGAAAGAGCGAATGAATCATTTTCTCCCGTTTACAGCCTTTTTCATCATACACCGGCATCAGGCAGGAGACGGATATCACCAGGGAACACATCGCCGATGCTGAAAAAACATTTACTACAAAAGCAAATAAAATTGCTGCTATATTTCCTTTTTTCTCTGTATCTGCCCACTTAAACAACGGCTGCATCATGCATCGGATCGCCCCGCTTTTTTCAAGCATTCCAAACAAACTAAACGCTAAAAGGAACAAAAGAACCGTCCCAGCCATGCTGCTGATACCTCCGCTGTGAAAATAGGATCCTTGGTCCGGTCCATTCCATAAAACATTCAAAATTGTCTGCCATCGATATTTCTGGTAAAAAAATGCCACTGCCATCCCGGACACGCAGCCTGCCATCAACGCATGGATGGCGTTTTTTCTCATTAACATAAATATAAGAACCACTGCAGCCGGTATATACACGGGCATTCCCAGGCACATTTCCCCGAATATTTGAATCATTTTACTGCTTTCCTGTATCGATATTCCTGCCAGTTCTGCATTCTTCCATCCCGCATAAAAACAGCCTGCCAGACAAACGCATATAGTTGGAATGATACTATTTCGTTCTGCTTTCAAGGTTTTCGCCAGTTCTATTTCAACACTGGATGAAAGTAAATTCACAAAATCCGACATCGGAGAAATCCCATAGCCGCAAAATGCTCCGGCTATTATAACAGCTGCTGCTATTTTCTCTTCATATCCCATACTTGTTCCAATATTTAAAAATAGGATTCCCATGGTTCCACAGGAACTAAACACACTGCCAGTCAGAAAACTAAACAGAAAGCATCCTGCATACGCGGTGACCGGATACCATTCCGGACGAATCCACAAAATTCCTGTATACGTCAGTCCTGGAATCGTACCTGACAGATTCCATATTCCTGTCATCGCTCCTGCACATAAAAGAAAAAAGATAGGTGAAACTGCCCTTGTGCAAGAATGAACCATTGCTTCCTGAAGCTCATTCCAAGAATAAGAATTTGCTTCTAAAAACAGAATCACGTAGATCCATGCAAGAAAAAAGAATGCCTGCACCGGTACTTGGATTCCGCATACTGGAACTGCCAGAATCAGGAAAATTCCTCCCACCAAAGCTCCCGATCGTTTTTTATCTAATTTTTCCGCCCCCATCATTCCTCCTGTTTCTTTTTTCCACTGCAATGTTCAAATAACCCTTTTAATTAGAAAAACAGATGTAGAACAGTTTTTCTCTCCCCATCCTACATCTGTTTGACTTACTTAATGAAATGTCTTATTTATCCTTGTTTAATTTCTTGATTCCAAACCCGGTAAAGCCCCAGAGAACCGCAAAACAAAAACCTGCGTAACAAAAGATTGCCCACGGAGCATATGCGAACGTAGAGACTCCCAGCGTTCCCGACATATACGCGCCGCCCGCTGACCACGGAACCAGAGGAATGGAACAGGTTCCTGCATCTTCCAGTGTTCTGGAAAGATTCTGCGGTGCCAGATTTCTTTCCTTAAAGGACTCACTGAACAATTCTCCGCCCATCAAAATCGGAATATATGCATTTCCAACAATCAGCGCAATAATCAAGACTGAAATAACCGTTACCAGAATCAAAGTTCCGTCACTGTGTACGAATGTTTTCAATTTTTCCAAGATTGCATTCATAAAACCAGCCGCACTCATAGCACCTGCAAATAGAAATGCGCAGAGCACTTTCAGCACCGTTGCCATCATGCTTGTCATTCCGCCCCGCTCTACCAGCATTTTAATGCTTCCTGTCACTGTTTCCGGATCAATCCCCAGCATCGATAAAGAAAATCCGCTATATGCTGCCGAAATTACCTTTGCAACCGTCGCTCCCTGAAATACAATCGCTAACACTCCTGCCAGAACCGATGCTGTAAACATAACCGGAATCGTTGGTTTTCCCATCGCTGAACCAACCAGCACAACCACCAGAGGAAGCAATAAAAACACATTAAAATGATAAATAGAAGCGAGTCCCTCCGTCATCTCATTTGCCGCAGATGCATCGACCGATGAAACCACCATTCCAGTACGTCCAGCTATAAAATATACCACTAAACAGACAAGCGCCGCCGGGACCGTCGTATAAAACATATGCCGGATGTGTTCAAACAATGTGGTTCCGGCTGCTACCGGAGCCAGATTTGTCGTATCTGAAAGCGGTGACATTTTATCTCCAAAATAAGCACCTGAAATAATTGCGCCCGCTGCTGCCGGAAGATTAACGCCCAATCCCTGAGCTACTCCGATAAGTGCCAGCCCGACGGTTCCAACTGAGCCAAAACTGGTTCCCGTACACACAGAAACAATTACTGTAATCACAAAAGCCGATATCAGAAACAGCTGTGGATTTAAGAGCTTCAGGCCATAATAAATCAACATAGGAATTGTTCCTGATAACATCCAGGTTCCGATAATCATTCCAACAAATACAAAGATAAAAATCGCCATAAATGACTTTCCTATCTTTTCCGAAACCGCATCTGCAATCTCATTCCAGGTTGTTCCATAAAACAATCCTAAAAGCACCGTAAAGAAGGAACAAACAAGTAAGAGTACTTCCACACTTAGTCTGAACTTTCCAAAACCAATTCCCAACACGAACGCCATCACCAATATTGGAAGCATCGCAGCCCCAAAACCCGGTTTTCTTTTCTCTTTCATATTCATTCCGTCCTTTCGCTCGAATCATATGTTTCTCTTCTACCATCCCTCTTTATAAACCCCTATATGAATCTCACGCTTACGGTTTTACCCGTTCCCTCACAGAGTGCACTTTCTTTTATGATGTTCAATCATCAATCGACACTCCCAGCGTTTCTGTCATCTTCTTATATTCCTGTGAAAACTTTTCTGTTATCGGACCAGGAATCTGTGTACCAATCTTCTTTCCATCGATCATTTTAACCGGAACCACTTCTCCGACTGTACCACAGATAAATACCTCATCCGCATTATAATACTCTGAAACAGATACGTTTCTTACCTGTACTTCCATTCCCATCTCTTTTGCTATCTGAATCATTGTTTTTCTCGTAATTCCCGGAAGCTGTGAATCTAAAGTCGGAAGTATTAATACTCCATCTTTAATCATCTGTAAGTTCGTAGAGTTTGTCTCCGCCACATAACCATTCTGGTCAAGCATAATTGCTTCATCCGCTCCCTGACGGATTGCCTCACACGCCGCCATAATCTGGTTCAGCTGGTTACAGCAATGAATCTTCGGATCCATGTAAGACGGGGAATAGCGTTTCAGCCAGGTTGTTACCAGCGTAATTCCCTCTTTATTGAAAATAGGGGGTTTCTGATCCACACAGATAACGATCGACGCATTCGTCACATTTAAAGTCGGATGCATACCTGTCTGTGCTTTAAATCCGCGCGTCACCTGTAAACGCATATGTAAATCAGTAAATCCTGCATCCAGATTTCGACGAATCAGCTCTTTTACAATTTCCTTCATCTCATCTTTGGTCTTTCCTATATCGATTCCCAGCGTGTAGCAGGACTCATACAGACGTTTGATATGCTCATCCAGACGGTATACTTTTCGTCCATATGCACGGATTCCTTCATATACGCCATCTCCATGCTGAAAACCACTGTCATATACGGAGATAACGGCTTCTGATTTTTTAACAAAATCTCCATTTACATAAAGGATTGTATCTGCAATTTTCTGTCCGTGTAACATAATAGAACCATCTTCTGTCAACTGTGATAACTTATACATATCCGTTCCTCCTTCAATTATCTTTTTATTTCTCTGATTGTCATTTTGGTATAATGGTAAATTGGTAAGTCCATTTACACTATGATCATATCACATTTCTCCTGTATGTCAATATTAAAATTTATAACTGTTATAAACACATATTTATGTGTCTAATGTTATTTGATTCATTGTTGGATTTTTACAGAATATAGTCTAGTATTTAGTTTTACTTTTTCGCAATTCAACGCAAAAAAACAGACAGAAAGAATAAAATTTCCTCTCCATTCTTTCTGCCCGTCTATTTTTATTATATTTTATTAAAAGCCAACTAAGCAGGGCGCATTTTTATGCCTCTTCCCGCTCTTCCTCCGGCAGCAGGTTCGTCATGCTCTTTAAGCTGATCGCCAGTGTCGAGCTGTTGTGCAGCAGCGCCGACATAGACGGTGTGATGATACCAGCCACCCCCAAGAGAATCAGACCTAGGTTGAAGCTGATGACGAAACGGTAGTTTCCATGGACACGTTTCATCAGATCCATGCTCAGATGACGCAGAAGCACGACTTCATCCAGGGAATCTTTCTTGATCGTGATATCCGCGATCTCTCTGGCAATCTCCGCGCCCTCGCTGACTGCGATGCCCGCGTCTGCCGCTGACAGGGCCGGTGAATCGTTGATGCCGTCACCGATCATGATAACTTTGTGGCCTTTCGCCTTCTCCTCCTCAACAAAGCGCGCCTTATCCTCCGGAAGTACCTCGGAGAAATAATCATCCACGCCGACCCTCTTCGCGATCGCCGCTGCGGTCCGCTCGCTGTCGCCGGTCATCATGACAATGCGCTTAAATCCAGCCTCTTTTAACTGGCGGATGACAGACGGTGCTTCCTCACGCAGCGGATCCTCGATGCAGATAACGGCTGCAAGCTGTCCGCCGATTGCCATGTAAAGATGGGAACAATTTTCCGGAAGGTTCTCAAACTTCTCTTTTCCATCCTCCGGCAGTGTGCACTTCTCATCCTCAAATACGAAATGGTGGCTTCCAATCACGACGCGTTCTTCGCCCACATAGGTAGCGATACCGTGCGCTACGATGTAATCCACTCTCGAGTGCATCTCCTCATGTACCAGATGACGTTTTTTCGCTTCCTGTACGACCGCGTTTGCCATCGAATGCGGGAAATGTTCTTCCAGGCAGGCTGCGATACGAAGCAGTTCTTCCTTCTCCATGCCGTTGAAAGATACTACATCGGATACAACCGGTTTTGCCTTGGTCAGGGTTCCGGTCTTGTCAAATACGATCGTCTCCGCCTCGGCAACAGCCTCCAGAAACTTGCCGCCCTTGACCGTAATGTGATGCTGGCTTGCCTCACGCATCGCAGACAGGACTGCAAGCGGCATTGCCAGTTTCAGTGCACAGGAGAAATCAACCATCAGGATCGACAGTGCTTTCGTCGCATTGCGGGTCAGCAGATAGGTAAGCGCGGTACCGCCCAGACTCCACGGAACGAGTGCATCTGCCAGGTTCGACGCCTTGCCTTCAACGGATGATTTGAGCTTCTCCGAATCCTCGATCATCTGTACGATACGCTCATAACGGGTGGAACCGGCGGATTTTTCTACCTTGAAGGTAATCTCTCCCTCTTCCAGCGCGGTTCCTGCGTAAACATAGCTGCCCGGCTCTTTTCTGACCGGCTGGGATTCGCCGGTCATCGAAGCCTGGTTTACCATCGCCTCGCCGCTTACTACGACACCATCCAGTGGAATCACTGTACCCATATGGACGGTCAGCTCGTCGCCCGCGGTAACATCCGAAAGCGGTACAAGGACTTCGGTCCCGTCCACTTTTTTCCAGACCTTCTCCACGTTCAAGGACATGCTCCGCGCCAGATCCCCAACGGATTTCTTATGTGTCCACTCCTCCAGAAGCTCACCGACGCCGAGCAGGAACATAACGGAGCCAGCCGTATTGAAATCGCGGCGCAGAAGGGAAACACTGATCGCCGTCGCATCCAGCACCTCCACATGCAGCTTGCGCTTAAATACGAGGCAGTGGATACCTTTCACGATATAACGGATCGCCTGCACGGACGTGTATACCGCACGGACCGGCGCCGGGAGAAATGTCTTCGTCGCAAAGCGGGTCAGTACCTTCTGAATCAGCTTTTCTTTGTACTCCTGATTCAGGGCGCGTCCGCTGCTTTTAACTGCCATCTCCTGTTTTTCGGTAATCTGACCATCAAACGCCGCTACCTGTACGAGTACCGCCTCCCGATCCTCCTTATAATAGATAACCGCATCTGCTGTCCGCTCATACACCTTAGCCGCCGTCACGCCGTCCAGACCAAGCAGATACTGTTCCAGAACATCCGCTTCGCGCACGGTATGGAATTTCCGGGCAAGGCTGATACGGATTCTTCCTTTGATTTCATGCTTTATAATGAATTTCATGATTCATCTTCCTCCGGTTATAGAAGAGCTGCCGCGAGACAGCATCCCATGCTATCTTGCGGCAGCCCCCCTGTTATTTAGATTCATGTATTCTTGGAGTTGCTATTACTGCTCTGCCTTCTCAGCCTCCGGTGCGGCCTCGGTTGCCTCAGCAGTCTCGTTGAAATCCTCATCCTCACCAAAGCTCTCATAGCCGCGAGCCTCGTTGATCTGCTTTGCCTCAGCCAGGATGTCCTCAGCGTTCTCCTGAATATTGGTAGCGGTGGTCATCACACAATCACGTGCACGAAGTCCGGCTGCTACGCAGTTTACGTAAAATTTCTTTGCATCCTCGCTGCCAAGAATCTTAACACCTGCTGTTCCGAACAAAACGCCGCCTGCAAATAAACCTAATTTTTTTAATTTGAAAATGTCCATCATGATTACTCCTCCTCTGATATTATCTAAATTATATTCACATATGATTTTTGAAAACTATTTATTCCATTTCAAATGCGAATATAGCTGCGTTTAATGACTCATTTCTGAGGTACAAGTAGATGGTAACAGCTTACCCCCATGATAGTCAAACCTAACTTTCCTTATTGAGATTTTTTATCAACTGGCATCCGAAGTTATACTTGACAGCTCATCCTCATTCCGCAGAGAATACTGGCGGCAACGGTTTAAAACGCCGATTTCTTCCAGCACTGCAATCATCCGGTACACCGTTGCCTTGCCGATCCCCGGGTCGCGCTTGGATGCCTCGTAGTAGATCTCCTTACAACTGCTCCATCTTCCCTCCAGGATCACATCCAACATGATCTTTCTTTGATCGGTCATCCGTTTCCCCCGTCTCTTCAGTTCGCTGATAATCTGCTCTCTCTGCTGCATCGTATCATCTCTCTTTCCATATCTTCTAAATTATTTTTCCGCACATCTGCCGTTTCCGTCCACAACCCGGCTTTTTATTAGCGCAGACTAACTGTTCGTTTAAAATATATAGCATACTCTGCTTGCCACTCTTTTTGCAAGTACTAAATTCCGCTTTTGCCTCTGGCTCAGCCTCATTAAGTCCTTAGATACGACTCGCACTAAGTGCTCATATTATATTGTGTTTCATCAAAAACAAAACATAATTAGCATGAACAAACTCAGGTTAGAATGCCGCAACTCAAGTTAGATGTCTCTAACCTTAATTTAAAGACTACCTCTTTTTTTCTCATCTGTCAATGAATTTTCGAAAATATATTTGATTTTCTTCTCTGATAATGGTAAGGTACTCACAGAATAATCAATTCAGACAGGAAAGGAAGGATTTTTCGATGAGCTTCAAAGAAATAAAGCCAGAAGAATTAAATTTTAACCCGTTTACCCGCATCGGTTCCGACTGGATGCTTTTAACCGCCGGCACCGAGGATAAATTCAACACCATGACTGCCAGCTGGGGCGGCGCAGGCGTATTCTGGGGCAAACCGGCTGTTACCTGCTATATCCGTCCCCAGCGCTACACCAAAGAATTTATAGACAAAGAAGAACTCTTCTCCGTCAGCTTTTTAAAAGACGGACACCGCGATGCCCTCAAACTCTGCGGCTCCGTATCCGGCCGTGACCACGACAAAATCAAGGAAGCCGGCCTGACCCCGGTCTTCATCGACGGCGTACCGGCATTTGAAGAAGCTGACACCATCCTCATCTGCCGCAAAATGTACCGCACATCCATGAATCCGGCAGATTTTATCGATAAGGACGCTGACAGCAAGTTCTATCCGGAGAAGGACTATCATGATATGTATATTGCGGAGATTGTGAAAGCGGTTGTGGCTGAATAAGCAGAGCCGCTCCATTTAAAATTTAAATCCCACAGGAAACGCTGATTTGCAGCATTTTCTGTGGGAATCCTTTGAATGATCCTTTTGGGTCTATTTGTTTATATTGTGTCTTTATTTATTCCTTTATTTTGCCAATTCCAGCATCCGCGCCAGCGGACCAACCGCCCTCTGCCGCATCGCCTCATCCATCTCCACTTCCTCTTCCGGATTTTCCAGCGCCCGCAGTACGCTGTCCAGATGAATCTTCTTCATATTCGGGCAAAACTGACGGTGACCTACGGAGAAAAACTTCTTCTCCGGGTTCTTCTGCAGCAGTTCATAGAACACGCCCATCTCGGTGCAGATCAGGAAGACTTTCTCATCCGAATTCGTCGCATAATCAATAATCTGGGAGGTACTTCCGACAAAATCTGCCAGCTCCAGCACATCGCCGGTACACTCCGGATGCGCCAGCACAACTGCCTCCGGATGCAGCTCTTTTGCTTTCTTTACATCTTCCGCATGAATACTCTTATGTACATGGCAGAAACCGTCATTGAAAATAAAATGTTTCTCCGGCACTTTTTTTGCGATAAAACGTCCCAGATTCTCATCCGGAATAAAGAAAATATCCTTGTTCGGCAGTTTTTTCACGATTTTGAGTGCATTCGATGAGGTAACACAGACATCCGATTCTGCCTTGATCTCCGCCATCGAGTTCACATAACAGACAACGGCTACATCCGGATACTCTTTGCGTACTTCGCGGATCTTCTCCACCTCAACCATGTGAGCCATCGGACAGTCCGCGCTCCGGTCTGCCATGATAACCGTCTTCTCCGGGCTTAAAATCTTCGCACTCTCGCCCATAAATGACACGCCACAGAAAATGATCGTCTTCTGCGGCACCGTCGTCGCCAGCTCCGCCAGATAATACGAATCGCCCACATAATCGGCAATCTCCTGCACTTCTCCATCTACGTAATAATGTGCCAGAATCACGGCATCCTTCTCTTTTTTTAATGTCTCGATCCGCTGCTTTATCTCCTGATCCATCTCTTTTCCCTCTCCTTTTTTCACCGCTCTGTTCACGCTTCCGAATCCCCATCGATTGACAGAAACCATACCATTTTTCCGACAGCTGCGGTTCATTTTCTTCTTTACTATGTATCCGACATCTTTGCCACGCCATATTTCTCTGTCCATATAGCTTCCACACGGTAAACTTCTGTGATTATACCTCTAAGAGAAAAGCTGTGTCAATGAAATTTTGACACTTTTTATTACATCTGTCTTGTCATATAGCAATTCATCTACATACAGACTGAACGTCTGCTTTTCCGGCGCTTCAACCAGAGCAGCCAATATGCATTTATGCAATTTTTTTGTTTCACAAATGTATTTTACTGTGCAACAAAAAGTCAAACCAAAAATCGGACGGTTTTTCGCTGTGTTTTTCACTGTTCAAACCGTCCGATCTACATGACATATTTATAATTTTATCGCTTTATGCACATCCGCCCTTATTGCTGAAACAGCACCAGTCTCGATACCTTTCCTTCCGCGTCCGCCCAGATCGCGCATTTCTTTCCCGATTCCAGATCGTCTGCGGTCACGATGTTCCGGGTTAAATACGGCAGAATATGTGTCTCAGCGCTGATAGTATAAGTCACGCCATCCTCTGCTTTCACATAGACGGTATCATCATTCTCGGCACTCTTTTTCACCGACTCGATCTCTGTGTAAACCGGCACGGCGCTCACATCGGTTACATGGACGAAGAAGAGCTGTCCGTTCGTGATAGGCGGCTCGCTCATCGTCATCGCCTCCCCGATGTAGGCATATACAACGGTTCCCGTCTCCGCCTCGGTCATATCGACCGGATTGCCTGTCTCTGCGTCAAAAATCGGCGTTTCCGGTGAAAATGTGATCACCATCTCGCCGGCACTGCTGATTCCCGACTGATTGTCAATCGTGACGGAATCACTGGTAACCTCCGAAACCGGACCATAAACACAAATAAATTCGGATGAAACCTTCTTTCCTGTACCGGATGCCGGACCGGACGGGGCGTTTTTCTCGATAACCGTATTACTCTCGCTGGTTTCCGCTGCAGTAGTCTCCCCAGCTGCCTTCGTATCTTCGACAGCCGTCTTATTCTCCTCATCGCCCGCTTTTGCACTGGAAGCGCACCCAAGCGCACCTACCGACAGTGCTGCACAAATCCCCGCAATATATAACGATTTTTTTTTCATAATTTGAATCTCCTTCCGACTGTTCTTATGCCTGCTCCCTATCTGTTCCCAGGGACTTCTCTGAAATTTTTCAAAACTTCCCAGGCACTTTTTAGTTTCTAAAACCAGTGAAATATTTTTCTTTATACTCTGTATTCAGCTCTTCTATCTGGTTTTCTCTGTTCTAACAGTCTACCCTATTTCATTCAAAAGTAAAAGTGCTTTTTTCTTACGGATTTCTGATATTTTATTACTGTTCACGCATACGTGCCCAGTAACGGAATTTGCCGTGGCTTCGCATTTAAATACGGCAAATTCCTGCTGCCACCACGTTTTCTTACGGCACTTTCGGTTCCAAAAGTGCCTACCCGTAAACAGTAACGATATTTTCCTTTGCCGGTCAGGAGGTCCATACAAAGCTTCAGCAACTGTGCTGCCATGTAACATTTCACTCCACTTCCTCTTCTATCAGCTCCACACGGCAGATCTGTGGAAAATTTACCGCGATCTCCCCGCCTATATTTTCAAGTCCAGGCTGATTTCCACTCCTTATTTCCGCCAACCACAAAACCTGCTGGTAATAGTCGATTTTCTTCAATCGTCCTGCTGCCGTTCGATAAGTACCGCCCTCCTTGTGCACGTCCGGCTGAAACCAGGTCACAGAAAGCCGAACCGTCTCGCCACGCATCAGCTGCTCCTCCGCTTCTACAAGCGTCTGATTGATCATCTCGCGCACGCTGTCATCCAGATCGATCTCCCGCTCGGTCAGGCGCGCTTCCTCCTCTACCGCCTCCTCATAGCCATTCAGTGCCGCAAACGAGGCGAACTGCGCCGCCCGGTCCTCCACCGGCATCCGTGTATGGCGCAAGGGAAATGGGTAAGAATGACCGAGGATATCGCCGTAGCGGCGCTGAGCGTCACTTTCCTGCCCTTCTGGGGTTTGGCTTCGTCCACTTTTTAAGTTTTCAAATTCATTCACTCTATATTGATCTTCCATCTATGCCTGATGCCCCCCGATCTGCCCGTTCCGCTCCTTGGCGGTCGCGCCTTCCTCAAAGTTCATCCCGCGCAGCACCGCATTTTTTCCATATTTTTTCTTGATCGTCAGAAGCGCTTCCTGCATCCGGCGCTCCCGCTCGCGTTTTTTCTGTTCTTCCTTCTCTTTTGCTTCCTTTTTTGCGTAATCGGTAAACAAATCAAGCTGTTCAAATGTTTCCTTCTGTTCACGCTCTTTCGCCATTTTCTCATTTACCACATGGCATGCCGAGAGCGACATCCGGCGGATGAGAAGCGCCGGGTTGACAATCTTATCATACAGAGCCGCCATCGCCTCCAGAAGCTCGCTTGAGGACGAAGTCGCACGCGGCAGATTCCACGTTCCATGTGCATGCTTCGGCACACGCCGCCCGTAGCGATCGGTTGTTACCGGTCCCTTGTATACTTTCCGTATCTCCGGGCGGGTCAGGTTTTCGATGTCATATCCGACCGTTAGAACGAGCTGAGCGGTCACCAGCCGTTTTTCCACCAGCTCCAGCGAGATCCCGTCAACCATCTCCTGTACCACGATCCGCGCCTTATCCGCCGTGTACGGACAGGGAAGCACCTGCCCGCAGCCCAGGCTGCTGCTCTGCGGCTTGTATGCCCGTATCTGTGCGATCGTGCACGGCTCGTAGCCCCACGCATGGTCAATCAGAAGCTCAGCATTGACGCCGAACATCTGGTACAGCAGTTCCTCGCTGTAAAACTCGCCCGGTTTTCCCAGTGAACAACGCGCAATATCGCCCATCGTCCGAAGTCCCGCCTGCCAGAGTTTCTTCTGATATCCTGGTCCAACCCGCCAGAAATCGGTCAGCGGCTCATGCGTCCACAAAAGTTCCCGATAGCTTTGCTCATCCAGCTCGGCAATCCGCACGCCGTCCTCGTCCGCTTCCACGTGCTTCGCCACAATATCCATCGCCACCTTGCACAGATACAGATTCGTCCCGATCCCCGCCGTCGCCGTGATGCCCGTTTCCTCTAACACCGTGCGGATGATGCGCTTTGCCAGCTCGCGCGGCGAAACCTTGTAAATTCCCAGATATTCCGTAACATCCATGAATACCTCGTCGATCGAATACACATGGATGTCCTCCGGTGCCACATACCGGAGATAAATCTGGTAGATCTGCGTGCTCCATTTCATATAGTGCGCCATTCTCGGCGGCGCAACCAGATAGCTGACCGCCAGAGACGGATCCGCCTTTAATTCTTCATTTCTCCACGATTTATCCCGGAACTGGCGTCCCGGCGCCCGTCTGCGGCGTTCCTCATTGACTTCCCTAATCCGCTGAATCACCTCAAATAACCTGGGACGCCCCGGCACACCATAGGATTTCAGCGGCGGCGATACCGCCAGACAGATCGTTTTCTCCGTCCGCGATGGATTCGCCACGACCAGATTCGTCGTCAACGGATCCAGACCTCGCTCGATGCACTCGACCGATGCGTAGAACGATTTTAAATCAATGGCAATGTACGCGCGCCTGGAAACTGTTTTCTGCATGGCAGGATCCTCCCTTCTCTATGAATTTAAAATTTGAGCGCCACTGGTAAAAAATCATCTCACAAAATCAAGCACAGAAAGATTCCGAGCGTACACATGAAAATCCAGTTAAAAACTCACTAAGTGCTTCTATTATAGCATAACCATCAGCTTCACGAAATACTCAAATCCAAACATGCGTTTTGCAGCAGCAATAAAAAATGTGCCTTGGCACATCCGGGCGTCTCGCGCGGTCGCTTGCGACATGTTTCTGCTTCGCGCGAGTGTGCATCCTCGCGGAGCATTTTGGGTTTCATAGGACGTATTTCCTATGAAACAAAAAACCTCCAGTCCATTCGAATGAGAATCACATTTCTCATCCAAACAAACCGGAGGTTTTCTATCTTACCAAGTTTACCTCTTGGATTTATTTACCATTTATTTCTGGCATTATAACTGCGGACCAGCCTTTACCAGAGCCTTGCCAGCTTCGTTGCCTTCGTATTTAACAAAGTTCTTGATAAAGCGGCTTGCCAGGTCTTTTGCTTTCTCTTCCCACTCAGCCTCGTTTGCATAGGTATCGCGGGTATCCAGGATAGTCGGATCTACGCCCGGAAGCTCGGTCGGTACTTCGAAGTTGAAGTACGGGATCTTCTTGGTCGGAGCCTTCTGGATATCTCCGTTTAAGATAGCGTCGATAATACCACGGGTATCTTTGATGGAGATACGTTTGCCGGTTCCGTTCCAGCCTGTATTTACGAGGTAAGCTTTTGCTCCGCTCTTCTCCATTCTCTTAACCAGCTCTTCTGCGTATTTGGTCGGATGCAGCTCCAGGAAAGCCTGTCCGAAGCAAGCGGAGAAGGTCGGGGTCGGCTCGGTAATGCCGCGCTCGGTACCAGCCAGTTTTGCTGTAAATCCGGATAAGAAGTAGTACTGTGTCTGCTCCGGTGTCAGGATAGATACCGGCGGAAGTACTCCGAATGCGTCTGCAGACAGGAAGATAACGTTCTTAGCTGCCGGTGCAGAGGATACCGGACGTACAATATTCTGAATATGATCGATCGGGTAGGATACACGGGTGTTCTCGGTTACGCTCTTATCAGCGAAATCGATCTTGCCGTTCTCATCCAGGGTAACGTTCTCAAGCAGCGCATCACGTCTGATAGCGTTGTAGATATCCGGCTCAGACTCTTTATCCAGGTTGATAACCTTCGCATAGCAGCCGCCCTCGAAGTTGAATACACCGTTGTCATCCCAGCCGTGCTCGTCATCACCGATGAGAAGACGTTTCGGGTCGGTAGAAAGGGTAGTCTTGCCAGTTCCGGAAAGTCCGAAGAAGATAGCGGTGTTCTCGCCATTTAAGTCGGTGTTAGCGGAGCAGTGCATAGCAGCGATGCCCTTTAACGGAAGGTAGTAGTTCATCATGGAGAACATACCTTTCTTCATCTCTCCACCGTACCAGGTGTTGATGATAACCTGCTCGCGGCTTGTGATATTGAAGACAACAGCTGTCTCAGAGTTTAATCCAAGCTCTTTGTAGTTCTCAACTTTAGCCTTGGAAGCGTTGTATACTACGAAGTCCGGTTCGAAATTAGCCAGTTCTTCGTCGGTCGGAACGATGAACATATTCTTTACGAAATGAGCCTGCCAAGCAACCTCCACAATAAAACGGATCGCCATACGGGTGTCTTTATTTGCGCCACAGAAAGCATCTACTACAAACAGTCTCTTGTTGGAGAGCTCATTTAAAGCGATATCCTTTACTGCGTTCCAGGTCTCTTTGGATGCTACATGGTTGTCGTTCTTGTACTCGTCTGAAGTCCACCATACTGTGTCCTTAGAGTTCTCATCCATAACGATGAATTTGTCTTTCGGGGAACGTCCGGTATAAATACCTGTCATAACGTTTACTGCACCAAGCTCGCTGACCTGACCTTTTTCATAGCCCTCCAGCTCCGGTTTGGTTTCTTCTTCAAACAGCATCTCATAAGAAGGGTTGTAAACAATCTCCGTTGTTCCTGTGATTCCGTACTTGCTTAAATCGATCTTAGCCATCTTAATACCCCTTTCCTGTTATCCGGCGGCTCCCGTCTGTGTGAAATTGTCAGCTTCGCTGACCAGAATCATGCGCCAAGTCTCACGGACGTTCGACTTAAATTTTGTCTGACATTTCTCACCGAACCGGGGATTTCAGTGTCCCCCACTGTACATGTGTATAGTTTGCAACCGCTTTACCTTTTCACGGTTCTTATATTTTGTACAATGCGAAAACTCGCCTTTTCTTCTCTTTATCTATTTTTACCAAAAGAGATTACTTCATCATTCTAATGCATTCATGGTAAAAAATCAAGCGAAATCGCGAAATGATTGATATTTTTTTATCAATTTCATTATTTCAAATATATCTGTCACTCACAGCGTCTAAATCGTTTAAGTTTTAAAATCACACGTACCACACCGCTTCATTCGTCGCTGAAATGGCATCCGTACCCGCCTCAAAGGCCGCCATCACATCTTTTTTGTCAGACAGCAGTCCCCCGGCGATCAGCGGAATATCGGTGTACTCGCGCATGATCTTAAGAATCTTCGGCATCACCCCCGGCATGATCTCGACTGCATCCGGTCGGAACATTTCGATCTGTTTTTTCAATGTATCGAGTGCGATCGAATCCACAACAAAGGTTCTCTGGATCGCATAAAGTCCCATCTCCTTCGCGCGCTCCACCAGTGTATTTTTTGTGCTGATAATACCGTCCGCCCGCGTATTGTGGGCGATAAAATCGACCGCCACCCTCTTGGTGCTCAGTCCCTGGATCATATCCACGTGGACGATCGCCACCTTCCCGGCGTCCTTGATGCGCGCTACAATCTGATCAATATCACAGATCGTGCCAAACAGCACAAATACTACCTTACATTCAGATTTAAGACTTTTTTCCAGCCCTTCCCAGCTCTTAATCGCTGCGATTATCGGAGATTCCTCCAGTAATTCAAGCATTGTCATTCTATGCTTCCTCTTCTCTCATAGTCTTGAGTATTTCTCCCATCTCTTTCAGCCCTGTGAAAATCGCATCCGGCACGACATCCGCCTTCGGTACATCCTCCAGCTTCGTCTCGCCGGTCAGCACCAGGATTCCGTGTGCCCCATTTACCACGCCGGTTTTCACATCCGTGTAGATCCGGTCGCCGACAAACGACATTGCCTCGCGCTTTGCCCCGGTCATCTCCAGAACCATATCCACGGTCTCCTTGAATGGTTTTCCGACATACTTCGGCTCCTTTCCGGTCGATAAGGAGATTGCCGCGCACATTGCGCCGCAGTCCGGGATAAAACCATCCTTCGTCGGGCAGTTGATATCCAGATGCGTTGCCAGGAACACAGCGCCGTTGCGGATATACGTGCAGGCGCGCTCCAACTTCTCATAGGTCAATGTCATATCAAAGCCAATCACGACCACATCCGGCATCTCCCTTGTCAGAAGAATGCCATTTTCACGGAAATTCTCCTCCAGGTCCGGCGTTCCCACCAGATAGACTTTCTTTTCAGGATAATACTCTTTCAGATACTGAATCATCACATCCCCGGATGTAATGATCTGATTTCTTTTAATATAACACCCCATTTTTGCCAGTTTGTCAATATATGTTTTCGGAGATTTCGACGAATTATTCGTAAAAAACACATATCTCTTCCCTGCTTTCTTCACTTCCTCCAGGAAATCCAACGCCCCGTCGAGCACATCCGTATCCAGATAAAACGTCCCGTCCATATCGAGGACAAACAGCTCTGTCTCCTTTAAAATTTCACGTTTTTCCATGCCTCTCTCCTTGTAATTTATCTCTGTAAATATGTACCTGTAAAAAAGATTTTCTTCAAAACAACTTTATCCAATCCTGCCCAAATATGCAAGCAGGTTTTTCATATATTTCAATTTCAAAAATGGGAAGCTGCACAAACTTTTTCTATGAGTCTGTACAACCTCCCATCTCTCATCCTATATTCTGTGTCGGGGCTGTCGGTGTCACCTTCACGATTCCTTACGCCCGCTCTACATTCTTGCTCGCCACAACTGCAATCCCAGTTCCAGCGCAGTCATCAATGATCACATCCCCGATATGCACCGGAGCAGCCACCTTCACGGCGCGGATCTCCTTCATGCAATCAAAGATTTTGCCCTTCGGGATATCCGAAGCCGTCTTGACCGCTGTTCTCTCGATCGTGCCGCCCTCGACGCGTACCGTTGAGGTAACGATTCTCGTCGGATTGGTTACCTCTTTCTTTGCATACGCCTCGCCGCGCGGGCATGTATTTCCTTCTACCTTGATCTCGTCATTTCCCATCGTCACAGTGAGCTGACAGCCCAGCGGACATCCGATACAGGTCAGTTCTCTTACTTCCATCACTCATCCACCTCCGTGCAAATGGTTATTTCTTTCAGATCCGGATATTTCTCCAGACTTTCCTTCGTCAGGATTACCTGCTCCATCTCACCCGGTGCCAGCACGCGTTTTTTGCGGCTGCTCACACGCTCTCCGTCAAAATAAACGGAAATGCTGCGGTTTTTATAAACATCTGCCACACGGAAACGAACCGTCAGCTTGTCTGCCATCGCCTCGGTATCGATCGACTGCGGTACCGTGTAGCGGACGCCATTTTCTGCCTTGAGTGTCACGCTGTGACCTTTCTTCGTCTCGCCGGATTTCACATATTTCGCTGCGTTCTGTCCTGCCAGCGCTGCCTCCTCGGATACATAGTCAACCAGATCATGTACATGAAGCACGTTGCCGCAGGCAAATACACCCTCGATGCCTGTTTCCAGACGGTCATTGACCATTGGGCCGGAGGTAACCGGGTTCATCGCCACGCCCATATTTCTCGTCAGCTCATTCTCCGGAATCAGACCACAGGATAACAGAAGCGTATCACAGTCATAGTGCTCTTCGGTACCCGGAATCGGTTTGCGGTCCGGTCCGACCTGTGCCAGCGTAATGCCTTTCACGCGCTCTTTTCCCTCGATATTCACAACCGTATGGCTTAACTTCAACGGAATATCAAAGTCATTTAAGCACTGTACGATATTTCTCTTCAGACCGCCCGAATACGGCATCAGCTCCGCTACAACCTTAACCTTTGCGCCCTCCAGTGTCATACGTCTCGCCATGATCAGTCCGATATCGCCGGAACCGAGGATGACAACCTCTTTACCGACCATATGTCCCTCGATGTTCATGAGACGCTGTGCCGTACCAGCAGTGTAGATACCTGCCGGACGATACCCCGGAATGTTCAGGGCGCCTCTCGGACGTTCGCGGCATCCCATCGCCAGGATAATCGCTTTTGCCTTGATGAGCTCCAGTCCCTCGCTGCGGCTTACGACTGTGATCTCTTTGTCTTTATTGATATCCAGTACCATGCTGTTTAAGCGGTACGGAATTTCCAGCTTTTTCACTTCTTCCTCATAACGTGCCGCATACTCCGGTCCGGTCAGTTCTTCTTTAAAGGTATGAAGACCAAAACCATTGTGGATACACTGATTTAAGATACCGCCCAGCACGCTGTCGCGCTCCAGAATCAGAATATCCTCTGCGCCGCTTTTCTTTGCCGCTGCTGCCGCTGCCAGTCCAGCCGGACCTCCGCCGATAATTACAATGTCACGCTGAATCATGGTTATGCCTCCTCACCTTTTATCATTTCAGAACCTTTGCGGTTTTTGCAGATCTCTGTGATCGGGATTCCCGTCTCACGGGAGAGAATTTCCATCGCTCTCGGAGTGCAGAAGCCTGCCTGACACCGTCCCATACCCTGACGGACGCGCCGTTTGATGCCATCCATCGAGCGTGCGCCGAGTGTACGGGTGATCGCATCCACGATCTCCCCCTCGCTGATTGTCTCGCAGCGGCAGACGATTGCGCCGTATGCCGGGTTCTTGCGGATCAGTTCTGCGCGTTCTTCCGTATTTAAACGTGCTGCTTTCACGATGCCCTTGCGGATCGGATTGAAATTCGGATTCTTGCCAAATCCAGCTTTTTCCTCGATCATCCCAGCCAGATATTCACCGATCGCCGGTGCGCAGGAAAGTCCCGGAGACTCGATTCCGGCTGCATCAAAGAAGCCCGGTGCGTCCTCCGCCTCACCGATGATGAAATCATCGCCGTCCTCATGGGCACGCAGGCCGGAGAAGGAAGTGATGACCTGACGGAACGGAATGTTGTTGACACTCTTGGCTGCCTTCTCACATGCCTCTGCCAGTCCCTCGGCGGTCGTGTAGGTTCCGTCCTTATCTTCCTGATCCACCGCGGTCGGTCCGACTAAGAGATTTCCGTGAATCGTCGGGCTGACGAGGATTCCCTTGCCATACTTGCCCGGAAGCTGGAAGACAGTCGCTGATACGTGGTTGCCTGCCTCTTTATCGAGCAGGCAGTACTCGCCGCGGCGCGGCACAATGTGAAGCTTCTTTTCCGAAACCATGTTGTGGATCTCGTCAGAATACACGCCGGCTGCGTTCACGACATATTTTGTCTCGAAGACACCGTTGTTGGTTATCACACGGTATCCTTCTGTCGTTTTTTCAACTTTTTCTGCTTTTGTGTTGAATACAAATTCAACGCCGTTATCACAGGCATTCTCTGCCAGCGCGATCGTCAGACCAAATGGACATACGATGCCGCCAGTCGGTGCATAGAGCGCTGCCACAACCTCCCCGCTGACGTTCGGCTCCATCTTGCGGACCTCATCGCCGGTCAGAATGGAAATATCCGGCACACCGTTTGCCACGCCTCTCTCATAGAGTGCCTGCAGCGCCGGGAGGTCCTCCTGCGCGAAGCAGAGTACCAGGGAGGAATTCCGCTTGAAATCAAAATCGAGTTCTTTGGATAAATCTCCCATCATGGCGTTGCCTTTTACATTGAGCTTTGCTTTTAAAGAACCTGTCTTTGCGTCATAGCCCGCATGGACGATAGCACTGTTTGCCTTCGATGTGCCGGAGCAGACATCCTCTTCTTTTTCCAGAAGCACGGTGCGGCACTCATATTTCGAAAGCGCTCTGGCGATGCTGCTGCCGATGACGCCACCTCCGATAATCACTACGTCGTATGTATTTCCGTTCATACTGTGATCCTCCATTATTTATACTAAATGTTTTCTTGCTCTCGTTTCAACTATCCTGTTTGTTTAGACAATTCATCCTATTTCTGCTGCATTTCGTGCGTAAGCCCATCTGAACCCTTTAGCTGCTACAGCTCCTCTGCAAACCGGATCTCCTCCATCGCCTGAATATCGCTCAGAAGTGTTTTTCGAAGCGACTTGTCCTGCACTTCCACCGACATCGTCGCGGAGGGACCCTCGCCCTTTAACTTATTCTTGGCAATATCAAAAGACACGATTTTCACATTCTTAGAACGCATGGTATCCATGAACGCCCCAACACACCGGCTGCTGGTAAATTCCAGATAGAAATCGAACACCTTTGCATGCTCATGAATCATTGTATCCACACGTGTCAGGAGCTTCAAGGTAACCGCAATCAGAATCAGACCGTAAACCGCACCGTCCACAAATCCGATACCGGCTGCCAGTCCTTCACAGGCGCAGACCCAGAGACACGCCGCTGTAGTCAATCCACGCACCTGATTACGCCCGGTTACCATGATCGTGCCAACCCCTAAAAATCCGACACCGCTGATAACCTGCGCGCCCATCCGCGCCATGTCCGCTTTTGCAGATGGAAATGTCCGGAACATATATTCACTCGTCAACATGACAAGCGCTGAACCCAGGCAGACCAGCACATGCGTCTTGATGCCCGCACCGCGCCGTTTCAGGCCACGGTCAATTCCAATGAACATTCCCACCGCCAGCGAAAACAGCAGGCGAATCCAGATGCCGACCGCTGTCCAGGTCGCCGCCGTCTCCACAATCCATTTCCAAACTGCCATTTTTTCTCCCTCTGCAAGCCCGTAAAGCTTCTAGAACACAGCTCTTTTTCGCTCCACAAGACTCTTCCATGACCGATACCGGTATCTTTTATGGAACAAAAAAGAGCAGAAAGCATCCGTATTTCTACGTTTGCCTTTCTGCTCTTAATCTCACAGGCTTTATTATATCCAATTTATTAACGTTTTGTCAATCTGTTTCTATGCTGCGCCGTACAGAAGATCCGGTACACATGTAATTAAGAACGGGCAGAAGGTCAGAAGCAGAAGAACAACCAGAAGGGACACGATAAATGGCCATACTTCCTTCAGGAACTCACTGATCGGACATCCCGTGATACCACAGGTCGTGAACATCATCGAACCGAACGGAGGTGTAATACCACCGATCATGATGTTAACGATCGCTACCAGTCCAAAGTGGTAATCATTGATTCCAAGCTGTCTTGCAACCGGAAGCAGCAGAGGTGTAATAATCATCAGCGCCGCGCCGCCTTCCAGGAACATACCCATAATCAGAAGAATTACGTTGCATGCCATAAGGAACAGCCACTTGTTGGTTGTCAGGCTTAACATACCAGTTGCCACGACTCTCGGCAGGTTAATCCAGGTCATGTAGTAACCGAATACATTCGCTGCAACCATGATCAGGACAACGCTGGAAGTACCGGCGATACTGTCAAGCAGGATCGGAACCAGATGCTCTTTCAGGGATAGTTTCTTGTAAACGAAACGTCCGATAATAATACAGTAAAGAACGGCTACCGCACCGCCCTCAGACGGGGTAAACATGCCAAAACGCATTCCCAGGATGATACCAAATGGGAAGAACAGACCCCAGAAAGAGGTAATACCCTGTTTCACGATCTCTTTCAGAGACGGGAATTTTTCACGGGTGGTCGGGTAGTTTCTCTTATGTGCAATAATCGAAACAACGATCATCATCGAGATTGCCATCAGAATACCCGGAATATAACCAGCCGCAAACGTACGACCCAGGGAAATCTGTGCAATCAGTGTAAAAACGATCAGGTTTACTCCCGGCGGAATAACCGGTGTAGCAGCCGAGGAAGCCGCTGTGATCGCTGCGGAGAACGCCTTGGAGTAACCTCTCTTCTCCATCTCCGGAACCAGCATCTTGGACTGCATCGCACAATCTGCGTTGGCCGAACCGGAGCATCCGCCCATCAGCATACTAAGTACTACGTTTACCTGTGCCAGACCGCCTTTCATATGACCGGTCAGCACTTCCGCGAAATCCATCATCTTGTCACTGATGCCGCCGTAGTTCATGACGGAACCAGCCATAACGAAAAATGGAATCGCTAACATCGAGAACGACTGTGTAGAGGTCATAACCTTCTGTAAGATCAGCCAGTTTTTACTGGTTGTATCAATAAATGTAAAATAAAAGAAGGTTGAACCAAACAGTGCATATACAATCGGCATTCCCAGGAAATAGAGAATAAATACCATAAAAATCGGAACGAGTTCAATTAATTCGAGTCCCATCAGTTATTTCCCCCTTTCCCTTTAAATACCTTGATAATATCCTTAACCAAAAAGTAAATACAGAAAATCAGTGAAAGCCCAAATCCGATCGGAACCGCGCCGGAAATATACCAGCTCGGAACACGCAGCGTATTCGTCAGCTTATCCATCGTGTTCATCACATACTGGACGCTTGTTCTGGTCAGCATAATCAGAGTAACAAGCTCCAGAAGATCCATAATAACCTTAACAACTTTTCTTATCTTCTCCGGAAGAATGTTGATCAGGATGTCTACGCCCAGATGTGCGTGCTTACGGTACGCATATGCGCTTCCAATAAAGACGGTCCAGACGAAGAGCCCCGTAGCGACCTCTTCCGACCAATACAACGGTCTTTTCAGGAAATAGCGCATAAGGACGTTTGCGTTTACAACGATTGTACAGAGTGTCAGTGTCACGCAGGTAATAATTGCATCCAGGTTTACCAGCACCGACCCCAGTGTGATTTTTTTCTTTTCCATAGTCTATCCTCATGCATTCATAATGGCAGTCAGTTTTGCATAACCGACGACTGTTCTGTCATACAGCCATCTTTCCAGCAGTTGTAACTGTTCAGTACCTTCACAGTCACGCGCAAAAATCCATTAAAAATTGCCTACGGCAATGGGATTTTTGCCTGCTGGCCCATGTTTTCGTACGGTCAGCGCAGTAAATGCGCAGACCTACTGAACAGTTACCAGCAGTTTCATATTTCCGGCACTATACGTTTGTCGGAAGTCTGCCCGGACCTCAGACAATCTTCTTTGTTCTGACAGCCCGGGCAGATATACTTTCTTCTCCGCAGCGGTTCTGATAACCGTTACGTTTTACCATTTCATAATTGCTTTAAAATACTGTATTTGTTCGGAACAATCTACATTATTCGTTCTTTGCACGGTAGTCATTCAGGAAATCAACCAGTTTCTGATGAAGTTCCGGATCTGCGCCGTACTCGTCTACGATCCAGTCATAAACCGGAGCACAAGCCTCTGTGAATGCGTCAATATCTACATCGTTCCACTCAACGCCTTTGTCTTTCAGGAACTCGATCATGGAAGCTTCGTCGTTCTCAGCATTTTCCTGCTCCCACTTACCAGCTTCTACACAGCACTCATCCAGGATGTTTCTCCATTTTTCCGGGATGGACTGATATACGTCCTCAGCCATGAATAACCAACGGGTTGCGATGAAGTGGTTCGTGTTTGCAACTTTCTTGGTGTACTCATAAGCACCTGTATCCTTCAGGGTGGAGATGGAACCTTCGAAACCATCAACAACACCACTGGACATAGCAGATAAGCACTCCGTAAAGCTCATTGCAGACGGGGTAGCACCCAGACAGGTAATCGTCTTAACAAACAGCGGAGACTCGGTCGAACGCATGATCAGACCATTTAAGTCAGCCGGTTTCTCAACTACCTTGTTCGTACATACGCTTCTGAATCCGAACGAATAATGTGTATCCAGAACGTGGATGTTGTGCTCGCTTGCCAGTTTTGCATTCAGATCTTTTACAATATCAGAATCCATCACTGCATTGTACTCTGCATTGTTCTTGTAAAGCATCGGTCCAACTAATACGTTGTAATCGCCGATGTAATCAGCAAAGTAGGACGGCTCCTCCAGACCCATCCAGACAGCGCCGTTGTGTGCCTGTGCTACAGACTCCGCGTAGCAGTCAAGCTGGTTCTGTCCGTAATACTCCAGAGTGATATGACCATCGGTCTTCTCTTTTACCAGGTCTGCCAGATATTCGCTGGCTTTGTAGTTCCACTCTGCCGGCTGAAATACGTTGGAAAACTTGATGGTGATGTAGTAATCATCTGCAGATGCCTCGTCACCTGCTGCCGTTCCTGCGTCTGCTGCCTTTGTGTCAGTCTTTGTGTCAGTCTTTGCGCCGCTGCCGCCGCAGGCCGCCAGGCTCATCGCCATCGTCGCTGCCAGTACTACTGATAATACTTTTCTCATACGTTTTCTCTCCTTCTTCTTAACCTCCCCCAGTCATCTTTCTGACCGGTTCATCAACAGTTTCTACTACTTTCTAAATAAATTACCATTTCAGCATTTAGGCAAAAAAATAGCACCATTTTTAAAAAACAGTCTTTTCCAGCTGTTTCTAACCATGGCGCATCTCTTCGTCTCTGCTTTTGGTCCTTTATTCATCTTTTACCTAATTTTAACACTTATTTTACGATTAGGCAAGCTATTTTGTCGAAATTATATAATTTTTTCTCGATTTTAGTCGATTTTTGTGTGATATTTTTGTAACAATCTTGTTTATTTTTTATCAACATTACAGATTTAACAGATCCAGTTGCGGAAACAGGGAAGAAACAGTATACTACTTCTTAAGATATTTTCTATGCTTCTATATACTGTTTTTATATAGGTGATGATTGATTTTTTATATGAAAGGGCTTACCATGATTTACTATAAGATAGAAATGCACCACAACGAAAAAACCTTCGAATCCCTGTCCCGGATGCAGTACGATCTCTTCTGCGCTTCCAACCGGATCACGCGGACAATTTTAAGCATCCTGTTCATCGCCGGAGGTATCATCAATCTAAGCGAGTGGTGGGGCATCCTCTTAGCCGCCTACGGCTGCTATCTGACGACCAGCACCTACAGCTCCGCCAACCACACCGCCCACAAGCTCGCCGAACAGATCAAAAAAAGCGGCATGCCGTTCCCGGCGTCCCGCTATGAATTCCGTGAAAATCATCTGGAAGTCTATTCTCTTCCGAAAAACACCCGCGAAAGCACACTGGCTTACAATGAATTTGAAAAGCTGGGTGAGGACCGCGATTATTTCTATCTGTTCCGCGATTCCTACGGCGGGTATATGGTGCCGAAAAAGGGGATTGACGCAAGCGCGGGGTCCCGTTCAAATTCGGATGAGAGCCAGAATTTGAAAGCAATTGGCGCGTTTCGGGAATTTTTGGAAAATAAGAGTGGGAAACGGATTTACAGGAAGACGATTCCGCTGGTTCGGGTGATGCAGGCGTTGAAGAAGAAAAGATAGGTCGATAGATATAAACTATAAAATAGTTCAACAACTATAAAAAGCCACGATTTGAACTCTTTGATTCAGATCGTGGCTTTCTCAAAAACCTGCTGTTCTATTCTGTTTTTCTGCCAAAAATCTTCTGCAGTTCCTAGAATCAGCCTTACCGCGTGGTGCTCAAACGTTTTTGCAACACTTGTGGCTAAAAAATATCAATGCAGTTATTTTCTTCTATCTCTGCGCCACCTTATGCGGATTCAGAATATTCTTCGGATCAAACACTTTCTTGATTCCGTTCATCAGATCCAGGTTCTTCTCCGGCAGGGATTCTCTTAAATACGGCTTTTTCGCATATCCGATGCCGTGCTCGCCGGACACCTGACCTTCGAGTTCATGGGCTTTCTGATAGATCTTCTCCATTGCAGCAGACATCCGTTTTTCCCACTCTTCATCACTCAAATCGTCTTTCAGGATGTACGCGTGCAGATTTCCGTCGCCCGCATGACCGAAGCTCTTGATACGGATATCAATCTCATTGTGGAGATCGTGCAGATACGTTACCATCTCATTGACGCGACTTCTCGGAACAACCATATCGACCTCATCCATGTAAGTCGTGGATCCCTTGATTGCCTCCAGGAAAGCGCCTCTGGCTTTCCAGATGGATTCCTCACGCTCCTGGGTATCGGAAATCAGCACGTCCAGTGCGCCCTGTTCCAGGCAGAGTTTGGCCACCTTGTCATACGCTTCTTCGATCTCCTGGGTGGAATTACCATCAAATTTCAAAAGCAGATACGCATCCGACTGTTTATCCGGGAACGCTTTTCCTAAATACTCCTCGGCGTCTTCAATCACTTCCCGCTGCATGAACTCGATCGCGGTCGGGATCGTCTTAGATTTGATGATAACCGGGACGGTGTCGATCGCCTGTTTCAGTGTTGGGAACGGAATCAGAAGGCTGATGACACGCTTCGGAAGCGGCAGAAGCTTTAAGATCGCCTTGGTAATAAAGCCAAGCGTTCCCTCGGAACCAATAATCAGATCTTTCAAGTCATAGCCTGAACTATTCTTTACGACTTTGCCTCCAAACTGAGTGATCGTGCCATCCGGCAGAACCACTTCCAGCCCCATGACATAGTCTCTCGTCACACCGTATTTGACCGCACGCATACCGCCCGCATTCGTGCTGATGTTGCCGCCGATGGTCGCTGATTTCTCACCCGGATCCGGCGGGTAGAAGAAATCGTGATCTTCTACATAGGCGGACAATTCCATCAAAAGGACGCCCGGTTCCACCGTGACCGTCAGGTTTTCCTCGTCCAATTCGAGAATCTGGTTCATCAGGGTGGTATCGATCATGATGCCATGTTCCATCGGAACCGAAGAACCAACCAGACCCGTTCCGGCGCCCCTCGGTGTCACCGGAATCGTATTTTCGTATGCATATTTCATGATCGCCGCGATCTCTTCGGCTGATTTTGCCTTTACCACCACATCCGGATAACTGCTGGTGCCGCTCAGCTCATCGTGGCTGTACTCTTCATTGATATTTTCACCTACGAGGACACGCTCGTCATCCTGAATTGTGTTTTTTATATATAAAATATCATCTTTATCTATTTTCTTGTAATTTCCCATGATATCCTGCTCTCCTTCCTGTGAATCTTTATCTTCCCATCTCAATCTTCTCAATCAGTCTCGGGAGAATCTCATAGAGATCACCAGTCAGGCAGTAATGTGCCGTCTTGAAAATCGGCGCTTTCGGATCTTTATTGATCGCGACGATCGTCTCCGCGTGATTCATGCCGGCAGTAAACTGGACCGCACCGGACACGCCGCAGGTGATGATGAGTTTTGGGCGGACCGTACGGCCACTCAGACCGATCTGGCACTTGGCATCCAGCCATCCGGCTTCCACCATTGGACGGGTGCAGGCAAGCTGACCTCCCAGCAGATCTGCCAGTTTTTCCAGCATTTTCAAATCTTCCGGCTTCTTCACGCCTCGTCCGGCTACCACCAGGACATCAGCATTTTCGATAAAGGTTTCCTTCGGCTTTTCTACGATATCCAGAACCCTCACGTGGGAAAGCAGTTTTTCCTTCTCAATTGTACAGACCACAATCTCACCGCTCTCTTTCTCGGCACGCTCCGGTGCGTTCATGATCTTATAGCGCACGGTCGCCATCTGCGGACGGTGGTTCGGGGTCTTGATGTGCGCCATGATATTGCCGCCAAAAGCCGGTCGGATCTGGGATAAATCAGTATTTTCATCCATTTCCAGGATCGTACAATCCGCGGTCAGACCTGTCTTCATACGGGCAGCCACACGCGGCGCCAGCTGTCTGCCGACCGTGGTCGCACCGACGAGAATAGACGATGGTTTTACTGTCTGGATGAAGTTTTCAAAAACAGCCGTGTACGGCTCGATCTGGAAACGTGCCAGTTCCGGTGCATCATAGACGAATACTTTATCTACATTATAATGAAGCAGTTCGTGTGCAGCCGCTTCGATTCCATTTCCCATAAACAGGGCGTAAACCGGATGTCCCGTTACCTTGGAAAGTTCTCTCGCTTTTCCAAGAAGTTCCAATGTAACCGGATGCACCTTTCCATCCACGTGATCTACGTAAACGGCAATGCCCTTCCATGCACTCTTATCGACGCTTGGTTTTACCGCGTCTTCTACATATTCAACCGCGCCCTTCGGACCTTTTCTCACGCAGAGACGGCACATTTTACAGGCGGCGCTGATCGTCACCTTTCCGTCCTTTTCTTCCATCGCCCCGAACGGACAGAGCTTGATAAGTTCCTGATTATCCGGGATTTTGTCCTGATGTATGATTAACTCAGCCATGCTTCCACCTCCTACACGAATTTCATATCCACGATCTTCTGATACAGCCGGTCTGCCAGCTCTTCGCCGCTTCCGTCCCACATTTCCTTTTTGTCATTGACAGCCGGTGGAAAAATGCGCTGAACCTGCGTCGGGGAACCATTGAGTCCATAGTGCATCGCGTCTTTATCGTCCATATCCGCCAGGGAAAGAATCCGGATTTCACGGTCTTTCGTGTTCATTTTCCGGACATACGAAGGAAGTCTTGGCTGAAAAATGTCCTTGTCAACGGCTAAGAGACACGGAAACTGCACTTTCGCCACTTCGACCTCTTCCGGCAGATCCATGCTGACGGTGATGCCGTCCTCATCAATCTGATTGATCTTGACAACATCTGCCACACTCGGGATATTCAGCCACTCGGAGATCTCCGGACCAACCTGCGCGGTGTCGCCGTCCGTTGTCTGTTTGCCGCAGAGGATCAGGTCAAAATCGCCGCAGCTCTTGATGCCCTGCGCAAGTGTATAGCTGGTCGCCAGTACATCCGCACCGCCAAATTTGCGATCCGATAAAAGCGTTCCGCCGTCCGCGCCCATCGCAAATGCCTCGCGGATCACCTGCTGCGCCTGCGGCGGTCCCATGGAAATGACGTGAACACTTCCGCCCACTTCTTCCCGGATCCGGAACGCCGTCTCCAGCGCGTACAGATCGTATGGGTTCATCTTCGAAGCCGCGCCGTCTCGTTTCAGCACGCCGGTAACCGGATCGACTTCTACTTTATTGCTTTCCGGTACCTGTTTGATACAGACAAGAATCTTCATTCTGTTTCCTCCTTCATATGGATGCTTTGTAAAAATCTTTAAATGATGGATGCTCTTCAGGTCCTCACAAATTTTAAAGAATTTTTAATCCGCATATTGGTTCTACCAATTTATTGAAAAGAAAAAGAATTTTGGTAGAACCAATTTTCTTTATTCGTTAGTATAGTGGGCTGCGTTCTGGTTGTCAACGATTGTTTATCTTTTCACATAGAATGTGTTTTTTCATTTTTTTCCAAAATTTCATCTATCATCCGGAAATGCCGGTCCAGTGCATCCTTCCCCGCTGCATTATCTTTGTTCCGCAGCGCTTCCGCAATCTGCCGGTGACAGAGATTCAGTGCTTCTTTCGCCTCTTTTGTCCGCAGAATTTCCGCGCGCATATTCCGGATGAAGGTATCGATCACGCCGGAACACGCCTCTAAAATATTGAGCAGCAGCACATTTCCCGACGCCAGCGCCAGTGTAAAATGGATCTGTTTGTCAATCCGGGCGTTTTCCTGCTCGTCCATGCTCCGGTCAAGACGCTTTACCAGTTCTTCCAGCGCGTCCATCTGGCTCTCCGACGCATGTTCAACCGCCAGGGCAAACGCCTGCTGTTCCAGCGCATAGCGGATCTGGCTGATCTGCTGATAATTAATCTGGGACATAGCAAACATCATCCCCATCGTCTCCGCAATGCTTTTCTGAAATTCACAAGTGATGTAATTCCCCGAGCCCTGCTGGGAGGAAATCACTCCCGTCATATCCATGATCCGCAGCGCTTCCCGGACGGAATTGCGGCTGACTTCCAGCATCTGCGCAATCTCCCGCTCCGGAGGAAGCTTCTCCCCCGGACGCAGCTCGCCCGCCATGATGCGGTTCTTGAAATATTCGATGACGCCTTTGTAGGCTTTTTCCTGTTTTTCCATAGACGCTGCATTCCTTTCACTTTGTCTTTATCATATCATATATAAAAATCCGGATTGAACCGAAAAGATTCTTTTTACAGAAAACTCTCCAATCTCGTCTCCTGCCAGCTTATAATCTCCTGCTCCAATTTACAGTTGTGCTCCAGCATATACCGCAATATTCCCGCATAGCTGCTGCCCTGTTTTATCATTGCTTCCGCCTTCGCCCGATCGGGTGCTTCCAATGGCTTCGCATATGTCTGAAACCGCTGCAATTCCTGCACACCCATCGCGCACAGCTGAAACGGCAGTCCCGTCTTTCGGATCAGATGCCCCGCGATCGCCAGACCGTCTGGATCGAGATCTCCAAAATGATACCAGGAAAGTCCCGGATTTTCTCTGGCGATCCGCTGCAAAAGCGCCTGTTTCGTGCGGGTATGGTAACCACTCAGAAACAGGTAAAATATATGTTCCCGCTCCAGCCGATGAAACGAGGTCAGATTTTCCACCGTCATCAGCGCCGCATCCCGGATCTGGATGCTTTTTGCCTTCTGGAATGTCTCAAAAGGGATCGACATCGGCAGATCGTGATAAATCCGAAGTTCGCGTCCGTCTTCAAGGCAGATCCGCGCATCCCCTTTCAGATAGATATACGCCGGATTGGAATAAATGTAAAATTCCTCCAGAAGCGCCGTTTGCCGCTCCCGTTCTTCTTCCAGCTCCGCAAGCGGTTCATCATACCGCCCCGTGTGCTCCAAAATTCCACACACCTTTTTCCGGTATATCTTTTCCCACTGTTTACTGTCATGCAGAACTGCCTCTGACATTTCCCGCTCCAGCGTAGTTCTATGCTTTTCCTGATTTTCTTTTAAAAATTGCACCAGATTCCAGATAGCTTCTGCCTCGGTTATCTCTTTTTCTACCTTCTTTTCATCCAGCTTTCTCGCACGGCTGTTTTTCAGTGTCTGAAGCTTTTCTTTTCCATATGCCTCCAATAAATCGCATTGGCAGAAGCGATGATAAACCTCTTCCAGCCGTTTTTTTAGAATATTCTTTTCTGTCCGGTTCAGGCAGGCATAGTAATCTTCCCAACGTTCCGGGACAGCACAGATCTGACGGAGAATACCAGTATTCGGAGGAACTACATGAATAAGTCCCTCCGATTCCATCTGACGGATCAGTCGTTCAAATTCTTTTTCCTGGAAAAGCTGTTCCGGCGGGAGAAAATCTTTGTTGTAGCCCTTGAAAATATCGGATGGTTTGACCGAAAACACTTGTTTTACCTTATTTTCACCGACATAGGTGACGCTTTTTTCGTATTGATCCAGCAATTTACTTAAAAGCTGTTCTTTCCACTCTTTCCGATCCGCCATTTTTTCTCCTCTTTCCCTATGCCTGCTTCACCAATCCTTCTACCGCATTCGTATACCGTCCTGTCACGATGAGGCTGACGGTTGAATCGATGAACTGACCGATACTGTTGATCTTCTCCGGCGGGGCTGCATAGAATACCTGGAAGTGATTCTCTTCGAAATAACGGACCATCTGCTCGATCCGCTCTCTCGACAGCGCCGAGAATGCCTCGTCGATGAATGCCAGACGGGCGCAGCAGGTGTTTGCCGGATAGCACTGCAAAAGACTCGCCGCCAGAATGATGAAATACGGGGTCTGCTTCTCTCCGTTGCTGGCGGAACCCTGTTTTTTCGATAACTCTGCCGTGATCTCGGTCTGCCCCTGACGGCTGCTGATCTCCATATCGTAAGAGAAATATCTCCTGTAATCCGTGTATTCCCACTCATCTTCTTCCGCCAGAATGATACTCATAAACTCCTGAATATCATTCTCCATCTCCTCGTCGTCGCGCGCCGAATTCATATAGACCTGCGGGGAACTCATATATTTTTCCAGACGCCTGCAGATGCGGAAGAAGAGAGCGCGGTCTGGCTTTTCTTTCATCACAAACTTGTAGGTATCGTTGCCAAACGGCATATGGCGCAGTTCGCGGTTGATCGCGTCCATCTCACGTTTTGCCTCGCGGACATTCTCGTCAATCTCCGCCACGAAATCGTTCATAAACGCGCTCTCCAGCCGTCTTGCCTGCTCCTGCAGCTTCTGCTGGGCTTCCTCCACCTTGACGTGCGCCAGGTTCCGGTATTCTTCCCGGTACCACGGGATGTAACCGATGCCGCGCTTTCCGACGTCGATTCCCGCCAGGCGGCAATACGCCAGCTGTGCGTCCTCCAGCTGGCGCTCCCGCTCTGCCAGCATATTTTTGCTCTTGTCGATGGAAAGCTGTGTCGTCACGCGGATCGTGCCGCGCTTCTCGCTTTCGCGGTTATATTCCTCCAGCATCGCCTCTTTGAGTTCCATGTTGACAAGGCATTTTTCCTCATATGCCTTCTGGCATAAATAGATCTCCGTGCTGATACGGCTCAGTGTTCCTTCGCAGCCCTTTAAATCATTCTTACAGCCGCCAAGCTCACTCTGGTTCTGGTTCACACTCTCATTTGCCTCGCGTGCCAGCCGTCCCGCCGTCTCCAGCTCTTTCAGGACTGCGGTAAAGTCCGGATTTGCCTCGATCTCCTCGCGATCCTTTACCAGGCTGTCCCTGCGCTTTTTGCAGTCCTTCAGCCCATATGCCGCGCCGAAATCGTAGTGTCCGCCGTCCCAGTCGATCTCCTTGATCGCATCACGGTATTTGATAACCTGTGAAAGTGCCTCTTTATCGGCCCGCTGAACCACCTGTAATTCTTCCAGTTCTTTTCTGGACTGTTCCAGCTGGCAGCGGATCGCGTCTGCGCCGAGACACAGCTCGGTCCGTCTCATATCCATCATCGCAACCGCATAGCTCTTCGCCAGCATGCCATCCCGCATGAGTCCGCCCTTCGGGTATTCATGCAGCTCTTCCAGGTTTTCACAGAGATGAATGCCGTTTAACAGATAATTGGCGTAACGTCTCGCATAGACGTTCGGGATCCGCAGAATCTCCGCCGCGGAACCTTCCACCGCCTCTGTTTCCGGAAGCTTATCCGTGATCACGACATTTCCATCATAGATCCGCTCTTTCTGTAAAATCTGCATCGCCTTATGGCAGTGCGCGCCGTCCACGATGATATAGAAACGCTTTCTTCCCAGAAATGTCTCAACCGCCTTTCTCCACTCCGGAGCGGTCACCTCCTGGACCAATTCGGCAAAAATGTGGACCTCGGTCTGGATACCCTGTTTTTCCAACCCTCTCTGAATCTTATTCCGGGCATTTTCCACCTCCGCCGGGAACACAAGGATATTCGATTCCAGACGGCGGATCTTCTCCTGCAGCGCCCCTATCTCTTTTTCGCGCTCTTTACACTGATCCTGCAGGTGGATCTTATTTTCCTCATAGATGCCGTCCTGACGGTGCACCTTCTCGCGGAATGCGTCAAACGCCTCCCGCTTCTTCGCCGTCTCCCCATCCGCCTGTTCCAGTGTCTCCAGATAGGTGTTTTCCGAGGATAAGGACGGAAGATCTGCTTCCAGAAGCTTGATAAGCGCGCTTATCTTCTTCTTCAATTTCAAAATCTGCGCCAGCTTGTCCTCCCAGTTCTTTTTCTCACGATCCGCTTCCTCGATCTGGCGTTTCAGGGAATCCAGGCTTTCCTGCATTCCCTTGACCATATCGTTATTTTCTGCAATTCGCAGGCGTTCCTGTGCGGCTTCCTGCTGTCTTGCGAGCTCTCCCGCCCGCTCGGTCAGGCGCCCGTACTGGTCTTTTAAAGCCTGATAACGGTTTTTCGTCTGCTTTTCTTCCTCTTCCTTCTCCCGGAGCGCCTGATACGAAAGCATCAGCTCCCGGATGCGGAGTACCCGCTTTTTCTTCTCGTATTCATCACTCTGGCGAAGCACCTCTTCGAGCTGGATTTTGCCCTGTCTGAGACTCTCATAGAGTTCCCGCAGGCGCTCAAACTGGCGCTTCTGCTCGCGCAGTTCCTCCAGCGACTGAACTTTTCCCGGTTCCAGGACACAGTCCTGAATAAACTGGTCGATATTATTTTCCGGGTTAAATGCCATCATTTTCAGAAGCTTTGTCCGGTATTTGACTGCGTCCACGCGGAGTCCCAGTGCCCGGAGTACCGCCTCCGTGCCGCGGTCCCGTCCCATAAAAGAGGAAAGCTTCATCGCCTCGCCATTCACTGTCAGCTCATTTTTCGGCGTGATGCGGAGTGCATTTCCCTCAATCCGTGTAAAATCGATATCGTCAATCGCCGCCCCAGGACAGATAAACCAACTGCTGACCGGCTTGCCAGACTCACTTGGAGACTCAATGCATACTCCGACCGTGAGCGGCACTCCCAGCGTCGGATCGGAAAATTCCATCGCAATATAGCTGACAACGCTGCCATTTCTCAAATAACGCGCCTCGCCATTACTGCGCGTGTCGCCGCGCACATAGCCAAGCACCGTCCGGTCTCGGTCCTTCGCCGCCTTGTTAAACTGCGTGTTGCCCGTCAGGAGATAGGTCATCGCATCAAGCACCGTCGATTTTCCGCTTCCGTTGACACCGGTCACCAGGGTCGAACCTTCCAGCTCGATACAGACATTCTGGAAACGCGACCACTGGACCATCAAAAGTTTTTTCGCCGATTTCCTATTCATGATCGTCTGATTCTTCATCGCCGTCTTCCTCCTCTTTTGTCAGCTCCGTTTCCCATTCGTCCTCACGGCTCCACTTTTCCTGCATCCGCCGGTTGACATTTTCCACAAATTTGCCAAACTCCTGTGGTTCCAGCACAAACTGCATCGACGGATAAAGACAGATCCGGCAGTCCTCCTCGCCGAGCTTTCCAATCACCTGCAGAAGCTGATATTTGGTAAACAGCGTCAGAATCGATGCAAAACTGCTCTTGTCAATCTGATCCCGAATGCCGTATTTTTCCATCTCATAGCGCAGATCGGTCACCGAAATCTCAATATTTTTCGAAAGATTTCCAGAACGCACTCGGTCCGCATAGAGAGTCCAGAGGCAGCATAAAACCACACTCTCCATCTTTTTGAGTGTCACATGGTTGATCTGCAGTTTTCCATTCTCGCCGAGATCCCGGCAGTTCTGCAGCATAATCACGCCATTTTCCCGGTCAATCACAATATCGTATCCGATATATCCCAGGTACGCTGAAAATGGTTCCGAACGCTTGGAGACAAAATAGTACGCCTTTTTGCTGTCCTCGTCACGATCGCGCACGATAAAGGTCTGCTTCAGAAGACGCCTGACACTTTTCTGGAACATGTCCTTCTCAGAGGATGTATATTCATTCCATATTTCTTCAAATCCCATGTTTTATTTCTCCTTCCGGCGTTCGATTTTAAAGCGCCGCAGAAGCATCTGCTGCGTTTCCAGATAACCATCCTCCGCCTGTATCTCATACCCATTTTCCGAACCATATGCAACCGCCGAGAGCGCGCTTAAAAGATCCCGCTTGCTCTTCATCGGAACCTCCTCGCTGGATATCTCCGTCCGATCTCCTAAAAGCGCCTCCAGATAATTCTTCATCTTATCCTTCGAATACGGGTTCTCTGCCTCCCTCTCCTGTGCCTCCCTCGCACGATCGATGTCCTCCTGTGTCATTTCTTCCAGCTCCGCATAGGTTGCCTCGCGGATCATCTGCTCCCGTCGCGGATAGCGGATCGAGTCGGTATCGATAAACTCATTATTTTCCAGCAAAAACAACCCGTTCATCGACTCCGGCAGTTCTTCCTTCCAACCGAGTGTGTTCATCTCCGCTGCAATCACGCGGATCGTCTGCTCGACATGCCCGCGCACATCGCTGTCCCGGTTTTGAAGAAATCTCGCCCGTCCAATCGCAATCTGTAAATAGATATTAATTTTATGCTTGATATCCCGCATGATCTGGTCGTAATCGACTGAGAAAAACTGCAGAATCGTCTGGAGCATATCCAGCACCTTATTCTCCGCCTCAATGTGTTCCAGTTCTTCTTCCTTCGCGCATCCCGCCACCAGGCCCTCAAACAGCTCCTGCCGGTTCTGCATCGCTTCCAGCTTTGACCGGATAAAGGAACGGTACATATGAATATTCTGCTGTTTCGTCAGACGCGCGTACTCGCGGATAAAATCGCCCTCACAGTATTCGAGGACATTCTCGGTCAGACTTTCCAGGCTTTCCTCGCGCACCATCCGCTCGATGATTTTTTTGATAAAGGTCGCCAGGCGCTTGAGCGCACCGGAGAGCTGTTTCGCGTTGCGGTAGACCGAGCGCAGCGCATTGACATAGATATCCGGTTCCCACTGGTCGGGATTCTGCAAAATATTATAAATATTGAAAATATAACTTGAAAATTCTTCCCACTCCGGCTTCATCATCTTCTGGAGAAATTCTGCCAGAAAGACGCCCTGCTCCGTCATCATGATATGCTTCTCATACGTCGCATCGTCCGTGTCCTCCTCCAGCCATCCGACCTCTTTCGAGCAGAATTTGCGGATCACGGAATTGGCAAGCTGGTTGTAATTCCGGTCGGTTGTCATCTCATCGTCCAAATAATCAATGTGATTTTCCAGAAGATAGATGGCAAGCGCATCCCGGATGCGGCTGCGGGCAATGCGGTAGGTGATCTCCCGGTCATACTCATGATAAATGAGCAGAAGACAGTCCGAATAAATGCGGTTGCTGCTGCCGCTTGCCAGGCAGTTGAAAAAGCCGATTGGGAGAGCGTCAAAAAGGTTTTTATTTATGTTCACGGTGTATTCCTTCCATATATTTATCTGTATTTAATTATATACTCTATACTGGGAAAATGGCAAGGCTGGGACTGTTTGGTCTGTGATTCCGGTTATTTCAAAGAGACGTTTCCGCCTTTGTTTAACGTGCTCACAAACTGCATCACACATTCTCTCAGCTTTGCAATGCTCCCATTCTCCTCCGTCCCCGGCTTCATACCCATTCCTATTTCCCGGATGCAGGTCGGGGAAACCGGAACGCAGTAGACATCTTCCGTATTTCCGCGGATCATCAGTTCAGACATCATTGAAATGCCCAGTCCTTTTCCCACCATGCGGATCACCGTCTCGTCATCCACATAGACGGACTGCTCCTTTGCCCTGACTCCCTCTTTTGCAAATGCGGCGTGTACATCGATGTCAAACCGCCCGTAAGGCATCAGGAAATCTTTTCCTTCAAATTCACGCAGCGGAAATTCTTTGCGCCCATTTAAGGGATACTGCTTTGGCAGAATCGCATACAAAAGTTCATGATACAGCGGAATCCACTCGCATTTCGGTTCTTTCTGTCTGCTCGCAAAAATGACATCCGTCTTTCCGCTCTGTAATAATTCAAATGGTTCCAGCGCATGATCGACCATGCGGAGATCAACGTCCACCTTCGGGCAGAGGCGGCGGAACCGGTATAAAATCTCCGGCATCCAGTACATCGCGATGCTCGCATATGCCGCCACACGGATCGACTCCTCCTGCTGTTCCCGCACCGCCTGAATCTTATTTTCCAGGGTGGCATTTGCCTGCAAAAACTGGCGGATATCCGGCAACAGGTTTTCTCCCGCCTCCGTCAGCGCGATGCCGCTGTAACTGCGGCGGATCAACGGAAATCCAATCTCCCGCTCCAGGCTGTCCACCAGATGGGTCAGCCCCGACTGCGTGTAGCCAACTACCTCGGATGCTTTCGAAAAACTTCCAAGATCTACCGCCGTCATCAATATTTCCAGTTTTTTGGCATCCATGCCGCACCTCCTTTTAGAATATTACATTTTGTCATATTTCTATTATAAACTAGATTTTCACAAACCACAAGGAAGGCTTTATAATGATGATTAGAAAAGAGTTTTCAATTGTTACTGTTCACGGGTAGGCACTTTTGGAACCGAAAGTGCCGTAAGAAAACGTGGTGGCAGCAGGAATTTGCCGTATTTAAATGCGAAGCCACGGCAAATTCCGTTACTGGACACGTATGCGTGAACAGTAACTTTCAATTCTCATGTAAAAGGAGTGAATATCTATGACGCAGACCTGTCTTTCCCATAAGCAGCGGCTTTTAGTTGCCGGAACATTATTCGGTATGTTCTTCGGCGCCGGAAATCTGATTTTTCCGGTACATCTCGGTCAGCTTGCCGGACGCCAGTTTCTCCCGGCAGCGATTGGATTTATTCTGACTGCCGTCGGCATTCCGATCCTGGGTGTTGCCGCGATCGGAAGCACGCATTCGGAGGGACTTCAGGATCTGTCCCGCCGCGTCGGACACAGATATAGCTATTTCTTTACCTGTCTGCTCTACCTGACAATCGGACCGTTTTTCGCTATTCCGCGGTGCGCTACGACCTCCTTTACCGCCGGAATCAGACCCCTTTTAGGAACACAGCTTTCCGAACAGACTATGCTGTTTTTGTTTTCGCTGATCTTCTTTGCGCTGGTGTTTGTATTTTCCATTCGTCCAGGCAGCATCACGCTCTGGATCGGAAAAATCATCAATCCGCTGTTTCTTCTGTTTCTAGGCGTTCTGATTGTGACTGCCCTGCTTCATCCGAGCATCGAGGTTTCAGCGGCAGTTCCCGATGCCTCTTATCAGAATGGAGCTTTCTTTTCCGCGCTCTCCCAGGGCTATGAAACCATGGATGCGATTGCCGGACTCGCATTCGGGATCGTGGTCATTTCGGTTATCCGCCAGATGGGCGTGCGGGAAGATTCAACCATTGCAAAAGAGGTTCTGCATTCCGGTATGCTGGCTGGGCTTCTGATGGCATTTATCTATCTGCTTACCATCCTGATTGGAGTACAGTCACTGGGACAATTCGAACTTTCAGAAAACGGCGGCATCGCCCTCTCCCAGATTGCAGACTACTACCTTGGACGGATGGGCACCTGGATCCTTGCCATCGCGATCACGTTCGCCTGCCTCAAGACCTCCATCGGGCTTGTAACGAGCTGTGCGGAAACCTTTGTGAAACTGTTTCCCCATGCCCTTTCCTACCGTGCATGGGCGGTCGTTTTTACCCTTTTTTCACTCATTGTGTCAAATATAGGACTGTCCGCTATCATCACTTACTCGGTTCCTGTTTTGATGCTGATTTACCCGCCAGCCATCACGCTGATTCTCCTCGCGCTGCTTGGAAATGCATTCCAGCATAACAAAAAAGTCTATGTCTGCGTTACCATTTGTTCCTGGGCAGCTTCCATCTTTGACTTTTTAGCAGCTCTGCCGGACGAAATGCAGTCTGCCCTACATCTGGAACCCGTCATCGCATTTGCCAGACATACGCTTCCGCTGTTTGATTTGAACCTCGGATGGATTCTGCCGTCGCTTGTCGGGCTTTGTATTGGACTTCTCTGGAGACAGAAAGAAAAATCAGCAGACCACTCACACCTTCCTGTATTCCCCATATCTTAATAGTATGAACGAACCGCAGGAGGCAACCATGAAACGAACTAAATTTGCAGCTGCCCTGGCTGTGCTCACTCTGCTTACCACCCTGACCGGGTGTGGACAGGCGAAGGAGGCGGACGGGGCGCTTGAACCGGTCACACTCAATGAGGTAGCCCACTCGATTTTTTATGCGCCACAGTACGCCGCGATCGAGCTGGGCTATTTTAAGGATGAAGGCATCGCTCTGACACTCGTAAACGGTGCCGGTGCCGACAAAGTTATGACCGCGCTCATCTCCGGAGATGCCGATATCGGATTCATGGGCTCAGAGGCAAGTATCTATGTCTACCAGGAAGGTTCCGCCGATTATGCTGTCAATTTTGCCCAGCTGACCCAGCGTGCCGGAAACTTTCTCGTTGGACGAAGTGCCGAACCAGACTTTTCCTGGCAGGATCTGAAAGGCAAAAAGGTGCTTGGCGGGCGCGCGGGTGGAATGCCGGAAATGGTCTTTGAGTATATTTTAAAGAAAAATGGCATCGATCCAAAAAATGACCTGACAATCGATCAGAGTATCAATTTCGGGCTGACAGCGGCGGCGTTTACGAGTAATGATGCGGATTACACGGTCGAGTTCGAGCCCTTCGCCACCACCCTTGAAACCGAAGGGAATGGCACCGTTGTCGCCTCGCTCGGCGTCGATTCCGGTTATGTCCCCTACACCGCCTACTGTGCAAAGCAGAGCTATCTAAATAGGCATCCGGAAATTATCCAGTCGTTCACGAATGCCATCCAGAAGGGCTTAGCTTACGTCAACTCCCACAGTGCGGATGAAATCGCCGAGACAATCCAACCTCAGTTTCCGGAAACAGACCGCGCGGCAATCGCCCGCATCGTTGAACGCTACAAAGCGCAGGACACCTGGAAAAATGATACCATTTTCCACAGGGACAGCTTTGAGCTTCTGGAAAATATTCTGGAAGAAGCAGGTGAACTCAAGGAGCGGATTCCTTATGAAAAACTGGTAACGACCACGTATTCTGAAAAAGCGGCTGGATTGCAGAATGAATAACTAGCCATGAAAAAAGCTGTCGTGTATCACTATTCAAACATGACAGCTCTTTATTTTTATGCCGCAAACACTCCCATTACCTTCTTAAAATAGTCCCATAGTCCCGCTTTCTCCACCGTTTCTGCCGCTTCTATCTCCACACTTCCCAATTTCCGTCCATCCAACCGATAGACCAGATGTCCGATCACATCACCTTCCCGAACCGGCGCTTTGCGGGATTCTTCCATCATCCACTCTTTTTCGATTCCATCCAGATTCTCTCCTCCCATCGAAAGGTAAGAAAAGGTTCCCCGCAGACGCCCTGCAACCTGTTCCTGGATGCCGCCTGCCACCGTCGTTTCCGGCACAGCTCCCGGATTGTCATCTTTATAAAGATGACAATTTGCAAATCCATAATTTAATAATGTGACCGCATCCGCAAACCGCGTCTTATAATCCGGTGCTGCCAGAATGACGGCAATCAGATCAACGCCATCTTTCCGCCCGGTTGCGGACAGGCAATATTTTGCCAGCGATGTAGAACCCGTTTTCAGTCCCGTCACCTCAAAATTTGTCACCATTTTCAGCAGCTTATTCGTATTGGAAAGTCCAAATTCCTTCTCTCCCTGCTTGGTCCGGTGCGTTATATTTTCCATCCAGATCGTTGAATACTGAAAAATTTCCGGATACTTCGTGATCAATTCCCGCGACATGAGGGCAATGTCGCGCGCCGACATCGCGTGCGTCGTAGACGCCGTCAGACCACAGCAATCCTCAAACTTTGCTGTCTCCATTCCAAGCCCTTTCGCCCGCTCGTTCATCATCGCAACAAATGCCTCCTCACTGCCGCCGATATACTCTGCCATTGCCACACTGGCATCATTTCCCGATGCAATGACAATGCACTTGATCAGCGTTTCGACCGTCTGTACCTCCCCTTCTTCCAAAAACACCTGGGATCCCCCCATGGATTTCGCATGCGCGCTGGTCGTGACCTCATCTTGCAAATGAATTTTTCCCGAATGTAACGCATCAAAAATCAGAAGCAGCGTCATAATCTTCGTCACGCTGGCTGGATTTCGCGCCTCGTCCGCATTTTTTTCGTACAAAATAGTTCCGGTGGAGGCCTCCATAAGGATCGCCTCCGGTGCCTGGACGGGAAGCTCAGCGGCATTTTCTGCTGCCTGCGCTGTCTCTGCGGTTACTGAAACGGGAATCCACAGTTCCTCCGCGTAAGATGTGAGCATACCACTTCCCCCCAATTTACCAATTCCAAGCTGTATGCCTGACACACATTCTCCCATCGTAAGCACAACCGCTACACCAATCGCTGCCAGCCCTCTCCAAGCATTTTTGTTTAAATACTCTCTTCTCCTGTCTCTGCCCCCTTCGTCCCAACACATACATTCTTTTTCCCGAAACAGCTTCTTTTTCACAAACCAACACCATTTTTCCACACGCTTCCATTTCAAATACCACGCCTCTCCCTGCATGATACATTTTTCATTCATATCTTCCTCCGTCTGCACATACTCTCTTCTCAAGATATGGCATATCCGCCCGTCCCTATGCCAAAGAGAATTGTAAGAAACTGTCATAGACCACCTTTCCTTTTTATGGTATACTATAAGAACACAGACAGGCTTATAAAAACGTTTTCCGCTCTCTTTCTTGCTGTGTCGAGTCGGTGGCAAACTTTCTCGGCCTGTTATTACTATCTGACGCAAAAAACGACAGATAAATATGAATAAACAAAAGGTGAAAACTATGATGAGAAGAAATTCCTCCCTTGGAAGCGTTGGATTTTCTGCACGTGGCGGACGTTCCAGGCGACGGCACGGCGGTTCCTCCAAACTTCCGTATTTAATTTTAATCGGCATTCTGATTGTACTGCTTGGAATTGCCGCGTTCCTCTGGGTGCGCCGCTCTCCGGCAGAACATGTATCTTCGGTTCCAGCGGCAACCGAAACGGATTCTGAAAATGGAGTAATTTCCCTTGATAATGCATCTGCACCTGCTGATGACAGCCTCGAGGGTGTCATCGCTCAGGCAAAGCTTCTGGCAGACGGTTATGACTATGACGGGGCAATCAATCTCCTGTCCAGCAGTACATACGCATCTGACGAGTCCGTGACGGCAGCGATCGACGAATACAACGCCACCAAAGAAACACTGGTGCGCGCTGATCCGCACAAGGTAACGCATGTATTCTTCCATACACTGATTATGGATACCTCGAAAGCATTTGACGGCGACAGCCGCGAAAAGGGTTATAATCAGGTCATGACGACCAAGGATGAATTTATGAAGATTCTCCAGTCGATGTATGAGCGCGGTTTCGTTCTGGTACGTCTGCACGATGTAGCATATGAGGTGACCGCAGAGGACGGTTCCAGGCATTTCCAGGAGGGCGATATCATGCTTCCGGAAGGTAAGAAGCCGTTCGTCATGTCACAGGATGATGTCTGCTACTACGAATACATGGATGGCGATGGCTTTGCCTCCCGTATGATTATCGGCGAGGATGGCAAGCCAACGAACGAGATGAAGATGGACGACGGTTCTGTTTCCGTCGGTTCCTATGATCTGGTGCCGTTACTGGATGATTTCATCAAAGAGCACCCGGATTTCTCCTACCGCGGCGCAAAAGCATGCATTGCTTTTACCGGTTACAATGGCATCCTGGGCTACCGCACCGATTCCGCCTACAATACTGACGAGTACAAAGCGGAACACCCGGATTTCAACTTTGAGGAAGAACGCGCCAACGCAACAAAAGTCGTCCAGTGCCTGCGCGACGACGGTTTTGAAATTGCCTCCCACAGCTGGGGACACCGCAACATGGGTACGATCTCCATGGATAAATTCCGTGAAGATACCGATAAATGGGCAAATGAAGTCGAAACGCTGACCGGTCCGTGTGATACCATCCTCTTCCCGTTTGGAAGCGATATTGGGGACTGGCATCCGTATGATACAAGCAGCGAGCGCTTCCAGTACCTGTACAACAAGGGATTCCGTTACTTCTGTAACGTAGATTCCTCCCAGTATTTCGTCCAGATCGGCGACGATTATATGCGACAGGGGCGCCGGAACCTCGACGGCTACCGGATGTATTACGACCTTCCGGAAAGTGGAGTCGGCGGCGATCATTTGAGTGACCTGTTTGATGTCAACGAGGTATTTGACCGGTCAAGACCTACTCCGGTGCCGAAGATGACGGAGTAAGATAAAGCTGTAATCCAATTTTAAATAAAAGAAAGAGAAATCGAGCATTTGTTCGATTTCTCTTTCTTTTTTAAAAACCCCGGAGTCTTCCACACTCCGGGGCACACCTTTTCTTTCAAGCACAGCTTTCCGTTGCAAATCTTAGAACTGCACAATCTCCTCAATCGGCTCTGCCTTTTCCACGTAATCTGCATAAAGCATCGGACCTTCGCCCTCATACTCCGGCATATACTCATATTCTACGCGGGCACGTACTTTGACCCAGTCTTTCGTCTCAAGCAGACGGGCATTTTTTGCCTTGCACATGAAACCTAAGAACGTCATATCTGCCTCGCAGCAGGTCATCGCCATACGTCCAGGAACAAAGTTGTTCTTCGGGAAATCCGGGGTTTTCAGTACCATGCCGGTAAATTCAACGGTCTTTCCACGGTAACGATCCGGTTTATCCATCGCATCAATATACCAGATACCATATGCCTCCGGCGGAATCTCGATCACTTCGGCATTGACATCAAATGGAAGATCCGCTTCGGTCACTTCCTCAATTTCGCCCTCTGCGTCCTCAAATACGATCTGAACCTGCGGGTTCATGCCCTTTAAAGTACGGCGGTATACATCCAGATCCTCGATCTCGTCGCAACGGTTCATAATAATCATTTCCGTGTTGCGGACCATGGCACCAATCAATGGTTTCATGTTCTGCAGGTATAAATCAAATGTGGAACCATCGATGATCGTGATCTGCTGATACAGATCCCAATCGTTCGGAAGTTTCAGGGCATCCAGATTCCACATACCGTTCCACTCCATCAGAACTCGCTCCGGATTGTAAAGAAGCTCCAGATCCTGTAGGTATTCCGGCGTCAGCTTTTCCGCTTCCTCTATATAGACAACCGCTGTATGAGTCTGCTTTAAAAGCTCCTCATCATACTCTTCCTCGCCCTCTTCGCAGACAATCAGAAGTGTTTTTCCTTCGGTCTGGAAATAATCCTGCTGCATTGTAAATTTAATAAACTGGGTTTTTCCAGCTTCCAGAAAACCATTGATGAGAAACAACGGCATCTTATCTTCATTCATAGTTCATTCTCCTTGTATTTACGCGTTGAACGCTGCCTTCAGACCCTCTTCGTCCAGCTCGGCACCGATCACGCACACCTTTCCGGTAAAATCCGGTGCTCCCTCACGGATCTCAGCCTGCTCCGGAACCATATCAAAATGCAGCCATACGCCCTTTTCTTCACTCGGAACCATGCCTTTCGCACGCAGAACCTCGCCGTATTTATCACCATAAGCCAGATCATCCAGAATCTTCTGCAGATCTTCTTTCTTCATCACGCCGACATTCTCCAAGCCCCAGCTTGTAAATACATCATCTGCATGATGGTGTCCTTCGTGATCGTGGTGGTGGTCATGGCAGCCACAGCCACACTCGTCATCATGGTCGTGATGATGATGCTCATGGTCATGATCGTGACAGCCACAGTCATCATCATGGTCATGATGATGGTGCTCATGATCGTGATCATGACAGCCACAATCGCAGTCATCGTCATGGTGATGATGCTCGTGATCATGATCATGGCAGCCACAGTCGCAGTCATCGTCATGGTGGTGATGCTCATGATCGTGGTCATGGCAGCCGCAATCGCAGTCATCGTCATGATCATGATGGTGATGATGCTCATGCATATGCTCTCTTGCCTCTTTCATCAGCTCCTCTGCCATATCGTCTTCCTGCTCGATCATCTCAAGAAGCTGTGCGCCGGTCAGCTCGCTGCATGGAGTGGTCACGATGGTTGCCTTTGCATTGTGCTGGCGAAGCATCTCAACCGCGCCCTGTACCTTCTTCGGATCCGCTACATCGGTACGGCTTAACACGATCGTGCCTGCATTTTCAATCTGGTTGTTGAAAAACTCACCGAAGTTCTTCATATACATACGGCATTTGTTGACATCTACCACGGTAACCGCACTGTTTAACATAACCTCAATCTCAGAAGCTACATTTTTTACTGCATTCATAACATCAGACAGCTTGCCGACGCCTGACGGCTCGATGATAACACGATCCGGCTGATATTTGGTCAGAACTTCCTCGAGGGAACGTCCAAAATCGCCGACCAGGGAGCAGCAGATACAGCCGGAGTTCATCTCACGGATCTCGATGCCAGCGTCTTTTAAAAAACCGCCGTCAATGCCGATCTGTCCAAATTCATTTTCAATCAGAACGACTTTCTCGCCTGAAATTGCTTCTTTTAAAAGCTGTTTAATAAACGTAGTCTTTCCTGCACCCAGGAAACCGGAAATAATATCAATCTTTGTCATTTTACTTACCTTCTTTTCTGTACAAATGTGTACTGACTGTAAATCATTGTCCGCCCGGTACCTGGCATCCCGGCAATGCATAGCTTTACATCGCCCGAATCTGCCGAAGTTCCGATCAGCCACTTATTATTTTACACAAATACCTAGTAAAGTCAAGCATCGGCAAAATCCCGTTACTGGGCGCGTGTGAACAGTAACGTTTTTAGCCTCACATATATGCAGCCTTTTTGAGACCAAAAACGCCCTATAAAGACACAGTAATCGTCCGCTTCCAGCTCGCCCCAGCATACACTGCCGTGATAAGCTCTGCCAGCCAGAACGCGTGCCAGACACCGGTAGGACCGATGATCCGGCTGAGCACAAATGCGATCGGAATAATAATCACGGCATAGCGCATCAGGGAAATTTTCAGAGATTTAAGTCCCATTCCAAGTCCCTCAAACGCGCCGGAAGCAATGACGGAAACCGTTGACATGACAAAGCCCGGGCTGATGAGCCGGAGCGCCGTTCTGCCGATCTCCACCGTCGAAGGCGTCTGCGTAAACAGCCCCATCAGGAAATCCGGCACCAGCTCGCCAAGCAGGGTTCCCGCTGTCATGATAATGCCAACAATCATGAAGGCCGCGCGGAAGATCTTTTTCACCCTCTCCTGCTCGCCTGCACCGTAATTGTAACCGATCAGCGGGCGCATTCCCTGCACCACGCCGCTGGCTCCCTGATAAAGCAGTGCCTGCAGCTTGTAGTAAACACCCAGCACCAGAATATATACCTGCGAAAATGGTGCCAGAATCGCATTGAGCGCCGTCAGAAGCAGGGATGTCAGCGCCATATTGAGTGTTGCCGCGATTCCGACTGAATACATACCGCCGCAGATCTCCTTCGACGGACGCATTTCCCGCAGCGAAATCTCCACATTTAACGGTTTCACATGGTTTAAAATCAAATAAAACAGCAGCGACGCCGTCTGCCCGATTCCTGTCGCCCACGCCGCACCGCGGATTCCCAGTTCCGGCATGGGGCCTAAGCCAAAGATAAAGATCGGGTCCAGCACGATATTGACGCCGCATCCAATCAAGACGGCTGCCATCGATATTTTCATCTTTCCAACCGACTGGTAGACCTTTTCATATGCCATTCCCATCGTGTCGATCGTTGAAAACAGAAACACATTGCAAAAATACGTCAGTCCGTAGGAAATCGTTACCTCATCGCTCGTAAACATCCGCAGGAAATACGGAATCACCGCCATTCCTAAAATCGTTAAAATCATTCCATGTAAGGCACTTAAAAATACTCCCTGCGATGCTGTCTGGTTCGCCATCCGTGTTTTTCCTTCGCCAAGGCGTCTCGCCACCATCGCATTGATACCAACGCCAAACCCAACCCCGGCTGCGTGCGCGAGGTTCTGGATCGGATAGACAAGCGAAACCGCCGTCATCGCGTCCTCACTGATCATTGCCACGAAAATGCTGTCCACGATATTGTAGAGTGCCCCGGCGATCATCGATATGATGACCGGGATTCCCATCGAAAGCAGCAGCGGGACAACTGGTTTTTCTTTCATGTAGGTCTGATCCATTTTTCCATCTCCATTCCCTTTTTTATTTTTCACTTTTCATGAGCGTTTCTGACACATTCTTCGCAGAAAAAAACACCTGGGTTTCTTCTGCAAAGCATTTCTTATCAAATAAAAAAGAGACTACGGACTTTACTGTTTATCTCAGAAACAGTACAAACCCTATAGTCTCTTTAACGCTTAGACAAGCTATTCAATTTTCGTTTTCTATCGCCGACCAGCAACTCTGCAAGCTTTTGCTGGCGATCTGCCCATTCCGGCAACCGAATATTATTATAACCGCAAGCCATTTTATTTGTCAACCACTCCCCGGCAAATCATCGCGGCAAACGCATGAGCATGTTACTGTACACGCATACGTGTCCAGTAACGGAATTTGCCGTGGCTTCGCATTTCAATACGGCAAATTCCTGCTGCCACCACGTTTTCTTACGGCACTTTCGGTTCCAAAAGTGCCTACCCGTGAACAGAAACATGAGCATACAGAATGTGTATGTTCTACAAAAAACATCCTATTTGCGGGCAGTAGCAGCTATCCCTCTCTGTATCAGCGAAAAGAGCAGAAACGCCGCCAGATCCACCACAACAACGCTCGCGCCCGCCGGTGTTGAGTACGTGTAGGACATCACCATTCCTCCAAAGAAACAGATCAGCGACAGAATACCCGATGCGATGACCACCCCCCGGAAGCTCTTGAACACCCGCATGGAGGTCAGAGCCGGGAAAATAATCAGACTGGAGATCAGCATCGCGCCCATCATCCGCATTCCAATCACGATCGTGATCGCGGTCAGAACCGCTATCAGCACGTTATAGAGCGACACATTGACGCCGGTCGCCTTGGCAAAGCTCTCATCAAAGGTAACCGCAAATACTTTATTATAGCAAAAAAGATATAATCCAAGCACCACCATGGAAAGCACCGCCGCAAACTGGACATCTTCCCGGCTCATTGCGAGAATGCTTCCAAACATATAGCTGCTGACATCGGTCGTCATACCGGTTGTCAGGGAAGTTACGATAATACCGATTGCAAGCGCACTGGCCGAGATCATCGCAATCGCAGCGTCACTCTTTACTTTTCCATGTTCCGTGATCCGCAGCAGGAAAAATGCCGCCAGCACGACCACCGGAATCGAAACCTTTAAAGGTGACCATCCTGCCGCCAGTGCGATCGAAAGGGATCCGAACGAAACATGGGATAAACCGTCTCCAATCATTGAGTAGCGTTTGAGCACCAGGCTGACACCCAGCAGAGAGGCGCAGAGAGAGACTAAAAGACCGCCGATCAGCGCCCGCACCATAAACGGGTATGATAACATTTCAGATATAATTCCCATCTTCTACACCTCCTTCTCCGCATTTCTGTCTTTCAAATGCTGTTTCGTTTCAGAATCAGTTTCCGGCTTCTGCATCTTCCTGATTCCATCCTTCTGCATCGGCACTCCGCATCTGTGCCCCAGAGTTGCCAGCTCTTCCCGTCCCAGGAAAGAATGAGCAATCTCACTCTTCACATATTCTTTCATCGTACCCCAGAACAGCGGCTTCTGCCGCATCTGCAAAATTTTTCCTCCCTGATGCACAATATTTGCCATATCATGGGAAACCATCAGGATTGCAACCTTTTCTTCCTGATTCAGTTTCCGGATCAGCTGATAAAAGTCCAGAATCGCCGACGGATCGAGTCCCGTGATCGGCTCATCGAGAATCAGCAGCTTATCCGTCGCACAGAGCGCCCGCGCGATCAGAACACGCTGTTTCTGACCGCCGGAAAGCTCTCTGAAACAGCTTTTTTCCAGATCGCGGATTCCCAGACGATCCAGATTTGCCCGCGCCTCTTTCTTTTCTTTCATCGAATAAAACGGGCGGCTGCCGCGTTTTCCCAGGCACCCGGAGATAACCACCTCAAACACAGTCGCTGGAAAGTCCTTCTGCGCGTCGGTCTGCTGCGGCAGGTAACCAATACCGGCTTTTTTTAATTCTTCCGAATATTCAATCCTGCCCGAAGTCGGTTTTAAAAGTCCCAGAATGCCCTTCATCAGGGTACTTTTTCCCGAACCATTTTCGCCGACAATGCAGATGTAATCGCCCTCATTTACCTCCAGGTTCACATCCAGCACCGCATCCTGGTTTTCATAACCAAAACCTACATGCTCACATTTTAAGAGTAATCCCATCTATAATTCCTTTCACTACTGCTCTACTCTTCTATTGTCATAAACATTCACCATGGCTAAAGACTTTTTCCCATAATCATCTATTTTTTTTATGACAATCCCTTTTTCAAGTTCTTTACGTTCTGCTCCATCAATTCCAGATAGGTAACGCCCGAATCAAACTGGTGTCTCGTCACATTGTGGCAGGAGTGGAACAACAGTGGTTCCGCGCCCGTCTCTTCCCCGATGATCTCCGCCACGCGCGGGCTGGAAAGCTCCAGGTAATAGACGGCTGGTATCTGTTCCTCCCGCACCTTATCGATCAGGTAGGCGATGGTCTTGGCACTCGGCTCCGTATCCGTACTGCATCCTGAAAATGCCGCCCTGTATTCCAGCCCATACTCATCGAAAAAGTACCGGAGTGGAAATTTATCACCGAAAACGACGAGACGGCGCTTGGCATGGGAGACAACTTCTCTGAATTCTGCATCCAATTCCGTCAATTTATCCTGATAGGACGCGCAGTTTTCCGCATAGGAAGCCGCGTGCGCCGGATCTTCCTGTGCCAGCACCTCCGCCAGCACGCCGGCCAGCTTTTTCGCATTGACCGGGGACGTCCAGATGTGCTCGTCATATTCAATCTCGACGCCGTGACCATCGTCCTCATCCAGATACTCTTGAGCGTGATCTTCATCATGAACCGCCACATCTTCCATATCATGCTCATCCTCGCTGTGAATATGCTCTTCTGTGTCGTGTTCTTCTTCACTGTAAACCTGGTCCTCTGGCTCATGTTCTTCTTCACTGTGAGCATGATCTTCCGACTCATGATCGTGATCACCCGCATGAACTGTTCCATCCGCATGAACATGCGTATGTCCATGATCGTGCGCCTCTCCATCTTCCATGCCCTCGACGATCTCCTCCTGCACTACATCCACGCAGTCCATCATCGTCACGACGCGCTTCGGTCCGGTGCCTTCCCCGAAAGAATCAAGCACCTGCGAAAGCCACTGTTCCATCGTACCGCCGTTGCAGACTAACAGATCTGCATTCTGGATCGTGATCATGTCCGCCGGCGTCGGCTCGAACGAATGGCTGTCCATGCCCGCCGGAACAACCATCGTCAGCCGGATCGAATCCCCGGCAATCTGCCGGAGAAAATCGTAATACGGAAATAGCGTCGTCACAACGTTTAAGCGCGTATCACCAGACGCATCTGCCCCTTTTAACGGATTCGACGATGAATCGGACGATGCAGTTCCCCGCCGTGGCGTACACGCTGTAAGAACACAGGAAAAGGCAATCAAAAAAGCAAGCATCCATGATATCCATTTACATTTAAATCCATTCTTGTGTTTTACCATATTTCTTTTTTACCCTTAACTTCTTCTATATTCAGTAAATGTTTTTCAATAAACATTTCGAATTACTATTTCAAATATCATTTTCTTTCACAACTGTTTCTCTTTTCACAGCTATGAACAAACACAGACACTACTCCATTCTTCCATGTGACTCATTCTTTTTCTTCACAATCTCCGCTACTTCCGACGGATGTGCCACAATATACTGCGGATGGCAGCCTTCCAGCTCTTCCCGGTCACGGAAGCCCCAGAGCACGCCGACCGTGTCCATTCCGGCATTCAGCCCAGTTTCCATATCTGTATTCGTATCGCCCAGATACAGACACTCTTCCTGTTTTATACCCAGTTCCCGGCAGATGGCGAACGCCCCGTCTGGAGCCGGTTTTTTCGGCGTTCCCGCCTGCTCGCCGCGCACCACATCAAAACATCCTTTCCCAAAGAATGTCTCAATATTCACAATTGCCTGCTCATGCGGCTTGTTCGAAAGGACAGCCACATGTACACCCATCTCTTTTAACGACGCCAGCAGTTCCCGGATACCGTCATATGGCTCTACGTCTTTCAGGCAGTATTTAGAGAAATTCTCCATATAAATCGGAAGCGACGCTTCATAATGAACCAGCTTCTCATCCCCCGCCAGCACCAGCGCGCGCTTCATCTGCATCCGGTATCCATTTCCCACGATCCGTTTCGTTTCCTCCGGTGTAACATGGCGCAGTCCGAATGCATCCAATGTTAAATTTGTCACATAAGTCAGCGCATAAACCGTATTTAAAAGAGTTCCATCCAAATCAAATATACATAAGCGGTACATTGCGTTTCTTCCTTTCTGTTTCCATCTTTTCTTGTAACTTTTTTGTTACTGTTCACGCATACGTGCTCAGTAACGGAATTTGCCGTGGCTTCGCATTTAAATACGGCAAATTCCTGCTGCCACCACGTTTTCTTACGGCACTTTCGGTTCCAAAAGTGCCTACCTGTGAACAGTACCACTTTTTTCCCCTCACAGCCGTTTCATACTTTCACAGCTACAGGCAATCATCCATACAAACTCATCTTCGACCAAACATATCGCCCCGCAAATCACGATGTTTCCTGCCTTTCCTTCTGCATCTGCTCTTCACGCTCCCGCTTCGAGAACACGCATCCGCAGTAATTCTGCCGGTATAGATGATACTGCGCCGACAGCTCGATCGAGCGCTTATATCCCTCTTTTTTCTTGAAATCCGACGGCAGAAATGCCACATGATACTCTTCTCCCATCGCCTGCCCGATCGTATTGAGGCGCCCGGCATTTTTGAGCGGACTGATCGTGAGGGTCGTCGTGAACCAGTCATAGCCGCCCTCGGCTGCCAGCTTCGCCGCTTCCCGGAGGCGCATCTCAAAACAAATACCGCAGCGCTCGCCGCCCTCCGGATCCTTCTCATGCCCCCGGACTGCCTCATAGTAGCATTCCGGGTCGTATTTTCCTTCTACAAACCGGATCGGATGCACCGCTGGAAGCTCCCGGATCAGCCGCTGTACCTCCTCCGTGCGCGCCTCATATTCCTCCTTCGGTGAAATATTCGGATTGTAGTAGAACACCGTAATTGAAAAATACTGCGACAGATATTCCAGCACGTAGCTGCTGCACGGCGCACAACAGCTGTGGAGAAATAAAGTCGGAACTCTGCCGTCCCGGACTGCTGCATCCAGCACTTTTTCCATTTCTTTCTGATAATTCCGTTTCGCCGTCTGTGTCTTTCTGGCTGGCGGATTTTTCATTGGTTCCGACATTTTTCTCTCCTCTTTCTATAAATTCCCATCTGTCCGTGCATTTTCCTTCCAGCACACGATACTTCTATCCGAAACGCTTCTTTCCTGACAAACATCATTTCCATCCTTAGACGTCATATGAAGATATGCACAATAATTCATATTCTTCAAAACTTGAAAAAGCAGCCTGTACCCACGGACGGGTACAAACTGCTTTATCTTTTTATTAAAACCTTCAGGAAATTCCAAACAAATTTTCCTTTTTACCAAAATGATACAACTCTTACAGGAAATCGCGAATCCGCTTGCTCCGGACCGGATTTCTTAATTTACGAAGTGCTTTTGCCTCGATCTGGCGGATACGCTCTCTCGTTACGTTGAATGCTTTTCCGACCTCCTCCAGGGTTCTCGGATGTCCGTCCTCCAGACCAAACCGGAGAATAATAACCTGACGCTCTCTCTCCTTCAGGTCTCCAAGCAATGCATCGATATGCTCACGCAGCATAACAGATTCTACATTCCCTTCCGGCGTTACCACGTTGCCATCCGCTACGAAATCACCCAGATTGGAATCGTCTTCCTCACCGATCGGGGTTTCCAGGGAAGCTGGCTCACGTGCGATCTGCATGATCTCCATGACCTTATCCTCGGACATGCCAAGCGCCTCGGAAAGCTCTGCCACCGACGGCTCATAGCCCAGTTCCAGCGTCAGCTTACGCTGCATCTTGGACATCTTGTTGATCGTCTCTACCATATGCACCGGGACACGGATAGTTCTCGCCTGATCCGCCAGAGCCCTTGTAACAGACTGACGAATCCACCAGGTCGCATATGTACTTAACTTATAACCCTTTGTATAATCAAACTTCTCAACGCCCTTAATAAGACCCAGATTGCCTTCCTGAACCAGATCCAGGAAGCTCATGCCGCGTCCTGTATAGCGCTTTGCAATGCTGACAACCAGGCGCAGGTTTGCCTCAATCAGGCGCTCTTTTGCATTCACATCACCCTCTGCTTTGCGCTTTGCAAGGCGGATCTCCTCCTCCGCGCTCAGAAGCGGAACGGTACCGATCTCTTTCAGGTACATGCGGACCGGATCTTCCGTGCCGATTCCCTCTAACAGATCGATCGCATCCAGATCGATATCCTCTTCCTCGTTCTTGAGGAATTCATCATCCACATCATCATCGAGCATCGAATCATTTTCCTTGAGGATCGAATCATCGATCACCTCCGGAATGACATCAATATTATTCTGCTCCAGATAATTGTAAATCTGCTCCATCTGCTCTGTCTGCAGATTATCGCCCATAAAAAAGTTATTGATCTCTGTCACGTCCAGCGCGTTCTGCTTGGACTTTGCTAACTCTACCAGTTTCCTTAACTTACCTAAAAAATTTTCTTTCTCCACGAATTAACGTCCTTTCGATTTATTTCGCTTAGAAGTTTCTTTATATCTAACGTGATATTGTCCCTCGATTGTTTGTGTGCTTTTATTTCCCTGCACCTTTCCCTGCAATATCCCGAAAGTACATTATATACGATTAAATTCTATTTTTCAACAATTTTCGAAATTTTTCGATCTATTTCTATTTAGGCAGTTACTGTTCACGCATACGTGCCCAGTAACGCAATTTGCCGTGGCTTCGCATTTAAATACGGCAAATTCCTGCTGCCACCACGTTTTCTTACGGCACTTTCGGTTCCAAAAGTGCCTACCCGCGAACCGTAACTTCAGGCACCCTGATCGCAATCTCTCTTGGTTTATTTTCAATCACGACCTCTGTCTGGCTTCCGCCAAACTCACCGTCCAGCGACCAGTCCACCAGCTCCTCCGACTGTACCGTCAGTTTCGAGGTGCGGAACTTGAATACGCATTCATTTTCGCCCTCTCTCTGAATCAGATAAGCAGCAATACTTGCAATGTCAAGCGGCGTGCGCGGTTTCCGGACCAGAAGCACCTCAAACTCCCCGTCATCCAGCGCCACGTCCATACCAACCAGTCCTTTAAAACCTCCGATCGAGGTCGTATTGGTCACCATTCCCAGAATAAATTCCTCTTCCAATTCTCTCTGCTCCCCCAGATGTTCCCACGTAAGGCGCATCCGGTAGGATTTAAGCCCTGTCAGGCGTTTGATGGCTTCCAGCATATATGCCTGATGCCCCAAAATATTTTTCGTCTCCTGCGGGGTCGAATAGGATACCTCCGTAAATGCTCCGAACGCCGCCACATAGACGAAATACCGGTTTTTGCCGAATACACCGACATCCACCAGAAATGGTTTTCCCAGCGCAGCTGTCTGCGCCGCTTTCCGCATATTTTTCGGAAGTCCCAGACTGGATGCGAAATCGTTCGTGGAACCCGACGGGATATATCCTAACTCCGGGCGCTTTTCCGGGGTGATCGTCATCAGCCCCGATACCACCTCGTTAAGCGTACCGTCCCCGCCGCTGCACACGACCAGTTCCTTCGTTTTCGCACGCGCCGCCTGATACTCCGCATCCTTCGGGCCCTGCGTAATATAAACAGACGGTCCATAGCCCGCCTTTACAAAACTATCTAAAATTTCAAGAAGACGACTTCGAATCTGTTCTTTGCCAGATCTCGGATTGATGATAAAAAGCATTTTTTTCATAATCGCCCTTTCTCCTGCTCCCCCACACTAACAGTATTTCATATTAATATATTTGTATACACGCGAAATGCATTGGGGATCGGATAGCGATCCTGCAGCTCCGCCCGGCGCACCATCAAAACTGTTTTATCCTGATAACCGGATGCCCGTTTCAGGCGGATTCTGCGTCCGCACATATGCCATTCAACATGGGAAAAAATGTGGACTGCATCCGGCAGATCCTCGGTTTCCCTGATATCCGCCTCCGCGATCCCCAGTTCTTTCGCTGCCTCCGCCGCACTCTTTTTTCCGTCCAGATTGACATATTCGTAGAGGGACGCCAACAATCCCTTGCTGCTGCGCTTGCGGATCGCCACCGTATCCTCCCACTCAATCAGGCAGACCGTTTTTTTCTCGATCCGGCGCGGCTTTTTCGGCGGCTTGACCGGATATTGCTCCTCCTCTCCCCGCCGGTGCGCCAGACAAAGGGATTCCAACGGGCACTTCTCACAGAGCGGACGTCCGCCCGGGATGCAGACAAGCGCGCCCAGCTCAATCCATGCCTGATTATATTCACCTGGATGAAATAACTCTTCTGACCGTAATGCCGTGGAAACCTCACCGGCATCATCACCGGCTGACAAATAGGAATCTCTCTCCTCCGTCCGGCGCACAAGTTCCGCCTCCAGGCGCCGCTCATATTTCTTTCGAAGCGCCGGCTTCGTGCTGTCCTGTGGGTCAGCAAACAGGCGTGTCAGAACACGCACCACATTTCCATCCAGCGCCGGAGCCGGCAGATCATACGCGATCGACGCAACTGCCCCAGCTGTATAACTTCCGATGCCCGGAAGTTTCAATATCTCATCCCGCGACGCCGGCATCTGACCGCCGTAGTCTTCCATCAGGCAGACCGCTGCCTTTTTTAGGTTCCGGGCTCTGGAATAATACCCAAGTCCCTCCCACAGCTTCAAAAGCCGCTCTTCGTCCACCTGCGCGAGCGAGGTAATGTCCGGGAGTGCTTCCATAAAACGGGCAAAGTACGGTTTGACCGCCTCTACCCGCGTCTGCTGCAGCATGATCTCCGAAATCCAGACCGAATACGGTTCCGGATTCTCCCGCCACGGAAGGAGCCGCCGGTTTTTCCGGTACCAGGAGAGCAATGGAGCGCCGGATGCCGCCAGCCTCTCTTCTTCCGCATAAGGTATTTCCCCCTCTAAAGGCTTCAACGACGCATAAAAATCTTTATACATATCCGTAAATGCCCCGGACAGATACCTCTCCTGAGATCACCTTGCACACCTTTCCGTCTTCTGTGCGGACCAGCAGTTCGCCCATCTCGTCAATTCCGAGCGCCATGCCCGTATACTCATTGCCCGGAGACAGGACGCGCACCTGTGTACCGCAGTTTGCAAGACGGCTGTTATAAACGTCCATCAGGGATTTCATGTTCTGGTTTTCCATGAATTTATCATAATATCCCTCATACGCACGCATGATCGCGGCGATAAGCTGGCTGCGGCGCACTTCTTTTCCTGTCTCCAGATACAGAGACGTTGCCACATCCCGAATCTCCTCCGGGAACTCGTGATTTGCCACGTTGATACCAATACCAGTCACGATATAATTAATACACTCTAATTCCGTGCTCATCTCGGTCAGGATACCGCAGACCTTCTTTCCATTGACGACGATATCGTTCGGCCACTTGATCTTTGCCTCCAGATCACAAACCTCCCGAATCCCGTCGGCAACTGCCAGAGCCGCCACCAGCGTCAGCATCGACGCGCAGGTCGGAGGAAGCTCCGGGCGCAGAAGCAGGCTCATCCAGATGCCGACGCCATGCGGCGCCGCCCAGCTTCTTCCGCGGCGTCCCTTTCCCATCGACTGATAATCCGCGACTGCCAGCGTACCGTGCGGGGCATCTTTCTCCGCCGCTTTCTTGATCTCGGTATTGGTAGAATCCGTCTCGTCAAAATATAAAATATTTTTTCCAGCCCACCCGCTGTCGATGCTGCTCTCCAGCTCTGCCTGGCTGAGAATATCGCCCAGGAAACGCAGCCGGTAACCGCGGTTCCGGACCGCCTCTATCTCATATCCTTCTGTCTCCAACTGTTTGATAACTTTCCAGACTGCCGTCCGTGATACATTTAAACGCTCACAGATCTCCTGTCCGGACAGGTAATCATCCGTTTCTTTTAACATTCGCAAAACTTCTGTTTTCACTTTTATTACCCCCACCATATTGTAAGTGTACTGACAATACATAAAAGGAACAATCCTGCTCCCACTGCCATCAGGATCATTCCGCCGGTCCGCAGATGCTTTCTTCCCCTTCCCCGGCGATAGCGGTCATAGCCATTGGCAAAATTCAGTACCGCCGCCAGAAGAAAGATTACCGGAAACAAAATCCGGTTTTCATCCGGGTTCAGAAACGCAAGAACCGCAAATATCACAATCAATATACCCACTACGATATGAAGTATATCCAGGGCAAACGCGATATTCGCGCTTTTCTTTCTTTTTTCCTGCAGGTTCAACGCATCCACTCCTTACTTATATTCGCAAACAACAGCTTCATTCTTCATATAGCACATAGCTTCTTGCATATACCCTTTCATCAACATATATGGGTATACATATCACTATGGGATATTATACCGAATGTCCGCAGGCTTGTCAAAAAAGAAATCGAAAAAGGCTGCGGTTCCTGCTTTACATAACCATCAGCCTTTTCTTATACCTTCTTTTTATAACTTAGAGCCGCTCACTCCCGGCTACTCTGCCTTTTGAACATCCGTGCCAACTTCCGTCAGACCCTTTACCAGACCGGCAATGCCCTGGATCTCGGACGGGATGATGATCTTCGTCGCCTTGCCGTCCGCTGCTTTGGCAAATGCCTCCAGGCTCTTGAGCTGCAGCACTGCATTGTCCGCGCCTGCTTCCTTGATGAAGCGAAGTCCGTCTGCTTCCGCTTTCTGAACTTTGAGGATCGCTTCCGCCTCACCTTCTGCCTCGCGGATCATCTTTTCCTTCTCTGCTTCTGCACGCAGGATCGCCGCTTCCTTCTCTGCTTCTGCTTCCAGAATCGCGGACTCTTTCTTACCTTCGGCTACCAGGATCGTCGATTTCTTCTCGCCTTCGGCACGGAGAATGGACTCACGGCGCTCACGCTCTGCCTTCATCTGTTTCTCCATCGCATCCTGAATGGCTGCCGGAGGAATGATATTTTTCAACTCAACACGGTTTACCTTGATTCCCCACGGGTCTGTCGCCACATCGAGTGCAGCGCGCATCTTCGTGTTGATCGTCTCACGGGAGGTTAAGGTCTGGTCAAGTTCGAGATCACCGATGATATTTCGAAGGGTGGTCGCCGTCAGGTTCTCGATCGCCATGATCGGGTTCTCAACACCATAAGCAAACAGCTTCGGATCCGTGATCTGGAAAAATACAACCGTATCAATCTTCATCGTAACGTTATCTTTCGTGATAACCGGCTGCGGTGCAAAATCTACAACCTGCTCTTTTAAAATGACTCTTTTTGCCACGCGGTCAATGAACGGCACCTTGAAATGCACACCAACCGACCATGTCTCCAGATAAGCACCCAGACGCTCTACGACTAATGCCTGTGCCTGCGGCACAATCCGGATACAGGATGACAAAATCAGAAGTACCACAATCGCAATGACAAGAAAACTGATAACTGCTCCCATATTTCCTACTCCTCCTTACATTTGCTGACAATCAGCTTGACGCCGCTGACCGCCTGAATCTGTACCATCGTATCCCTCGGAATCCGGCTTCCATCCGCCGAGCGTGCCGTCCATTCCTGGCCGGACACCATCGCCGTCCCTCTCGCCTCGTCGTTATCAATCTCTGCGGTTACCCGCGCTTTTTTACCCACCAGCGCGTCCACATTGGTCCGCACCGTCTTCTGATTGATATACCGGAGTGCCAATGGTCTTGTTGAATACAAAAGAAGGAATGAAACAACGACAAACACTGCCATCTGGATGTAAATATTCACTCCCGCGATCGACAGGACACACGCAATCAGAGCGCCTCCAGCAAACCAGATCGAAGTCAGCGCCATCGACGCTGCTTCCAGCCCGATACACACTACAAACACCGCCAGCCAGACACACCATACTGCCATGTCATCCCCTCCTTCCATATAGGTCTTTTGACCCTGATATCTTAAAACTAGTATACGATATTTTCTGACATTTATCAACCGATCAGCTCTGTTTTTGAACTTACAGTTTTATTACAAACTTCTTAATGGAACATATCGATCTGCAGTTCAATTTATTTCTTCACAGCTCTCTATTTGCACAAACTATCCGGCTTAAAAACATTGTTTCAAAAAATGCAATTTACTGCCGTCTCTGCCGTGCCGTCTCAAACAGCAGCACCGAAGCCGCCACTGCTGCATTGAGGGATTCAACCTTTCCAGCCATCGGAATCCTCACCCACGCGTCAGCAAGCGCCGCCGTCTCCTCGGTCAGACCATTTGCCTCATTTCCGATCAGGAAGCCGGACGGACCTGTATAATTTTCTTCTTCATAGTTATGTTTCCCCTTTAAATGCGCCGCATAGAGGCGGATTCCCTGCTTTTTTACTTCCCCGATCGTCTGATGCAGGTCGTCCGTGTAAATAAACGGCACCCGGTAGATCGAGCCCATCGTGGAACGGATGACCTTCGGGCTGTAAATATCAGCTGAACCACGGTCAAGAATGATGCCTGTCACACCCGCCCCCTCTCCGGCACGCAGGATTGTTCCCAGATTACCCGGATCCTGCAGCGTCTCCAGAATCACAAGCTCCGGTACCTTTCCGTCCGGGCTATTTTTCAGCACATCTAGGAGCTGATAGGAAAACTGTTCCGCTACCGCCAGGATCCCCTGCGGTGTCTGGGTGTCCGACATATGGCGCATGACCTCATCCGTCACCGTCTCATACCGGCAGCCAGCCAGCAGTTTTTCTGCTCTTTCCCCCTGCTGGCGCAGAAAATTTTCCGACACATAGACTTCGCGGCGTCTCTCCACCGGCAGTTCCCCGAACATCTTCGGACCTTCCACCAAAAAGACGCCCTGTTCCCGTCTTGCTTTTGCTTTCTTTGCAAGCGCCGTCACCGCTCTGACACGGGCGTTGCCCGTGCTCGCGATCATAGGCTGCCTCCTGCCGCTTTCGTCTCCGGCACTCCGTAAACGCAATCCTCATCCAGTGTTTCCAGCTCCTCCAACCACAGGCGGCTGCACGCATCGCTCGGCATACGCAGGTCGCCGCGCGGCGATACTGCAGCAGAACCTACCTTCGGACCATCCGGCAGGCAGGAACGCTTAAACTGCTGGTTGAAGAAACGGCGGTAGAACACCTTCAGCCATTTAAGGATCGTTTCCTTATCATAAGCACCGTCAAATGCCTGACGCGCCAGGCGGTAAATCTTGCCCGGACGGTAGCCGAATCTTAATATATAGTAGAGATAGAAATCATGCAGCTCATAAGGACCAACCAAATCCTCCGTTTTCTGCGCGATCTTTCCATCCTCCTCCGGCGGCAGAAGCTCCGGGCTGACCGGCGTATCCAGTACATCCAGCAGAATATCAGAAAGCTCTTTCTCGCCACAGGTATCTGCATAATAGCGCACCAGATGGCGCACCAGCATCTTCGGAACCGAGCAGTTGACACCGTACATCGACATATGATCGCCGTTGTAGGTCGCCCAGCCAAGCGCCAGCTCCGACATATCGCCGGTACCGATGACAAGACCGCCGATCTTATTGGCAAGGTTCATCAGAACCAGCGTTCTCTGGCGTGCCTGTGAATTTTCATACGTTACATCATGAACCGACGGATCCTGTTCAATGTCACGGAAATGGATCGTAACTGCCTCTCGGATATCGACTTCTTTCAAGGTCGCCCCCAGCTTTTTCGTGAGCTGGCAGGCATTCTGGTACGTCCGGTCAGTCGTACCAAAGCACGGCATCGTCACAGACAGGATATTTTCACGCGGAATCCCCAGCAGATCAAAGGCGCGCACGGTTACTAAAAGTGCCAGCGTTGAATCCAGACCGCCTGAAATACCAACGACAGCATGGCGGCATCCGGTATGTTTGAGACGTTTTTTCAATCCCATCGCCTGGATCGAAAGGATCTCCTCGCAGCGGCGGTTCCGGCTGCCCGCATCGTGTGGGACAAACGGGGTCGGATCGATCGCGCGCTCCAGCGCAAGCGGTTTCCGATCCAGCGTAAAGCTTACAAACCGGTAATCCTCACGGCCTTCGGTCTGATAGGTCGTCATCCGGCGGCGCTCACATTCCAGACGTTCCAAATCGATATCTGCGTAGATCGTCTGATTCTCAAATCGCGCTGACTCCGACAGGATATTGCCATTCTCAGCGATAATATTCTGGCCGCCAAAAACGAGATCCTGGGAAGACTCTCCCTCGCCCGCATTGGCGTAAATATACGCACAGAGAAGCCGCGCCGACTGACCGCTGATCAGACTTCTGCGGTACTCGCTCTTGCCTGTCACCTCATCGCTGGCAGAACAGTTGACGATCACCGTTGCCCCCGCCGACGCGTGTGCAATACTCGGCGGATTTAAAACCCAGACGTCCTCGCAGATCTCCGCCCCCACGACGAGATTTTCCACATTGTCACAGGAAAATAAAAGCTTCATTCCCATTGGCACCTGATAACCGTCCCAGGAAACGTCGATTGTCTTTTCCCAGCCCGGGTTGAAATAACGTCCCTCATAAAATTCAGAATAGTTTGGAATCCATCTCTTCGGAACCAGACCGAGCAGCTTTCCATCCTGGATCGCCGCTGCCACATTGTACAATTTATTGTTGTATTCCCACGGAAGTCCTACAAATACAAGCATTGAATCGCCAGCTGTAAAGGCGATCAGCTTCCTAAGCTCTTCCTTTGCCTTCGCCAGCAGCGATTTCTGGATAAACAGCTCACCGCACGTATATCCCGTCAGCACCAGCTCTGGAAATACCATAATCGAAGCGCCCTTTTTGCGCCCCTCCTCTATCTGTTCACAAACCTGTTCCCGGTTGTACTCTACATCTGCCACCTTCACTTCCGGCGTTGACGCGGCAACCCGGATAAAGCCATCTCTTATCATATGGTTTGTCTCCCTTATAAATGATTTTTAGAAACACATATTTATTGTAGCGGTCACTATACAAAAAGTCAAACACATAGGACGAAGTTTCCTATGACATAAAAAGAGAGCCGCTTTTCCCCCACAGAAAGCAGCTCTCCGGTCACGTTCACAACCGTTACATTAAATAGTTTGATTGCTGTATGTAAATATACCACTCTTTTCCAATTTTGTCAACGTCACTTTTGTCATTTTGCACAATAAATCATTTTCTTTTTTCGACAAGAAAAAGCAATTTTCACAGTTCTTTTTTACGAATCTTTCCGCTTTCAGTCTTTGAAAACTCCTTTAGCAAGGCAAATTCGCGCGTGATCTCATAATCTGCCAGTCTTTCCGCCAAAAATTCCCGAATTGCCATATTGGTACAACCACATTTCCCGCTGTCACTTCCGACATTTTCTAGTATATCGGAATTTCAAAAGATTGCCAAACTTGTACCACTGAAGGTTTACAAATTGTTTTTCTTTTTACTCAACTGCCAGAACGGATATTTCACGATACTGGCTGTGTTATTGTTTTGTCATTGTGACATACTCCCTCCACTTAGCCAACGCTGGAAGTGGGGGCTTCTCGTTCGATTGCCCTATTGGGCAAAGCATAGGCGAGCTATCCCCGTGTGTCCCACGGTTCTGTTATTATGAACGGGACTGTTTCGTATCTACGCAGTCCCGAACAAAATCTACGTTTTGGGGGAAATCAGGAAATTTTTCTTTCTGTATCAAGTTCAACTCCCGATATCCTCAACCCTTCTCTGCAAATATTGATAGCTGCATTCTCATCACGGTTCATCTGATTTCCGCAGGTACAGCTATACATACGGTCTTCCAGTTTTAGATCTTTTTTGAGTTTTCCGCAGCAGCTGCAGATTTTTGAACTGGGGTACCACTTATCGATACGAACCATTTTCTTACCGGCACGTTCTAATTTGTAGGAAAGGAAATCAGTAAACATTCCCCATACATTATCATGAACACTCTTTCCAAACCTTGAATCCTGGCTCATTTCTTTCATGTTCAAAGATTCTATGCACACAAGATCATAAAAATTGGTTATCTTTCTGGATTCCTTGTGCAGATAATCTTTCCGCTGACGTGCAATATGAGCATGGAGTCTGGCTATTTTCTTTTTCTGTTTCATGTAACGGCTGCTCCCCTTTTCGCAATGACTCAGCCTGCGCTGCTCCCTTGCAAGTTTTTCCTGGGACTTTCGGAAAAAGTGAGGATAGTCTGCATGAGCTCCATTGGAATCTACATACAATTCACTCATGGAAAAATCAAGTCCGATTGCGATTTTTACTGACCTAATTTCATATTCCGGTTCTTCTGCCGCATATAGTAATGACACATAATACTTGTCATCTGCTTCCTGGCTGACGGTGGCACCCTTCAATATATAACTATCATCGATACTCCGATGCTGTTTTATGCGGATCCAACCTGCTTTCGGAAGTTTCAGTTTACCACTCTGCAAAGTAATATTTCCATTTACGCAGTTTGTCGTATAACTTCTTACCGGATTCTTTTTTGACTTGAACTTCGGAAAACCAACCGAAGAATCCCGAAAGAAGTTCTTATAGGCTGTCTGCAGATGCAGCTGTGCATTACACAATGCCAGGCTGTCTACCTCCTTCAGCCACGGAAACTCCGCCTTATACTTTGCAGGCGTAACCTTTAATACTTTTCCGGTTTTCTCATAATATTCTTTCTTCTCTACCAGCATCCGGTTATACACGAAACGCACACAGCCAAATGTCCTTGCAAATAATTCTTTTTGAGATTTATTCGGGTAAATCCGAAAACGGTACACGATGTTCACTCTTATTTTCTCCCTGCGTTTCTATGTACTGGCGGATGACCTCAATGGGTGCACCACCAGCACTTAACAGGCAAAAACTCTGGCTCCAGAACATTTCTTTCCAAAGCTTCTGCCGAATCTCCGGATACTCTTTTTTATCAATCGGCTGCTTGCGCTTTTATACGCATTAATAAATTTGCTGAGTTCCGATTTCGGATGGGCCCGGAACATAATATGAACATGATCCCGATCATGATTCCATTCCTCTAATGTAACATGATACTTCGGAGCGATATATTCAAAAATCTCCCGGGTCCGATCAGAAACAGGATCCGTCAGTACCTTTTTTCGGTATTTTATAACCAGAATCAAATGATAATAGAGTAAAAATACTGAGTGTGCATTACTATCTAATTTTCTCATAAAATCAGCCTTTCCTTTTGCTTTCGACTGATTATATTATAACACAAGAACGCTTGTTTGTCTATGTCTTTTAGAACATTTGTTCTCACATGTTTATTTTCATTTATGTGCACAGATATGTGCAGTTTTAATATGCCAGATATTGCATGATTTTCCCAAAAGGCAATTCATCTCACCACCTAGAGAGTATGGGAGAATTCTTGCAAAGTGTTGTTAAACGGTTGCTTTTCACTTCCGATGAATTTATAATAACGCCATAGGTTACAGTCTGAAACCAATCCCCGACGCAATGCGGATCTGGGGCGGACATTATAAACCGACACAGGAGGATACTGCCAAATGATCACCATTCAAAATCCGCTGACCTTTACTTCCTCTTATCCGCCCAAACGGTTAGGAGCTATCTCCAATCTGCTCTTTTTCGATATCGAGACAACCGGCTTTTCCGGCGACTACGCCTCGGTCTATCTGATCGGCTGCGTCTGGCACGACGGAAACACCTGGATTCTGACCCAGTATTTTGCCGAGACGAGGGATGCAGAGGAAGAGGTTCTCGACGCTTTTTTTGCACTTCTCCGGACAAAGCGCATCCTCGTCCATTTCAACGGCGACGGGTTTGACATTCCATTTCTGACGAAACGCTGTGTTTTTTATAAAAAGGACTGGAATTTTGAAGCAGTTAAAAGTTTTGATATTTATAAGAAAATACGCCCATTAAAGAAATTGCTGGGACTTGAAAATCTGAAACAGAAAAGCATCGAGCGGTTCCTCGGCATTGCCCGCGAAGATAAGTACAACGGCGGTCAGCTCATCGAGGTTTACGGTGAATATTTACAGACGCACTCTGAACTGCTGAAACACCTTCTGATTCTCCATAACGAGGATGACTTAAAGGGAATGCCGCAGATTCTGCCGATTCTCGCCTACCCGGACTTTCTGACCGGCGATTTTTCTTTCAAAGGTTCAGAAAGCCGTGATATCCCATATGCGGACGGAAACTCAGAAAAGCACCTGCTGCTTCACTATGAAAGCCCCGTCTCTCTGACAAGTGGATTCCAGTTTTCTATCGGTGAGCTGGAGCTGTCGGCGGAAGGAAACCGCCTGACGCTCGACCTTCCATTATATTCCGGGGAACTGAAACGATTTTACAGCGATTATGAGAATTATTACTATATGATCTACGAGGACTGCGCCATCCACAAAAGTGTCGGTCAGTATGTGGATCGCTCCGCCCGCAAGAAGGCAACCGCCAAAACGTGCTACACCCGCGCAGCCGGGCTGTTTGTGCCGCAGCCGCTTCTTGCAGATGGCACTCCGATGTGGCATGAATGCCTGAAAGCAGACTATAAGAGTAAGCAGCTGTTTGTGCCGTATTCAGAACAGCTTTTCACAGATCCAGAGACGGCAGTGCTGTACTTACATAATTATCTGAGAGAATTGTCCTTATAAATTACAGAACCCGTCCACGCTCTCTTATCTCCCGGATCACGTGTCCCATCCGTTTTCTCCGGACTGCCTGTTCTTTCGCCCTCTCCCGCGCAAGCAGAGCCCGGATGAACGCAAAGGTTCTCTCCTCGCCCTGCTCTTTCAGCATCGTGAGGAGATATTCCAGCTGGTACTTCGTCCTCGGGTGCATCACGACAAAATCTCTGCCTCTTTCAAAGTATTCCCACGCACACGCATCCGTGTAATCTTTTCCCTTGTAAACCTTCGACGCGGCAATCCGGTCCATTACCATCTCGATCAGGTAGCGAAGGGGCATTTTATTGCCGACAAGCCCCCAGGACTTGTCTGGTGCAAAATCGATCCAGTATTCGAAATGATGTTTGTTGCGTCCCTTGTGGTGCAGCCATGCCGCCGAATAGCCCTTTTCTTCTTTTTCCGCCGCATTTGGGCTGCGGTTTCCCTGATAATATTTAACGCCGGTCGCAAATTCCTCCCAGGAATACTTGGAGAGATCGTGCAGAAGTCCCTGGCGGTACAGACCTACCGCAAAGCAGTTTTTCATGACCTCGCATTTATGTTTCGTGATCGTCAAAAAATGATGATACGCATTGTAAATATAATTCATTTTCCTACCTCTTTCCCCTTTTCTTTCCTCCTATTTTACCCCCCGTATTCTGGTTTGACAACCCCACTTTCTTTCGCGGCTTTCTGGAAAATACCCGTTACTGGGCACACATGTGTGTACAGTAACAAATGCCCTTATTTTCCACAAAAATTTAACCATTTTTAAATGTCTGAATTTCCAGAAATTTTATGCGAAAACGTTTGACATCAATATGAAACTATGCTATTCTTGGAACAGGTCGTAAATCCATGCGGCCATCACTATTTTTTATATTTTTTTGGAGGTATCATATGAACAGAGGTACTGTAAAGTGGTTCAACAACCAGAAAGGTTACGGATTTATCTGCGACGAGCAGGGCAACGATGTATTCGTTCACTACTCCGGACTGAACATGGAAGGCTTCAAGTCTCTTGAGGAAGGCGCTCAGGTAGAGTTCGAAGTTGTTAACGGTGCTAAGGGACCGCAGGCTACTAACGTAACCAAGCTTTAATCATCAACTTTCCAGTGTACCTGTTTTCCAAATATGTTTGATATATATTTTGCGAATACGTTATATTGATCTAAGTAAAGTGATTATAAAAAGGGATACCGCTTCGGCAGTATCCCTTTTTTCGTTACTGCTCACACATGTGTGAACAATTACCTTTTTTTCTGTCCTGCCATGCGGAACATATCCAAATATCCTTTTTCCGCACAGCAGCCATATCTATTATCTCATTCCTTTTTACTTCTTAGCTTTCTCGTACAGTTTTTTCAGCTCATCCACACTAAATTCATAGTGCTTGTTGCAGAACTGGCAGTTGACTTCGATGCTCTTGCCCTCGTCGATCATCTCCTGCAGCTCCTTGCCGCCGATGCTGATCAGCGCCTTTTCTACACGGCTCTTGGTGCAGTTGCAGGTAAACTGAATCGGCATCTTATCCAGAATCTCCAGACCAAATTGTCCTAAAATCAGCTCCAGAATGTCCTCCGGGGTCATTCCCTTATTTAACATCGTCGTCACCGGCTCCAGCTCACCGATCGTCTTTTCAAGTGCCGCGATCGTCGCTTCCTCTGCTCCCGGAAGAAGCTGGATGATAAATCCGCCTGCCTGGCGCACCGTATTTTCTTTATTCATCAGAACGCCCAGTGCCACGGAGGACGGAGTCTGCTCGGAGGTCGCATAGTAATAAGTCAGATCTTCCGCAATCTCACCCGTTACCAGGATCGTCTGTCCCACATACGGCTCTTTCAAACCGATATCCTGGATTACGCTCAAGACGCCGACTCCCAGCGCACCGCCCACATCCAGCTTGCCCTTCGCATTCGGCGGCAGCATTACCTCCGGGTGGAACGCGTAGCCCTTGACATTGCCGTTCTTATCTGCTGTCACTGTCAGACCGCCGATCGGACCATCGCCCTCGACCCGGATGGTTAAAAGATCACTGTCCGCTTTCATCATCGATCCCATCATGACCCCTGCCGTCATCAGGCGTCCCAGCGCTGCGGTCGCCACCGGGCTGGTATTGTGCGCCTGTCTGGCTTTCTCCACCAGATCGCGGGAAGTCGCCGCAAATGCGCGGATCTGACCATTCGCCGCCGTCGCACGGAGCATATAATCTCCGGTCTGTCCCGTTATTTCACCTGCTTTTATCTTTTCCATCATTTATACCTCTTTTCCATGTTCTCTCGCAACCACATAGATTCGGTCGCTCTCTTTTCGCGGCGCGTTCTTCGTAAATGCGTCATACGCCGCCACAAATTCCATGCCCGCCTCTGTGAGCGCCTTTTTTATCTCGTCCAACGACCACGCGCGCTCAAAATGCGTCTCCTGATAGCGGCGGTATAAGTCATCCTCCTCGCGGATAAAGAGCGTCAGATCGTAGGAGTTAATTTTCTCCTCTTCATCATACTCATTTTCCCAGATGAAGCTCCCCTCGTCGCGCACCTCCGCGATCGTCTCACTTCCCATTGCCTGAAACTTTGCCTCCGTGTTCAGGTCAAAAATGAACATTCCCTTCGGATCCAGATAATTGTTGACCAGCGAAAATACGTGCGCCAGATCGTCATAATCCAGAATATAATTCAGCGAATCGCAGATACTCACGACCGCCCGGACCGTCCCGTACAATTCAAATTCACGCATATCCTGCAATAAATACAAAATTGGCAGCCCGGATTCTGCTCGTTTTTCGATTGCTTCCTGCAGCATATCCTCCGAGACATCCACGCCGATCATATCATAGCCTTCCTTTGCCAGAAGCTCCGTCAGCGTGCCGGTTCCGCATCCCAGATCCAGCACCAGACCATCGTTGATCCCATATTCCTTTAAAAGAGAAGTCAGGTACCCGCACCAGTCCTCATAGGGAATATTATCCATAAACATATCATATACTTCCGCAAAACTCGTGTAAGCGTCCATTTAGCCTCTCCTTCTATATTGCCGATGCAAAAATGACTGCCATGCACCGAAAGCTTTCCCCTACTGCACAATCTCCTTCCGATGCCAGCACTCCCATCATAGCAATTTTTCGCCCTGTTTGCAAGAATAATTGAAAAAGCACGCGCAGATGACCAGGAATGGAGTAATTGTTCACAGGCAGGCACTTTTGGAACCGAAAGTGCCGTAAGAAAACGTGGTGGCAGCAGGATTTTGTCGTATACACTAACTCTTGACGTTCCACGCAGAACTGACTATACTATAGCGTATGAAAAATTTGACTGAAAAACAAAAACATTCCCCCATCAAAAGCCGCCGTTTTTACCGCCGGCAGATGTGGCTTCCGGCGCTGGTGCTGATCGCGTCCATCCTGCTCCTGTGGCAGAATGCCGGAGAGAATTCACACTCCCCGCGGCCGATAAACAGCCAGTGCAAGTTTGAAGATTTTTATAACCCGGCTCAGCCCTATGTCTCGGTGAACGCTCCTTCCTTATATTATACAGGGTGCGCTGCCTACGATGGAAAGAAAGAGACCGGATATTATTATTACTCTCTGGAAAATGGAACCTGCCATTTCTATCTGCTCGATCCGTCTTCCGGCTATCCAGAGCCGCCCGAACGCAAAGCACTTTCATTAAACGGGCGTTTGATCCGCCTGAACGAGGATACCTATGAATCGCTTCTCCAGACGATGGCGGACAGTCTCTCCTGGACGGTGAGCTCCCTGCGGAATATGACTTCTCCTTATATCATATCCGCTCTGCCGTATCCTGCCCTGACGCATGAGGTATTTCATCTATTAGCCGGATGTGCGTTTCTGATCGCCCTGGTGGATCTGATCTGGCTTTTTTACCATTCACTCCGGCACCGCCGGGAGCCGCTGCAGCTTTCCGGTGAGGCACAGCAGGGGCAGCAGGATTCTTCCAGTGAGCAACCGCGCACTTTGATTTCCCACCGCAGGAAAAAACATTGACAGACGATTCGAGCCATGCCGCTTTCCCTGGCATAGGCCGAACCGTCTGTCTTTTTTCGGCTGCTATTTCATTTTTCTCTATTTCAGCTTATCCGATTATGCTTCTATCTGAATACACCGCGCCCAGTGTGTCCTTGAAAGTTGTACTGCCTCCGGTGACAGCGGCACATGGGCACACGCCTCTCTTCTCTTCGGACATCGCTCATAAAAGATACACTTCTCCCCACTGCCCGCTATCTTCTTTGGTGCATTCTGGACGGACCGCTCTTTTTCCTGATGTTCCAAAAGGTTCTCTTTCGTCTGTCCCCGCTCAGGTTTTTCCATCCGGCTGTCTCTCTCCGGCTCCGCACTCTGCTTTCCTGCCTCCGCATCCAGTTCCATTGTATCCCCGCCGATCGCCGCTTCCAGCAGAAGTTTCGTGTACGGGTGCGCCGGATGCTCATAGATCTCTTCTGCCAGACCTTCTTCCACAATCACACCCTTGTAAATGACCATGACACGGCTGCAGAGCCCGCGCACGACGTTCAGATCGTGGGAAATAAAGAGGATGGTCATCTGCTTTTCGGCGTGCAGCTTCAAAAGCAGGTTCAAAATCTGGGACTGGACCGTCACATCAAGCGCCGAAACAGGCTCATCCGCGATCACCAGGCGCGGATCCATGAGAAGGGCCACGCCGATGCTGATGCGCTGTTTCTGACCGCCAGAAAGCTCTCTCGGATGGCGCGCCGCAAAGGACTCATCCAGTCCGACATTTTCAAGCATTTCCTTCACTAGCTGCCTGCGCTCTGCGCGGTCCCTGATGCCGCGCAGGCGCAGCGGTTCTTCCAGAATCCATCCGATCGTCCGCGCCGGGTTGAGCGATCCCGCCGGATCCTGAAATACCATCTGCGGACGGACGCCGTCACGCACCTTCACCTCACCCGTATAATTGTCGTGAAGTCCCAGGATCGTCTTGCTGAGCGTCGACTTGCCGCAGCCGCTCTCGCCCACGATCCCCACAATCTCTCCCTCTCTTGCCGACAGGTTCAGATCGTGAATTACGTGTTTTTTTCCTTTTTTGCGGAACAGACCGCCACGCACATCGTAAAATACGTTCAAATCCGTCAGGCGCAGGATCTCCCCGCCGGAGCTTTCCCCTTTTTCTCCCTCCGGAATCGACGCCACCAGATGGCGCGTATATTCATGCTTCGGATGCAGAAGGACGTCTTCCGTCTGCCCTTCTTCCACGATCTCGCCCTTATAAACCACGATCACACGGCTGCAGAGCGCACGCACAACATTCAGATCATGAGAAATAAAGAGAATCGACGTTCCCTTGGTCCGGTGGATATTCCGCAGAAGCTCCAGGATCTGTGCCTGAACGACACAGTCTAACGCTGTCGTCGGCTCATCCGCAATCAGAAGACTCGGAGAATTGATCATCGCCTGCGCGATCATCACACGCTGGCGCATGCCGCCGGAAAGTTCATGCGGGTATTTACCGCACAGCCCCTCCGGGTCCGGCAGACCGACTTCTGAGAGTGCCTGCACCACCCGTTCATGGATCTCAGCATTTCCGAGTTTCGTATGGATCCGCAGGCTTTCCCCGACCTGCCGTTCGATTTTCAATACCGGATTTAAGGAGGTCATCGGCTCCTGAAAGACCATCGCCATTTTGCTGCCGCATAGCTGTCTCCGCTTTTCCGGTTTCATGGTCACCAGATCTTCTCCCTGAAAACAGAGCGATCCGGAAGCAATCTCTGCGTCCTTCGGAAGCAGCCCCATCAGAGCAAGCGCACTCATGGATTTTCCTGACCCTGACTCGCCGACTACTCCGACGATCTCGCCTTTTCCGATCGAAAAGCTGATGCCCTTGACTGCCTCAAAGGTCGAATTTCCTTCTGGAAAACGGATCGACAGATTTTTTATCTCAACCAATGGTTCCATCTTTTCGCCTCCTTACTGCTGCATCGAGCGCAGCCCCTCGCTCACCATGCTGAATCCCAGAATAATCAGGATGATCGTCACGCCCGGTCCGATCGCGTACCACGGCGCATTGAACAGGTACGACTGCGCTTCGTAAAGCATTCTCCCGAGACTCGGCTCCGGCGGCTGGATTCCCAGTCCCAGATAACTCATACTCGCCTCCGCCAGCACCGCATTGTTAAATCCGATCGCCGCCGCCGTCAAAAGGCTGACCGCCGCATTCGGCAGAATATGGGCAAAAATAATCCGGATATGCCCTGCGCCAAGGATCCGCGCACTCTTGACAAAATCCAGTTCCCGGCACCGGATCACCTCACTGCGGACGATCCGGGCAAAACTCGGGATAAAAAGGATTCCCAGCGCCAGAATGATGTTGTAGCTTCCCGGCTTCGTCAGGCTGATGAAGATAAGCGCCAGAAGAATGCTCGGAAACGATAAAAGGATATCATTGAAACGCATGATCAGGTTATCGAAAAAGCCGCCGAAATAGCCGGTCAGCGCACCGACGATCGTGCCAAACACACACCCGATCAGAACCGTGCAGACTGCCACAAAAAAGGTGCTGCCGCTTCCCGCCATCACACGGCTCAAAATATCGCGCCCGAAGTTATCCGTTCCCAGCGGGTGTGCTGCACACGGCGCCAGATTGACTGACATGGAGTCCATCGTCGTCGTCCCATACGGCGTCCAGAACTGTCCGATCAGGGCAACTGCCAGAAAGAACAGCGTGATCGCGCCCCCTATCATCAGATTATAATTCTTTCGTTTCATTCGTCTTCCCTCTATTCTTCCGCCGTCCGGACTCTCGGATCCAAAACCTGATAAATCATATCAACCGCAAAATTGATAAGTACGACCACCGATGTGATATACAGCACGATCGCCTGCACAACCGGATAATCGCGGTTGGAGATCGAGCTGATCAGAAGTCTTCCGATTCCCGGCACGCTGAACACCTGCTCCGCCACGATGCTGCCGGCAAGGATCTCCGCGATTACCATCGCAAAGAACGTCACAACCGGAATCATCGCATTTTTCAGCACATGCCCGTACAATACCGCCGTTTCCGTATTGCCGCGGCTGTAGGCAGTCCGCACGTATTCCCGGTTCATCTCGGTCAGAATCGAGCTTCGCAGGAATTTCACCACCATCGCAATCTTCGGCAGCGCCACCGCGAGCGCCGGAAATAAAAGGTACTGTGCCGACTTTCCGAAATTTTCCGACGGTTCGATAAATTTACCCGGCTGGAACATATGAAGAATCAGTCCAAACACGTAGGTCAGGATCATGCCGAGAAAGAATGACGGCACCGCCATCAGAATCTGCGTCAGGCAGTTCGTCAGCGTATCGACCCATTTCCCGGCAAACCGGGCACTCAGGATTCCGAGTGGAACTGAAATCACCGTGATGATGAGCAGGGAAATGACTGCCAGAAGCACCGTGACCGGAAGCCGCTGTGCCAGAAGGGAGCGGACTGAGGTTCCCTCATACCGGTAGGACTCCCCGAAATCCCCCTGCATCGCATCGGTCACCCATCTTCCATACCGCTCCAGAAGTGGATCATTTAATCCCATCTCATCCCGCGCCCGCTCTAACTGCTCTTCCGTCGCGTCCTTTCCCAGCCTGGAAAGTGCCGCATCGCCCGGAATCACAGAAAAAGCGGTAAACGTCAGGAAGGATATGACCAACAATGTGATAATGAGAGTTATCAGTTTTTTTATAAAGAATTTCATAATTCCCTCCTGCGTTTACCGCTTCTTATTCTGTTGTTATTTCCTGGTTACTGTTCACGGTCAGGCACTTTTGGAACCGAAAGTGCCGTGAGAAAACGTGGTAGCAGCAGGAATTTGCTGGATTGTAACTGTATATTTTACTGCTCTACCTGATATAACAGGGACATATCCTCTGCTGCCGTCGGGTAGAAGGTGTAGCCGCCAAACTTCTTGCTGACTGCTACGAGGTTCGCCGGATCTTCGATGTAAACGGCTGCCGCATCCTCTGCCAGGATCATCTGCGCCTTCTTGTAGTTTTCTACTTTTACATCGTCATCAACGGTTGTGTATGCTGTATTAAATACATCGTCGTACTCAGTGTTGGAGTAATGCATGAAGTTCTTCGCATCGTCTGTCACATATTTCTTGAGCCAGTCGCTCGGTGCCAGCGTTCCGTCAAAACCGATGACGGTCGCCTGGAAGTTGCCTCCCTTGTATACATCCTGCAGCCAGGTGCTCCACTCAACCTGATTTAAGGTCACGTTGATGCCGACCTGGGACAGCTCATCCGCGATGATCTGCGCGCTGTCTACGTGCTGGCTGTATGAGCTCGGAACGGTGATTTCCAGATCAAAGCCATCTGCGTATCCGGCATCTGCCAGAAGCTCTTTTGCCTTCTCTGGATCGTAGCTGTATACAGTCTCTGCTTCCGGCTCATAGTATTTCGACATTGCCGGAATCATATGGGAGCCGATGATATGGCTCTTTCCGCCGAAAATAAAGTTGTTGATCGCATCGCGGTCTACCGCATAGCAGAGTGCCTGACGCACCTCTGTCTTGGAAAGCGGCTCGTAAGCGCTGTTTAAGTACATCGCATGGACGAGGTTCATGCTTCCCTGTACGATGTTGTAATCATCGCCCAGTGTCTCCGCCTGTGCGGAGGTTAAATATTTCAGAATGTCGATGGTGCCTGCCTGCAGCTCTACAAATGCGGTGTCCACATCGGCAATAAATTTAAATTCCACGCTGTCCAGGCTCGGAACGCCCTCCTGCCAGTAGCCGTCATATTTTTCCAGCTCCAGGTTCTGTCCCGGTGTGTAGGAAACATATTTGAATGGGCCGGTACCGATCGGATTGCCTGCCGGGTCCTCGTTGGACTGCGGAATGATGGCAATCGTCATCATCGGAAGAAACTCTGAATAACTTTCTTTCAGGTTTACAACCAGTGTCTTGTCATCCTGCACCTCTACACTATCTACAAGCGAAGAAAAAGCGGAGGATTCGCCCTGAATCTCCGCATAACGATCGATGGAATATTTGACATCTTCGATGGTAACCGGTGTGCCGTCATGGAATGTGATGCCATCTCTCAATGTGAAAGTGTAAGTCTTTGCATCATCGGAAATGATGTAATCGCTGGCAACAGCCGGAATAAATCCGCCATCGGAAGTAGGCTTTACAAGCCCTTCGTACAAATTGAAAACCACGTCTCTAGTTCCTGCGTCCGTATCTACATGGGGGTCAAGACTAGCCAGGTCCTGCGTCATGCCATACACAACGCTGCCGCCTGGTACTGGTGTTCCTTCTGAAAGAGTATTACTGGTCTCTGCTTCGCTGGACTCGCCAGCTGCTTCTGAGGTGCCTTCTGCTGTCTTGCTGCCTCCGCATGCACAGAGTGAAGCAGATAGCAAAAGTGCCATTACGCCTGAAAGAAGCTGTTTCTTTTTCATATCTTTGTCCTCTCGAATTCGTAATAATCTCTCATTATTAAATTGTCTTAGCCATTATAGCAGATTTTCATAGAAAATCAACTTTTCCAGCATAATTTAGGACTTTCTCACTATCTTTTAGGATGTTTTTTGTTGAAATTTACGAATTGATCCGGCTCGAAACTGTCAAAAATAAAAACATCAAACTGTTTCCGGTGCCTGTTTAATTCGCCCTGGTTTTTAATCGTCCACGCCGCCATCTTACATTTGTAGAAATAACGCAGCATTTCCACCGGAAGCGTGTTGCTGAACTGGCAGTTGTACGCAATGAAATCCGGTCTGCAAAATCCGTTCAGCATACAGTATGTAAGCATCTCCCGCACAATGACCGGCGTTTTCAATCCCTCGCCGCGGTGATTGGTCGCAAGCTGTCCGCGCAAAACATTTGGACGATGGCGCTTAAACCAGCCGAGTGCCAGCGGACTGAACGATTCGATGCAGTACTCACCCGGATAACGGTCTAAAAGCACCGCGCATTTCTCGCACAGCTCCCGGTGGACAATCTCCGCTTTCAGCTCGATGATAAGCGGTGTGCGTCCATCCGCCAGCTCAAGCACTGTCTCAAAGGCTGGTATCGTCTGAGATGAACCAAACAAACGATAGCTTTGCAGCTCTTCAAAGGTACAGTCGCGTATCTTCCGGTCAACGCCCGCCGCCCGCTTCAGATCCCAGTCGTGAAATACGACCGGAACCCCGTCTTTTGTCAGCTGTACATCCAGCTCGATCCCATATCCCATCTGGATCGCGCGCTCAAACGCCGGGAGCGAATTTTCCGGACATTCGCTCCGGTTGTCATGAAATCCCCGGTGGGCGATGTATTGCCGCTCAAATGCCTGCATTCTCGCCTTCCGCCCCGTCTCCGGCAGCATACTGCAGTAAAACAGAGATAAGAGTGATATCGTCACCATCCCTGGAATTACGATTGTCATATGTAAATAGCCTCTTTTCTTTCGTCACACAACGGCTCTGCGCCGTCCTACTAATCTTCTATCTCCCAATGCACCTGGCTTCCACCATTTCCTTTTTTTACCACCAGCTTGTGTCCCATCTCCTCTTTCAGCTCCGTCACGTGGGAAATGATGCCGATCAGGCGTCTTCCTCCGGACAGCTCCTGCAGCACCTGAACCGCCCGCGTTCGTGATTCCTCATCCAGGGAACCAAATCCCTCATCAATGAACATCGCATCCACCTTCACGCTGCCTGCCGCATTCTGGATGACATCCGCCATGCCGAGCGCCATCGCAAGCGCCGCCAGAAAGGATTCTCCACCGGACAGCGTTTTGACGTCCCGGACCCGGTCAGTCACAAAACTGTAGACATCCAGGTCAAGTCCCACTTCTCCCTGTTTTCCCAGATCGGCCAGACCGCGGCATTGAAGTTCAAAGGTTCCTTTCGTCATCCGGCGCAGGCGGCGGTTAGCTGCCTGTATCATCTGGCGGAAATACTGGCGCTGTACATACGTCTGGAAATCGATCCGCGCCGCGCCGCTCAGTTTTCCGTCCGCCGTCTGGTAAAGCTCGCTGATCTGCTGTTTTTCCCGGTCAAGCTGCTCCCGTTCCTGCAGATACACCCGAAGTGCCGCATATGCATCCTCGTTGCGCGTCCGCACCGACATATGTTCCCGGTGAAGCCGCGACCAGCGCGTTTTTTTCTCTTCCCAATGCCGGATCGCCTGCTGGATTTTTCCTTCCGGATCTGTTTCCGAATCTGCTTCCATATGTTCCCGGAGCGAAGATAAGCTTCCCTCCAGCTCCCGGCATTTTTCCCGGCACTCCTGTGCTTTCTTATCAGCCGCTGTCACCGCCTCTGCAAGTGTTTCCAGCTCCCGGCTGCGCTTCTCAAGCTCCACCCGGAGTGTCCGGCTGTCTTTCCACTCCAGCCGCTTCGAGAGTTCCTCCAGCTCATTACGTCTCGTCTGGCTCTCGATCGCCGCCTGCTGCACCTCACTTCTTTTAAGCTCCAGCGCAGCTTCCAGCTTCTTCTGTCCGGCTCCGTTCGCCTCCCGTTTCTGCCGGATCGTTTCTTCCATGGCAATCCGGTCAGTATAAGTGGTTTCCGCCTGCCTGCATCGCCGGATTTCCTGTGCCATCTGCCGTAGCTCCTTCTCCAGAGCATCCACATCCGGCTGGGCTGCCGGGCTGTCCTGATTTTGGCCGTACAGTTTTCCCTGGATCTCTATCCGCCGTCTGCTCTCATGTTCCAGAGAGATCTGCGCCTCCTGGCATGCCTCAGCGGCTGTCCTCTGCTTCTGATCGGCATCATCCCGTCCGGCACGCAGCGCTTCCACCTGTTCCTCCCGGATCGGCTCTGTCTCCAGACGGCAGGGAGCCGGGTGTTCCAGCGAGCCGCAGACCGGGCACGGTTTTCCTTCCTGCAGCTCTGCCGCCAGAAGCCCCGCCTGCATCGCCAGAAAGCGGCAGGACGCGTCCTGATACAACTGATCTGACTGCTGGTACGCCCGCGCGGCTGCCTGAAATTTTTCCTGGCGTTTTTCCAGTGACTTTCTCCATGTCCGCTCCGCTTCACAGCATTTCCCTAACTCCTGCAAAACCGCCTGGCGCCGTTCCATCTGCTCCCGCCGTCCCCGGCATTCTGCCAGGGCAGCGCGCGCCTCTACCGCCTCCCGCTCCTGGTTTCGAAGTATTTCTTCCTGTGTACGGCATGTTTCCAACTGATTCTGCATTTTTTTCAGGTTTTGGGTCAGAGCCATCCGCTGATGTTCCAAAGTTTCATATGCCTGCCGTTTTTTCTCCTGCTCCGCATAGAGCGGAAGCGCATCCTGCATCCGCCGGATCTGATCCTCCAGCTCCGGTTTCCGGCTCTCATAGGCTGCGGCAGCTTCCCGGCGCCTAGCCTCCATCTCCCGTCCAAATGCTTCCAAACGGCTCTTTTCTTCCAGTACCCGTTTTTCCTTTTTCACAAGCTCCAGATGGTTCTGTCCGGCGGCAAGCTTCTGGATTGCATTCTCTTCCAGTCTCCCCGTCTCTTCCTCGAGCCTCCGGCTTTCCTCCGACAACTGATGCAGAAATGCAAGCAGTTCCGCTCCATTTGTCCGGTACCGCTCTTTCAAAGACTGCCATCTTTCTTCCCACTCCGGAGCTACCGCCTCCTCCGTCCTGGGAACCGTCACCTGCCGGATGACTTCCTCGCACCGGGTCTTGTTATCCTCCAGCCTTCCATACAGCGTCCGATCTGCCTCCCGCAGCTTCTGCTGGATTCTACCGTAGATCCCGGTATGGAAAATACGCGAAAATATTTCTTTTCTTTCTTTGGAGGATGCATGGAGCAGACGGATGTATTCGCCCTGCGCGATCATCGTGATCTGCGAAAACTGATCGCGATCCACGCCCACGATCGCCCGGATCTTCTCATCGATCTCACGGATCCGGCCGGACATCTCACTTCCATCCGGCAAAAGCAGAGACGCTTTCGGCGCCACACTCGTCGCCGTGTATGCGCCGTCCTTATTTTTCCGCTTGCTGAGGCGCGTGTATGCCGGACTGCGGCGGATCGTATAATCCTGCCCCTTATCCTCAAACGTCAGTTCCACCCAGGTCTCCGCGTCCTCCGGTGCATACTGGCTGCGAAGCATCGCGCCCTCTCTCCCGGCGCCGCTCGCCGCCCCGTAGAGCGCAAACGAGATCGCGTCAAAGATCGTCGTTTTGCCTGCCCCCGTATCGCCCGTGATCAGGAACAATCCCGTCCCCGCCCGTTCGAAATCAATCTGCGTCACGCCCCCATAAGAGCCAAACGCCGACATTGTAAGCAGCTTCGGTTTCATACGCGTTCCTCCTCCTCTGCCTCTTCCACCATGCGCGCCAGAATCGTCTCCTGTTCCTCTGTCATCGGGCAGTGGCGCACCGCCTCATAAAAAGAGGCAAATGCCTGAAACGGCGTCACCGCCCCTTTTTCCTCCGGTTCTTCCTCCAGTCGTTTCCGCGTTCTCTCATTGTCCACCCGGATCTCCAAAATATGCGCAAATAGCTCCTCCAGGCGTTCCCGGAAATCGTACATTTCTTTTTCGTCCGTCAGGACCACGCTCACATACGCGTCCGCGCGTCCGCTTCCATCCGGCATCTTTTCCATCGTATCTGAAAGCAGCTTGAGTTCTTCCAGTGTCCCCCGCACGCGCTTTACATCGGGATGGCAGAGAATCGGCAGACGGCGGATCTGCGGCTCACTTCCTTTTTCTCCCAGTTCCACCACCGTGATCCCCTTCTGATGGTGTTCTTCACTGATCGAATATTTGTACGGCGTCCCACAATAGCGAAACCGCTCCTGCCCTACCTTCTGTGCCCCGTGGATATGCCCTAACGCCGCATATTCAAACGGTTCCAGCACCGACGCATCGATCGCATCCAATCCTCCGGAGGTCAGCACCGCCGTCTCCGAATCGCAGGTTTCCGGATTCTGACCGTTCCAGACAAAAAACTGGTGCGCCAGAACCACATTGCGCTCCTGCTTCCGGATCGTCTCCCGCGCCAGGAGTTTCTGGAATGCATCGGTATAACCATTGGTGTCAAACAAATGGCGCACATGACCCGGACGGATAAACGGTACCAGATAAAAATGAACCGGTCCCCACTCATCTGTAAGTGTGACCTGCTTTAAATACTCCGTCCGATCTGCCGGCGGCAGCGCCGCGATATGGATCCGGTGGCGTGCCAGAAACGATGCGCCATACGCCAGCCGCTCCGGTGAATCGTGATTTCCCGCAATGATCAGGATCTCCGTCCCCGGACAGCGCCCGGATAGCTCGGTCAGAAACCAGTCAAAAAGCGTATACGCTTCCCCCGCCGGGACCGATTTATCATAAATATCCCCGCATATCAGAATCGCATCCGGCTTCTCTTCCTCCGCATATTTAAGTATCTGCAAAAACGCATTCTTCTGGCTCTCGCGCAGGCTATAGCCATTTAACATTTTCCCGATATGCAGATCAGAAAGATGAAATAGTTTCACGCAGGCACACCTCCTTTTTCTTTCTTTGATCCACTATTTTTTGATTTCCAATTTTTCCGCTTACACATATAGGCATTTTCCGGACATATATGGCAAAAAGCGCCGACACATCGAACCACTTCCCGTGCCAGCGCCTTTTTTCGTTACTGTGAACCGTTACCTTTTTCTGTTTTGTTCTTCGCTCTTAATCCAGCTGGATCAATGCCATAAAGACCAGATCTTCATCTCCGGTATTGGCAATGCCATGACCACAGCCATCCGGCGTGAAGGTCTTATCGCCGACGGTAACCGGACGTTTCGTTCCATTGTCATCGTACTCGCCCTGTCCCTTGATGATATAATACGTCTCGCTCTCGCCGTGGTGCTCATGATAGCCCAGGGAACATCCCGGTGCGATCGTTACCTCGGCAAACATCTTACATTTTGCATTTAACTCATTGTCATCCAGAATGTATTTTACAACTACCTGTCCTTTGCCGCCGTTCGCATTTTCCTTAACAACTGTCTTCATGCTGCTTCCTCCTCATCCTGTGCCATTCTTTCAGATTCGTTCGACACTATTTTTCTATGGAGTATTATAAGCGATTTTTTTCTCAACTTCAAGATCTCTACTTAAGCGCAATCCGCATTTGTTGCAGTTCAGAAAATTCCTACTTGCTAAGTTCAATCCGCATTTCCAACTCGCTGTACGGAATTGTTACCTCCGGAAATCCTTCCGCATACGATGCAATCTCATACGGCGCATAATAGAAAACCACGCCCGTCTCGCTCAGATAAAACGGCGATTCGTAGCTGATGCCGTCTGCCACCGTATGTTCCAGATCCTCCGGTGATTCAAAGGCAAAATTTGTCTTTTCCGCCAGCTCCCGGAATGCCGCACCAACCTTCGCCTGCAGCTCCTCCACCGGATTCTCGACCACATCACTCAACGACAGGCGTGCCCCCGTTTCCCGGTCAAAGACAAAATACTGGCGGAACGGCGTTCCGTGTGCGCCGCCCGTATATTCGTATCCATCCGCACGGACGCAGACATAATGATCATCCAGATACGTAATCGCGTCATCTCCGTCGATCGTAAGCGCCATCGAATAGACCGGCTGCGCTGCATCCGCCTCCTGCGGAAGTGTCTCTTCCTCCGATCCGTCCGATTCCGCCGTATCTATGCTCATCTCCGTGTCCAGATTCATGGAATCCGTCCGCGCCGCCGACAGAACCGATGCCTGCAGCTCCTGCATCGTCTGGTTCATCGCCTCGACCGCATCGCCCTCGCCGTCAAATACCAGCCGCTCCGCGTACACACTTCCAAGCTCCCGGCTTCCATCCGCACTCTTTAACGTCTCCGACTGCGCCTCGACATGCCCCAGCTCCCGGATCGGAGACTGGAACAGAACTGGCTCTAACAGCGTCGCTTCCCCGCCTGCCGCATCATCCAGCGTTTTTTCGCCCAGATAAACGCCGTAATCCTTAAACTGCTGGCAGTATGCCTGATTTCCCGTCACATAAAAATTACCATACATAGAAAAATCATTCGTCATGCCCGGCTCTTCCTCGACCGTAAAAAGCGCATTCTGCGCCTCGGCGGCATTTGCCGCTGCATCTGCCTCCGCATCCGCCGCAATCCGCTTAAACAAAAACTCTCCCGTGCTGGTCTGGGATGCCTGATTTTCCATCAGATACAAATATCCGTCCTGATACTGCACCAGGCTGATATTTTCCGCCGTCTCATATAAAAGCGTCCGTTTCTCCGGATCGGAGACCTCATAGCGGTAACACTGCGTATTTCCATTGCCATCCCGAAGCAGGGCAAAGAATGCGTCCTTCGCAAACAGCACCGACGATGTATTCGTAATATCCGAAATCTCCCTCGGATGGCTGCCGTCCGCATCCGCAATCACCAGGCAGGTTTCATTCTGCACTGGCATATACCCAAACTGTTCCGTATAATATGGAAGAATCCCATTAAACAGCTCGCTGCAGCCTTCCGGAATCTCCCCGTAGATCGTGTCTGACGGTGACAGCTCTCCCGCTGTTTTGCCATTCTCATCGAGCGTATAAATGACATTCATATTGTAACCCTTGACATACAGGCGGTTCTTTGACGCATAGAGCACCGACGGCTGATCCGTCAGATCCGCTAAATGCTCTTCCACACCGCTCTCCAAATCCAGCCTATACAGCCCATAAAGCTCCGTGCCCTGTGTGCTGCCACTCTCCGCCTGTATCCGGTCAAAATACAGCCCGCCTCCGTAGACCCAGAAGGTGCTGTTTTCATCTCCTGTGTCAAACTGGCAGAGCGTCTTCATCTCGCCTGTCTCCTTCGAAAGGGAACGGATCTCCGTGCGGTATTTGAGGTACAGCATGCCATTCTCCTCCAGCACCCGATCCGCCGCTCCGAGCGCCGTGCTGACCGCGCCCTCCGTTTCCTCTGCCGCCTGTGTCTGCGCTGTTGTCTCAGCCGCCGGTGATTTTTTGCACGCTGACAGGGCTGCCGAAGCAGCAATCAAAAACATCGAAGCCGCCAGCACTGCCCTATACCCTGTCTTTTTCTGAACCTTTTTTCTCTGGTTCTGCTCTGTTCTTCCCTGATTCTGTTTCATTTCTTCCCGTTTCCACTCTTTCTGAGCCATCCGTCCAAACTCCCCACACTTTTTCTATTTTTCATCGGACCTGCGTCCGCTTTTTCTTCTGAATACAGGCGGAAATGGTGAATCCATCCCCGCCTGTCATACAGTGTACCCTGTTTTTTTTGCAATGTCAAAAGGTGTTCCAATATATTAAGTTATATTAATGAAACTGTAAGATTACAGTGCGCGGGTCTTTGACACCTGCATACCAGCTTTATGAGGCAATCGGCGTTCCTACTGCAAATTATCCGGTCCGAATCCCATCGGTAGAAGCTCCGCCAGTGTATAGACCTTATATTCCTTCACCGAACGTGCCAGAATGATCTGAAACGCATCCTCATGGCAGAATTCCTTCATCACCTGACGACACACGCCACAGGGCGCACACCAGTCAAATTCCGAAGCTCCTTCCGGGCCTCCCACAACTGCAATCGCTGTGAAGCTGCGTTCACCCTCACTGACTGCCTTAAAAAAGGCAGTGCGTTCCGCGCAGTTTGTCGGTGTATAGGCCGCATTTTCAATATTGCAGCCACGGTAAATCCCGCCTTTTTCAGTCAGCAGAGCCGCCCCCACCTGAAAATGAGAATAGGGTGTATAGGCCATTTTCCGTGCTGCGAATGCTTCCTCGATGAGTGTTTCTATCCTCTCATTATTCATTCTTCGCATCCTCCTGAATCAAGATACGGATGGCTTCCACCGCTGTCCGGATTGCTGCCTCTGTATCATGGGCCTGTTCATTGGACAGGCCTTTTTTCGCCCGCTCCTGATTAGCCAGAACCAGGAAGCAGGCACCTACACGCACCCGAAGGAAGCTGCCTGCGATAAACAGTGCTGCTGACTCCATCTCCGATGCCAGGCATCCCATCCGAAGCCACGCCTGCCACTTATTTTCAAGCTCGTAGCTGACCGGCATCACCTCCGGCTCATGCTGACCAAAGAAGGAATCCTTCGACTGTACAACGCCCGCATGACAGCGGAACTTCAGATTCTTCGCTGCACGGATCATGGCATTCATAACATCCACATGGGGAACAGCCGGGTACTCAATGGGAGCGTACTCTCTGCTGGTTCCTTCCATGCGGATAGCTCCGCTTGCAACTACGATATCTCCGCCCAGTACATCCTCCTGCATACCGCCACAGGTGCCCACACGCAGAAAAGTGTGGGCTCCGCACTTGGATAACTCCTCGATAGCGATAGCCGCTGACGGACCACCGATGCCGGTTGACGTCACACTGACTTTTACCCCATCGATGGTTCCCGTATATGTGGTATATTCACGATTATCCGCAACTAACACCGGATTCTCAAAATGTTCTGCTATCTTCTTGCATCGCTTGGGGTCCCCCGGCATGATGACATATCCGCCGATATCCTCCGGGCCGATTCCTGTGTGGTACTGTTTTCCCGTTCCTTCCGAATAATCAACCATATAATCGCCGCCTTTCTGTTTTTAACTTCAAGTCCAATGTCATTTATTTTATCTGATCCAGAATAGAAGTTCCGATGGTCCCCTCCGGCATTCTGACACCGAAATTATCCGCAATGGTCGCGCCGATAACGGCAAAGGTGTCACTGGTATCAAGCTTCCCACTTTCCGTATCCGATGGTGAATACGCAATAAACGGGACCTGCTCTCTCGTATGATCCGTTCCCTTGTAGGTTGGATCATTTCCATGATCCGCCGTCAGAATCAGCAGATCGTCCTCACGGAGCAGCGGCAGAAGCTCTCCCAGCTTTTTATCAAATTTTTCGATCTCTTCCCCATATCCCACCGGATTTCTGCGATGTCCCCATAACGCATCAAAATCTACCAGATTGGTAAAGCAAAGTCCCTTGAAATCCCGCTTTGCGATATCGATGGTCTGCTGCATGCCATGTACACTGCTGTCGGAATGATTGCTTTCTGTTATCCCTTCTCCCACAAAGATATCGTTAATCTTTCCAACGGAAATCACATCATATCCGGCATCCTTCAGGGCATTCAGCGCCGTCGGTCCGGTGGGTTTCAAAGCATAATCATGGCGGTTACTTGTCCGTTTGAATTCGCCGCGCTTTTTGCCCACATAGGGTCTTGCGATAACACGGCCAACTCTCCACTCATCCCGCATAGTCAGTTCTCTGGCAATCTCACAGTAATGATACAAGGTCTCAAGTCCCATGGTTTCCTCATTGCCACAGATCTGAAGCACAGAATCCGCTGATGTATAGACAATCAGCTTTCCTTCATTCACTTCCTGTTCACCCAGCTCCTCCAGAATCTCCGTTCCGCTGGCTGCCTTATTGCCGATTATCTTTCTGCCGCAGCGCTTTTCCAGTTCGTCAATCAGTTCCTTTGGAAAGCCATGTTCTGTAAATGTGATAAATGGCTTATCCGTCCGGATGCCCATCATCTCCCAATGACCGGTCATGGTATCTTTACCATTGCTCGCCTCATTCATCGCCATGAAATATCCTTCCGGATGTTCTGTCGGCTTTACCTGCTTAAGGGGCTTGAGATTGGCAAGCCCCAATCTCTGCAGATTCGGAATATCCAGATGTTCCACTGTTTCTGAGATGTGTCCCAGCGTATCAGCACCGGCATCGTCAAATCTGGCCGAATCCGCCATGGGACCGATTCCAAGGGAATCCAGTACGATTACAAATACACGATTAAAACGCATATCACTCATCCTTTCTACTAATTTTTGCTATATTTGATAGTTTACTTTTTTACACTCTCACACAATCACGGGTAATTTCAGCAAGGGAAGATACGCCGCACATAGCCATGGTATCTGCAAGCTCACTTCCAATCTTCTGGATATAAGCTTCGACCCCTTCTCGGCCTCCGCCATAGACAGCTGTGACAAAAGGTCTGGCTATGATAACCGCATCTGCCCCCAGTGCCAATGCTTTAAATACATCGGTGCCGGAACGGATTCCGCCATCCACGAAGATTTTCATGGAACCGTCCACTGCCTTTGCTATTTCCTCCAGAACTTCTGCAGTTGCCGGGCACTGATCCAGGACTCTTCCTCCATGGTTAGATACCACGATAGCTGCTGCACCGGCCTCTTTAGCCTTCAAAGCACCTTTTACCGTCATAATACCCTTTACAATAAAAGGTACTCCTGCTGCCTTCACGATCTCACGAAGCTCCTCCACTGATTTACTTCCGGCCGGCGGGTTGAAATTTTTCAAAAACGGAAGGCCAGCCGCATCGATATCCATGGCAGCCGCGAAAGCACCTGCATCCTTGACAAGCGCCATCTTTTCACGAATCATCTCCACATTCCATGGCTTCACTGTAGGAATTCCCTGTCCCCCTGCCTTCTTGATGGCTTCCGTGGCTGCCACCATCACATTGCTGTCCATTCCGTCTCCTGTAAAAGCAGCAATTCCAAACTCTGCACAGGAAGAAACTAATATATCATTGTAAGAAACATCATTCAGTGAATCGCCGTAATGCATATTCACGGCTCCCACCGGACCTGCAAAAAACGGATACTGAAAATTCTTTCCAAACAACGAAAGAGAGGTATCGATGGGACGTTTCTCCACCAGTGTATCCATCTGGACACGGATTTCCTTCCATTTGTCATAATTCCGAATCGCCGTATCTCCGATTCCTTTGGCTCCCGGACCCGGCATCTGATTCTTGCAGGCTCTTCCGTTGCATTCCGGACAGGCCTTGCAGTAATTTCCCATTTTTCCTCTTGCCAGTTCTAAACATTCTGCATAATTCATTAATCTGGTTACCTCCCTGTCACTTTTTTCTCAAATCCATGCACCCAATTTCCCCTTAAAAACAAAAACAGGAAAATCACGGAGCTGATGCTCCAGGTCAGTGGGTATGCCCAGAATATGACCCGGATATCCGGAATCAGACGCACTGCCAGTGTGATGTAGCTGACACGGAACAGACACCATACACAGAGCAGAACGATCATGGGCACGGCAGCATTGCCGGAACCCCGGAGTACAGCCGCGATACAGTGAGTAAATGCCAATAAACAATAAAACAACGCAATGGTTCTGGCCTGCATCACCCCATAATGTATCACATCCGGATCACGGTTGAATGCTGCAATCAGCACCGGTGCCGCCGTATATATGGTGATACCAATCAGTTCTGCAATGGAGATGGAGCAGAGGATACCGAACTTCGCACCTTTCTTTGCTCTGTCATACTGCTTTGCCCCAAGATTCTGTCCCACAAAGGTAGTTATCGCCATAGTAAAGCAGGTCACCGGCAGGAAGGCAAAACCTTCTACCTTAGAATAAGCTCCGCAGCCTGCCATGGCCATTTTACCGAATGCATTGATGTTGGACTGTACAAACACGTTTGCTATGGCAATGACTGAGTTCTGGAAACCGGAAGGTACACCATTCTGAATAATCTGCCTCAGCATATGTCTGTCAAAACGAATCTTCCTAAGCTCCAGCCGGTAATCTTCCTTCACCCGTATCAGATGCACCATACAGAGAATCGCGCTGACAAACTGGGATATAGCCGTTGCCAGGGCTGCCGATCCCACTCCCATGCCAAGTCCTGCGATAAAAAAGATATCCAGCACCACATTCACACAGGAGGAAATAATCAGATAGATCAGCGGATGGCGGCCGTCCCCCACCGACTGCAGGATTCCCACGAAAATATTGTACATGACTACACCCAGAGAACCTGCAAAATAGGTTTGAAAATATACAATCGATTCCGGGAGTACATCTGCCGGTGTTCCCATCAGTACCAGAATCTTCGGTGCCAGATACATTCCCGCAGCCGTCAGTGTGATTCCGGCCACCAGACCGAAGGCTGTGGTTGTATGAATCGCCCGCTGGAGATAATCCTTGTTTTTCGCCCCATAGTACCTGGCAATTACCACACCGGCTCCCATGGCAATACCGTTAATAAAACCTACCATCAGAAAAATCAGGTTTCCCGACGAACTGACTGCTGCCAGCGCATTGCTGCCAAGATAATTACCTACAATCAGGGAATCCGCTGTATTATACAGCTGCTGAAACAGATTCCCCAGAAACAATGGTATGGCAAATAAAATAATCTTCTTAGAGATACTTCCCTCTGTCATCCTCGTTTTGCTTTCAGCTCCCATAAAACCCCCAAAATTAATCATATTTATGCACACAGTCGATGACTATTCATCGCCCCTCTGCACGCATATGTTCTCGATCTCATTATAGCCGACTGCCAGCAAATTCTCAATACTTCTTGCGCTGAGGGTGTAGCCCATTGTCTGTGATTAACAGTGCTAATCGGAACACATCGTTTTTATGTTTCTTTATATTTTTGCTGTCAACCTGATCTCCATTTAACTTGCGTTCTTTTAAATCCTGCCACGCTTTCGCCTTAAATGGTATCAGGCAAGTCGGACTTAATACCGGAATGCCATCAACCATCTTTTGTCCAGTTTTTAGCAATTCATAATACGCTTCATTTAAAAGGATTGCCGACAAACTAGATATTTCATCATCTATCAGAAGCGGTGTGAGAACTGCATCATCTTCCAATATAATGAAATCCGGATTTCTGGAAAATATCTCTATCATATTAAGCAAAATTTCCACTCGATGAGTGGAAATTCCAGACTGTAGACAAACTTGGTGCTGGGTGTTATGCCCAGTACCATTTTTCTTTAAATTT